>NZ_JBYTCE010000019.1:0-146449 GCF_058789975.1 Paenibacillus sp. FW104-T2 | reverse complement strand
ATTAAAAATCTCATTTGTTGATCTTGCAAGCAAGATCATTTACTCACTCGTTGTTCAGTTTTCAAAGATCAAACGTTGTTTGCATCCGATGTGTTGTTCTCTTCAGCAACTTTTATATCTTATCATGTCCGAACCAATTTAGCAAGCACTTTTTTGAAGTTTCTTTCGAAGCTTGTTAAGCTAGCTTACCGCACCGTGTTTCTCGTGTTTTCATGGCCGGAATTAGAATATACCATGCTGAAAGAGTAATTACTACATGTAAAATATCCCAAATGCTAATATCGGAGAAAGAATAGATTTATACAGATACCTTGACCATATTCCTGCAGTCATCAATGTACAGACTATATCTATACTTATCAGACAGAAGTCAACATCTATCCCAATCCATTCATTAGGTAGACATGTATTGTTACAGTAGAGGTAAACTCACTAGTTTCTTTCCGGAAGCATTTCTGGATTCGCTGTTGAAAGCATTCTGAATCCTTTGATACAACTTATATGATCTAATACAAATCACCTACTACGTTATATATCATCTATTAATAGTAGAAGCCGATGGTTAGATATCTGATTAGGTGGCCCAACCACTGCCAATCCCCCCTACTTGTTTCCGAATCTACCCATCACAATCGTATCGTAGTACTCCCCGTTCGCATGTCTGCGATCCTTTTTCAACACACCTTCAATTCCAAAACCCATTCTTTGATATAGCTCTATTGCTCTATCATTGGTTTCTAATACAGTCAGCGTCACTTTCTCAACACCGCTCCTGTCAGCCCAATGGAGTGACGATTCCAGCAGTTTATTTCCGATGCCATAGCCCCAGTAATTTCGAGCAACACACACCCCAAACTCAACTCTATGGGAAAACCGCTTCAGGTCAGACCCCTCACATCTGGCGTACCCAACAATCTCATCCTGCACAGTAGCCACAAGAAACAAGTTTCGATCTTTCTCTGTGTCCAAACGGATAATATTCCTGAACCCCGCTGTATCGATATAAGCTTCGCCCTGCTCCCGGTCCATGTTCTCCGTTTCTCCATCGATCTGTACACGAAGCAAAGATAACGACTCTGCATCCCTCTCTTCTGCCGATCTAATCGAAAAAGCCATTCCTTTTATGATAAACTCCTGTGTATGAATCTTCATATCTACCCTTCCCTCTATCTCCTATCCAAATTCGGATGGACTTTTGCCCGTAAGCATTTTGAATACCTGACTAAAATACGTCGCGTTTCGGAACCCCGTCATCTCACTAACCTCGTAGACCATGTAATGACCAGATTGCAGCAGCTCTATCGCCTTTTGAATTCGATATCCGTTTAGATAACCCACGAAATTTTCCCCGGTTACCCTTTTGAATAGCTGGCTCAGATATTTTGGATGTACAAAAAGTCCCTTCGCTATAGCCTCAAAACTGATTTCTTCAGCATAATGCTGCTCCACATACTGTTTCACCTGATCGACAAGTTTATTGCTCTTTTTCTCCGTCATCTCTTTCCGTGTATGCTCGATCCATTCTCCAATAAATGCATCCATCCAGCATAGCAGATCCTGCAACGAATATTTGGTTTGAATATCCCTGAGAAACTCGCTCATGGCCATTGGCGGGCGTAACAAGGGATATTGTCTATTCCAACTGTGGATTAAGGTATTAAAAAGACTTACGGCTACCACCTGTACATCCTGAAGGCCAGTACACTTGCCAACCTTAAACATCTGGTGGATTAAAAGCCACGCCTCTTCTGCCAAATCAATCTTCATGTCTGCCCATGACTCGTTCCATTGCTGCAGCAGCATAGAATAATCATGTACACTCGTTTCCACTCTTTGGATGGAGTTATATAAATAGATTCGGCTTCCTCCCTCAAATTCCGCCATCTCAAGTGCTTCTCTGCTCTCCAAATAAGAGTCCATTACCCCGCACAGATGATTTTTGGTTGTTCCAATCCCAGCGCTCATCTCCATTTTGAGATACGTAAATACTTGCTCAATCATCCTTTCCACAAGGGAGTACATCTCATCAAGCAGCTCATCTCCGCCAAAAAGAAGCAGCACAAAAACCTGATCTGAATAATCCAGGATCTCTACCTGACTGTTCGGCAAGCGCACCGATTGTTCCTTGATCGTTTCCTGAATAATATCAGCCGCCCCGTAGCGGAGCAGCTGCCAGTCACGCTCTTTCATCTTTGTCAGAAATCCGGGGCGATTCAGCTGCAGACTTATTGCGCTTACCTGCGCAGACAAGGGAATGCCCACGTAAGCCATACGTTCGCTAGGCAGCTCATTGGCCTGATAACGTGTGGTCAGGAGTTCATGCAGAAACTGTTTGCGCAAGTAGGGAACTACCTTCCCGATCTCCTGCTTGTATGTCCGCTCCAGCCGCTCATGCCGCTCTCGCACCTCCTGTTCCAGCAGAACTTCACGCAGCACAGATTCAATCTCTTCCACCTCTGCCGGTTTCAGCAGAAAATGATTCACTCCCCACCGCATGGCGGCCCGAGCATTCTCGAATTCGTCGTATCCACTTAAAATAATAATCGGTAGATGAGGATAATTGCGGCGAAGTGCCTGTGTTACCTCCAACCCTGTCATCCCTGGCATGTAAACATCGGTCATGATCAGATCAGGGCGCAGCCGCTCGAATTGTTCAAGCGCATCTACACCGTTGGAAGCTGTGCCTGCAATTCTCAGACCCAGAGAAGGCCACTCAATATGTTCGGTTAAAGCCTTAATCATATGTGGATCGTCATCTACAAGCATGATGGTTTTCATATGTTTTCACCGTCCAGCCAGAGATTTAACTGCTCTTCCGTCTCAATACGCGGTAGTGAGATCGTTACTTGCACACCACCCGAGCTACCTGTACGTAAATGAACGCCATATCCCTTGCCACAATATAACTGAATGCGCTGATGTACATTTCTTACACCGATACCTGATGAACTTTCCAGCCCCCACTCTTCTGGTAAACCTTGACCATTATCCATAATCTGAATAACGACCCTGGATGGATCCTCAGTCTCTTCCCATATTTCCACACGGATTTGAAGTGTCTCATCTTTAGGATTTGCATGTATGACGGCATTTTCAATAAAAGGCTGCAAAATAATTTTGGGGATGTAACAGCTCCGGACACGCGGATCGATCTGTTCTGCATATTGAATGGAGAAAGGCAATCTTTCGGCCTGAATGCTGACATAACAACGGGCATGCTCGAGCTCATCGCGAATTTTAATGAACATTTTACCTCCACTAAGGCCAATGCGTAAAAGTTTGCTGAGCTGAACAATCATGCGGCTAATATCTTTGGCTTCATAATCAAGCGCACGCCAGTGGATCATATCCAGTGTATTGTAGAGAAAGTGAGGTTTGATCTGTGCCTCCAGCAGACTTGTCTGGGCCTCTCGCTTGGCGCGGCTCTCCTCCTTCACCTGGTTCATCAATTCCGTCAGTCTGGAAGCCATATGATTGAAGCCATAAGCCAGATGAGCATACTCCTGGGTAAACGAGAGCTGTACCCTGGTTTCAAAGTCACCCTTCTCAAGCTGTCTCATTCGCTTAATCAGCTGAAGAAGGGGCCGGATAATGCGCCGGACAAACAAATACGCGAATACAGCTGAACATACCAGTCCGACCACAGCAATACTGAGCACCTGCCATCCGGCATACCTGACCGGAGATAGCAGCGTATGTACAGGAATCGTCTGTACCAAACGCCACTGAAGTGTCGCGGGCTTGGAATACAGCACGAGCTGCGCACCGCCACCATCGCCAGATACTACCTCGAATCCATCTTCATTCTGCTGGGCATGCTCTTGAATCCATTCACTGTCTACGATCGGTAGCGTTCCCCGAGCGGCTGTATCCACTGGCAGGAGCGAATTAGCGACAACTGCATCTTCATGAACACTGGAACGTTGGTCATAAGCCCTTACCGGATCGGCACCACCCATCTGCATTATGACGTTCCCCGCCGTGTCCACGAGCAGCACCTGTCCATCCAATACCATGGGCATGTCTGCAAATCGGCGTACAATATCGGCACGGCTCAAACGGATAAGGACATAGGCCGCCGTACTGCCACGACTGTCGAAGATCCGCTGGGCATAACCAACCAGGGAATGTCCTGATTCATTTTCCCGCAGAGGTACCCAGGCTGCATCTGCATGTTCCAGAGCTGCGAACCATGCTTCACCTGCAATCGTATCTACTGGAAAGATCCGTTCAGGCATCGTGACGTTAACCCCATTGAACGCATCCGTATACAATTCCACGGAAGTGATACCTTCACTAACAACAAGCGTATGGTCCAGTATTTTGGCTAACTCCCGTCTTTGGTGAATTTGTGTAAGCCTCCCTGTTCCTGCCGTCTCCAGCAAACTTGAGAGCTCTCTGTTGCTCGCCAGCGAATAGGCGGTTCCTGTCACTCCAGTAATAAAATCAAAACCGCGCCGGGTGCTCTCGTTAAGGAGTGCAAGCCGTGCTTTGCTAATCTCGGTAAAAGTTACGGTAGAAAAAGACTGATACGCCAGCCAGACGATGCCCGATACAAGCAGCAGGTTAAACGCAATAAAGCAAGTCACCATCAGCGTGGTGAGCTTGCTTTGCTGCAGTTTGTGATTGATAAACAGGGATAATCTTCGTTTCCCCATGAAACCAACTCATTTCGTTTGAAAATTACCCTTTGAGCCCGGAGGTCGCGATCCCTTCCACGAAGTACTTTTGGCAGACCATAAATACGATGAAACAAGGCACGAGCGATAACACCGACATGGCAAACATCGGACCCCAATCCGATTGGGAGCTGGAATCCAGGAACAAGCGCAGCCCCAGCGGTACTGTGTATTTGCTGACATCACTCAGATAGATCAGTTGACTGAAAAAATCATCCCATGTCCACAAAAAGGTAAAGATCATCGTGGTCACCAGCGCCGGAAAGGCCAGCGGAATAATGACCTTCGTGTATATGCGGACGGGTCCACAGCCATCAATGGTTGCCGCCTCATCCAGCTCTTTGGGCAGACCGCGGAAGAATTGAACCATCAGGAAAATAAAGAAGGCATCCGTGGCGAGCCATTTGGGCACCACCAGAGGCAGGTACGTATTCACCCATTCCAAATGGTTGAACAGGATATACTGCGGGATCAGCGTCACATGATGTGGCAGCATGATCGTCATTAACATCAGACCGAAGCAGATTGCCTTGAAACGAAAATCCAGCCTGGCAAAGGCATACGCCGCCATTGAGCAAGAGACCACATTGCCCAGCACCGCACCCAGTGACAGAACAATGGAGTTGGTCAGGAAACGGGAGAACGGGTTACCCTGGATTCCCGTCCAGCCGTTCATGTAATTTTGAAAGTTCCATTCCTGCGGCCAGAACCACGTCTCCGTGAAGATCATATGTCCCGGCTTGAACGAACTGCCCAGCATCCAGAGCACTGGATACAGCATGACGAGGGCAATTCCTGAAATCAAAATATGTTTCGCCATGACCCAAACAGCAGAATTCCGTTGTCCAATCATGATTTCCCACCATCCTCATAATGGACCCACAGCTTGCTGCTGCGGAATACCAGCAATGTAAACACGCCGATCAGGATTACCAGCACCCAGGCCATCGCCGATGCATAACCCATCTGAAAGAAGGAGAATCCCTTCTTATAGAGATATAGGGAATACATCAATGTTGAATTTACAGGACCCCCGCTTCCATTGCTGATGACGAAGGCTTGCGTGAATGATTGAAAGGAGGTGATCAGCTGCATGACCAGATTGAAAAAGATAACCGGCGATAATATCGGCAGCGTTATATTGAAGAAACGCCGGAGCGGACCAGCACCGTCTACCGCAGAAGCTTCGTCATATTCAGGTGGAATTTGCTTCAGGCCTGCCAGGAAAATAATCATGGATGATCCGAACTGCCATACGGATAACAGCACGATGGAATACAGCGCATATTTCGGATTAGCCACCCAATCCGGTGCCTTGATCCCCACCATGGCAAGCACGCCATTGAGCAGGCCGTCGCCACCCAGCATTTTGCGCCATAACATGGCGATGGCCACACTGCCTCCAAGCAAGGTGGGAATGTAATATACGGTCCGGTAAATACCCAGCCCGCGAATTCCTTTGTTAAGCAGCATCGCGACAAGCAAGGCAAAGATCAATTTAACCGGAACGGACACAGCAACATACGTAAAGGTCACCTTCAGCGACTGGATAAACAGCTTATCCGATGTAAACATGGTCGTGTAGTTACCCAGACCGACCCAGGAAGGGGCGGCCAGGATACTGTAGTCTGTAAACGAAATGTATAATGAAACCAACATTGGGCCTAGGGTCAGAAACAATAACCCAACCAGCCATGGGGCCAGAAACAGAAGTGCTGCTCCACTATGGGCATACCTCCGTTTCACCCGCCGGGCTGTCATACGCTCGGTCCGGGCTTGACCGATCTGTGTTGTACTCATCTTCGCAACCTCCCCGCGGAATTTGAAGTCCGGATCTGTTCAAGGCTCTATTGACTCGATGCAAGTGTTGCCTTGGCGCCTTCAATGAATTGGGCAATCACATCCGATGTGCTGCCTTGACCAAAGGCGATCTGCTCACTTGCACTCTTGAAGCTGGTATCCACTTCGGAAAATCCCTGCGGGTAAGGCGGGTCAATTTCACTGGAGTTTTTGGATACGACGTCGATAAACTGGAAGATAGCTTGCTCCGCTTCAGGCAGCGTAGGTTGCATTTTCTCACGAATGCTGGAGTTGACGGGTACTCCCCGCTCGGAGCCGAGAATGGCAGTTGCCTCCGGATCGTTCACCATGAAGTCAATAAACATGGCCACTTCCTTCGGATGTTTGGTTTTGGCGTAACCCGACAGGAACTGGCCTGCTTTCAGGTATTCACCGATTTGTTTTTCGTTCTCGCCATGCGGGAGCACTTGTATGCCAAGCTTGTGATCCTGGTTTTTGTTCACCTGCTGGAACGTTAATAATTGGTTGGACCATGCAAAATCCATCGCGGCCGTACCCAGCGAGATCGGACGTGTCTCCAATGCGTTGGTTGTGGACGCCGTCACTTCGGCAGGGGTAACGCCCCCATTCTCGCGAAGGGCTCCCCACATGTCAAACCACTGCTGAAGCTCCTCATGGGTTGCCGCCATCGTCCCACCTTCGAATAGTCCCTTGCCTGTTTGACGAATAAACACCTCAAACATGTTGGTCGTTCCCGATACATCCGCTGATCCGTAGAAACCTTCACCCTTTTCTGCAGCAATCTTGGCTGCAATATCGCTAAAGTCCTTCCATGTCCAGCTCTCCTGAGGCTCTTCAATTCCAAGTTCCTTAAACAGAGTCGCGTCGTAAATGACTCCGGGTGCATTTACGCCTAACGTAATTGCGTATAATTTATCATCAATCGATCCGGCTTTGAGCATGCTCGCGTCATGGTCATCTGTACGGAGTTCTTTACTCTCGCTGTATGGGGTCAGGTCGAGAAGTGCACCACGCCGGGCAAAGTCGGTAAGAAAAGCGTAATCCATCTGTACAATATCCGGTGCATTCGAACCGGCTACCTGCGTGGTCAGCTTATCAAAATATCCATCCCAGCCGGAGTATTCCGGTTTGATCGTAATACCGGGGTGTTTCTCTTCAAACAATTTGATCACTTTGGTCGTCAGATCATGGCGAGTCTGTGATCCCCACCAGGTCATGCGCAGCTGAATGCTGCCCGAGGCAGCTTCCTCACTTTTCTCACCAGATGAAGCAGTAGACCCGGAAGATGCTCCGGAACAGGCTGTAGCCAATAACAACAGGGACATGCAGAACAGGGTTACCCATTTTTTAGTGATCAACATGAATGAATTTTCTCCCCTTTTATTATGGAATCGCTTACAAAACTATTGTAACGGCGTATTACCGCTCATGACATAAACAAAAGTAAGCTTTCCTGTCAAAAAAGTAAGGGGTTAGGGAGTAAAAACCACCGGAGTAAATCCTCCGGCGGTTTGTCATGTCACGAATGCATCATCTCCATGGGAGACCTCATTTTCTCTCACATTGAGGGTTGCGTCACTATTGCAGATGTTGTGGTCTGCCTAGCCAAGTGCTCTTTCATTTTCGCCACTTCGGTACCTGCCAGCATCATAATGCCAATACCATGGTTATCATTCGTTACAGTCAGCAGATCCTTATCGTAGTATTCCGCCGTAAAAGCATATCTGGACCCACTGCATACCCCGTGTACATTGCCTTGGCGGTCGATAGCTGTCCGGGTCAATCCACTCCATGCCCGCTCTGAAGCTTCAATATAACGCTCTGGCTGCTCCAACCAGCCGAAGCGAACGCCCCGCGCAAACCCATATGCAAACATGGCGGTACAGGAAGCTTCCTGGTACGTGTTTGCATCATTCAGCACCTGATGCCATAATCCTCCCTCTCCCTGCAAAGCTGCATAACCATCACACAACTCATTAAAGAACCGGATTAATGCCGGGCGATCGGGGTGCTCTACAGGCAAAGCCTCCAATACTTCGGTCAGGGAAAACAGTGTCCATCCGTTCCCACGCCCCCACGGAATATGAGTTGCTTGTTCATATTTGAAATCATATACATGAGACATCATTTTGAACTCAGGCATAAACAGATATTTGCGATAAAGTATAAATTGTCTGGCTGCCTCGTCCAGCGCTGATTGCTCCCCTGTCAGACGAGCATACCGAACCAGAAACGGGGTACTCATGTAAAGATCATCTGCCCACATGGTATTCTCGGCAAATTCCCCAATACACTCACGGTAAAACGCACCGTCTTCCTGCCGCTCCAACCGGAAGAGCATGAAATCAGCAATACGCTCGGCAATCGTTACAAAAGTGGGGTCCTGGCATTCCGAGTACGCCTCAAGCATGGCTGAACCAAAAGAGCCGCAGTTATCCAGCATTTTCATCATGACCAGCTGCTGGTTAACCGCCGGGAAGCCGTATTGTTCCCGATCCCATAGCGAGTAATCATACATTCGGGTGCATGCCTGCACATGCTCCGTTGCATAACGAATGATATCGGGTCGATCCAGATAACGTCCCGTTTGCAGTAGTCCATAAACAGTTACACCCAGCGGATAATCCCAGCGGCCGTAATTGGTCACACTGCCAACCGTCCACTTATTGCTAAGCATTGCATTTTCATAATACGGGCGAATCCATGCATCTGGCTGATCCAGCTGCCAATACGTATGCTCCCCATGTTTGTTTTGGTTATCGTCTTCATTGCTGCCCGGTGAAGCATTGATTCTGTACACACGGTCTGTTCGCAATAAATCTTGCACTTCCGGCTCCATTCCCGCTTGGAAAGGACCAACATACATCCACTTCTCCCCTGAAGCTCCATGCACTTGTTTGGGCAGTTCCAATTCAAGCGGCTTCCCATTCACGGCTGCGTTCAAAGTGAAACTCCATGGCCCAGTGGTCGCGCTGCATTCGCTGCATACTAATAGATCGTTCTGACCATATGATGCCTGTATTTCAGACTCGAATGATCCTGCTTTCTGTAACTGTACAGCTGGCTTCCCATTTACCCATATCGTTAGCGGTCCGGAAGAATGGCCGGATAAACTTATAAGGCTTCCCACCGAGTCCCTATTGTTTATTCGCGTCCAAGCGTAGGCCTGCTGTCCAGGAACATGTCCATATAATCGCTCCAATGTCGGTCTGGCCTGCTGTTCAATGGACCACTCCCTATTCGGAAACCACTCAAATATATCATCCTGTTCCCGTCCAAACAGGTTCCAATTAGGTTCAATATTTCCGTGTGGGGATGAAGTACTGAATGCGCGGGCAGCTTCTTCCTGATCAACAGGCTTCGTGTAAATCCATCCAGCTTGTCCCTGACGTTCCTGAAAAGGCGCAAGCACATTCAAAATGCGCACTTTCCCTTCATCCGAACCAAACTGGCATCCAAAACCGGCAGGGGTATATTTCATTTCAAGCAATAACGTATTCCAGCCGGGCTTGATGTCGATCCCCAATTTTACCGTGGCGTCCGGATTAATCTCGTCCATTACCGTTGAGCGATACACCAGCTGATCATTAAAATAGAAACGAACAGGCCCGTAGCAGCGAATAAGCACATCCAGGTTTCGAGTCTCATCTCCCCATACCAGGGCTGCGGCATAGGCTACTTGTCCTTTGTGGGTATCCGTGAATCGTTCACTCAGATTGAAATCATATAACCCCTTCTCATTCTGCAGAATACCCGACTTCTGGAACACCCGATATACAAAGTCAGCTTGCGCGTTGGCACCGATATACCTCTCAGCCAGCACCTTCAATATCTGATCCTGATCCTCTCCAAAACGGTAGTACATACTCTGCGGTTCATCAAAATACGTTGTCATGGATTGCCACAGTCCTCTCCGGATGGAATAAACACACTCTCTTCAAACGTAATTGTCCAAGTATACAATTGGGGTATAGCGCTTAACCTTGGTGAGAAAATCCCTTGTACCACAGCAATTGAAGCGTAAGCTTATGACTCCAAGCTTATTGCAAACAGCCGAATAATATCCCCAGTATAACTGACAGGTTTGTTGGTTGGCTACAGAAATTTGTTTGCGCTTTCATAATTCTAAATTTTGATCCTCCCCTTCTTTTCCCCAGTAAAAAAACCGGACCACAAGGTTGTGGCCCGGACAGATGCAATCATCCGAAAATGGTAAAGTTAATAATTAGTCTATCTTCTGCATATTCAGATTTGGACAGTCCGTTCCCATCCGCATCCACACGAATAAACATATCATACTGTTTTCTTACGTCATTCATTTTGTTCCCCAATTTCAAAATGACTACAGTACCAGCACCTGAATTTATTTTATCAAGTCTAAGGGTATGCCCATCATTACTGATCTGACTGTCATCGATGCTGTAAGGAACGCCATTTATAACGTAGGAATCATCCACACTAAACTTAAATGCATCGGTTGAATATTCAATCGTACCATCTACAAACTCTTCTCCAAGACTATAATCCAAGGTAAAAGGAAAATTCTGATATTCTGTTTGGAGATATTTCGTTTTATCTTCTTTCCCATCAAACCCAAAATGGCTTGATGCAGCAGTAGGAATATCTACAGGAGCCTCGCCTTTGACAAGCGTAAATGCAAACACATGTGCATTATCTTTAGACGATTCGTTACCAGCCTGATCCTTGGCAGTAATCACATATCTATAGTCTCCTGGTGGAAGGTCAAGCAAAATGGTCGGAGGAAGTGAACCGTCAGCCTGACTAGTACCAAGTAGAAGAGGACTTGCAAGTTCTTCTTGGTCCACGATATCGTTATTATTATCATCAGACCATTTGTAGAAAGCCACAATGGCATTCTCTTCACCAATGGCCCCTGGCTCACCCTGAATTTGATCAAACGTACCACTGTAGTTATCAATAACTTTAAATTTGCTAATGTCCACAGTCGGGGCCTCAACGTCCAGTACCGGCTGCTCATTATGGACCAGCTTGATCTTCAACAAACTCGCCACGTCCCGGGCAGTTTCGTTGCCTGCCTTATCCGTAGCAGTCATAATAAACCGATATATTCCTGCTGGATAATCCCCAATATCTCCCGCTGTGAATGATCCATCACTCAAGCTCTCGCCAAGCACAATGGCTGAGTTCAGCTCGTTACTGTCCACTTTTCCATCTTCGTTGAGATCTTTCCACGGATATGCCTTAACGACAGCTCCCGCTTCGCTTACTGCTCCTGCCTCTCCCCAAAGCTGATCTTGTGTTCCGCTGTAGTTATCGTTAAAGAAAATCTGGTTCACATTCACTGATGGTGCCGTTATGTCAGAAGGTACCGAGGGGATGGTGCCTCCGCCGCTACTGCCACCTGATGATGAACCCCCACTGTTCGTGGTTGTCGATGGAGCTGGGGCAGGTGCTGGTTCTGATTCCGGCTCAGTTTCCGGTACTGGCGTTGGTTCAGGTTGGGTAGTTAGCTTTTCCTCTATTGCCTGCAGAAAACGGGAAGCGGTCAGCGCTACCGCCTGACGATCTGCCTGTAGTACTGGATTGAACATGTTATTTCTGTCGCCCACAATGAAGCCGGCTTCCTGGGCAGCGCCGACTGCATCCTTGGCGTAATCCGATATGCTGCTGCTATCCTTGAACGTTAATGAAGCGGCTTTGCCCGTTACGTCCGTCCCCATCGCTCTCATCAGGGTAACCACCATATCCTGTCTCGATAACGTCTGACCACTGCCGAATTTCCCGTTACCCAAGCCGTTCAATAATCCTGCTTGATACACAGCTTCAATTGAAGCGTAAGCATAGCTATTGGCAGGCACATCCGAAAAAGTCGGACTGGAAGGTACATTAGATATATCCAGTTTCAATGCTTTGGCTATGATTATGGCAAAATCCTGTCTTTTGATTTGACCGGCCGGATTGAAGCGACCATCGCTGATTCCGGTAATGATCCCTTCATTTTGCAGCCTTACAATCGCGTCCTTGGCGTATGATCCTTCAATATCCGTAAATACAGCTGCCCCATTGGCCTGTGTGTTCCACAAAGGTGTTGTTAACAACGAAGCTGCAAGCAGCGAACAGATAAAATGATGTCTTTTCAAGAAAAGCTCCCCCAATCCAAAATATATAAATGTCATTCAGGTGTGGTTCAACTTCAATCAATAAATATAGGCATATCGCGTCCTGCACATTATATAAGGGAGCTCTGAACCAATTCTGAACAATTCGTCTTATATCGACAAAATTAGAGAATCGGTTTAAAAATGGGAATGACCTGCCGATAAAGGTATTAGATTGGAAATTCCACTTTTTGTATGGGAAAGGAAAGATGAGCCTTGAGTATCCTTGAATCTTTGGTAAATGCTATGCCTTTTGTAAGACAGATGTTTCGTGACGATGTTTCCATATCCATTAATGATCATGAGAAAGTGTTATATTTTTCCGAGGCCAACGGGCTGGAGATTGGAGTTAAAGTAGGGGACGAGCTGCACGAAGACTATAAGGATTTCAAAATGCTGACGAACCGGGATTCCCGTACCGTGGCAAGAATGCCAGGCGATCTGCAAGGCAGACCTTTTGACGCCATACTCATTCCTATTAAAGAGAACGACCAGGTTGTTGGCATATTGGGCGTAAACTACGCGCTGGATAACCATATCACCCTTGAGAAGCTAATCAGTGAAAATGAAGCAACCATTAACGCCCTGCTTGGTGGCATTCAGCAGATAGCAGCCCATTCGGAGGAACTATCCGCGACCTCGGAAGAGATCTTGCGCAACTCCAAACAGGCCGCAGAGAATTCAGTCAGTGTGACCAAGGTAACCAATGTAATCCGCGAAGTATCTGAACAAACCAATCTGCTTGGCCTGAACGCCATGATCGAAGCCGCTCGCGTCGGCGATCTGGGAAGTGGGTTCGGTGTCGTTGCCAGTGAAGTTCGCAAGCTATCGGATCACACCAAACAAGCAGCTGCAGATATCGAAACTTCACTAGGCAGCGTTCAGGATTCAATGAAGCATATGGAGCTGGAGATTGGGCAGATTACATCCGCAACCGTGGATCAGGCGCAGTTGGTCAGTGAGTTTATGCAAAGTATCGAGCAGCTCAGCGAAACCAGTGCGAATCTGAAAAAATTCGTGACCGAGATGCTGGCCTTGGAGTAGAAATAGCAAGATAATAGAACGGACAAATAGACAAATGCAATAATATGTACATATGCATTCAACAAAAGAAGCCACCCGCTGATTTCCTTGTGCAGGAATCCAGCGGAGGCTTTTCATTTTTGCAACAGGATAACCAGAATCATTCGCTAAATTTCCACAGCCACCCCGTAGTGGTCAGATACAACCGGGCCATTCTTGCCGTTAAGCACGACAGTAGAAGTTTTCGCCTGGACCGGATGTTTGGAGAAGATGTAATCAATCCGAAGATCGCGTTTGTTGTCAGCCCATCCGGCAATGGCTTTGACTACCGTTGCTCCATCATCTTTTTGTTCGGCAGTGGTGTAAAGGTCATTCCAGCCTTGGCTGATGATGTGATCGTAGCCTTCCCCGCGCACTTCCGCAACATTATTGAAATCTCCCATAATAAACAGCGGATGATTTAGATATGGAGCAAGTTTGCTCTCCGTTAATTCCCACTGTCCCTTGAATGGTTCCTGTTCATCATCCCACCAGTTATAGTGTCCGTTCACAAACCACGTGGCCTCACCATCAACGGCCGTCTGTATACCCACAATTTTGCGCGTCCGGTAGTTGCTATAATCGCGCATGTGAGATACATATTCTTCAAAAGAAGCTGTAATCGGCGTACGGCTCAGGATCGCCAGACCCTCATCGTATTTGCTGAATCCGATATGCGTGGGGACCCATGTCCAGTAATAGGTATCAGTCAGCTGCGTCAGCAAGACATGCGCGTAATTGTCCTTTTTGATCACGGCATCCGGATCGGTTGAGATAAAATGCTGCAAATGTTCTGCAGACAATGCCGTCTCTTCTATGGATTGATTGACCTCCTGCATGGAGATTACATCAAACTGATGTGTATTAATAAAGTCAGCCAGCTGGCTGATCTTGTTCAACTGGTCTTCTTCCGCCCAGGCGTGTGTATTTAACGTAAGTATTTTCATATATGCTCTCTCCTGTTGATTAAAATTGACCACTTCAAGGCCTGTATCTTTCCTGAAAGGAATACATACGCTAAGCATACACAATATGGAGCAATAACGCATGCAGGTGTGTAAATCCACCCCTGCTGTTTCCATTTATAATGATCAAAAAGTCTACTACAAGTTCTCTCAATCCATGCACGTGGACACCCATAACTGATATGATGGATACAGAAAATCCACACCATACGTCAAGGCGTATGGATCGTTAAACCTATGATTGCCCAGGAGATGGAATGATGAACATACCGATTGACATGAATCTGGATGATGCACAGTGGCAGCAATTGATTCGAGAGGTTGCCGAGCACTTTAATAATCTGACGATTATGCGCGGATTCCAATATTATAAACAGAAACGCGTTGGATCATTAACCTTTACGGAACATCACGGAATCACAGCCGACGTGCAGGGCTCTGAAGAGTATAATGTCACCTTAAGCGTCCAGTCTCTGCCCACCAGCTACTGTACCTGCCCGGTGAGTTCGCGCTGTAAACATATCATTGCCGTTATGATGAGTTATGCCGAGCTGCTGGAAAGGCCCGTGCATGCCATCGTTAATGCTCATTCCAGCACGGCTTTGAAACAGGCACCGAAGCCCGCAGCTTCCAAGTCTGCATTTCGCTCCGATGCAGTATCCGAGAAGGATACAGATATCCCTCATCAACAGTACAGTCAGATCAGGGAACGGGCATTAGAGCTTGCAGGCCTGGAAATTACGGAGTGGCATGAACTGTTCGAACAATGCTTGGCCCGATTAGGTACAGGCACGCCAAGTACAGCATATGTGCAAGAAGCTGCCGATGAACTGTATGCGATTAAGCCCAAATTATCCGCCGGGATGGATCAGCTATTTGAATTCCATGTACATCTGTACCTGATGCGATACTGCATCCCTTCTCGCCATCCTATCAGCCATACACCTGTCTATCTAAGTTACCCAGCACAACTTGCTGTAGATGCACTACAGAAAGGCATGGATCAGGTACTAAGCCGCCCCCTTCAATTCGCCGAGCTTCCGGATAATAAGCTTAAGCAGCTGTGGAAGCGACTTGAAGAAACCATATCGTACCTCCGCACACAAATGATGCCCGAGACGTCCACACTGATGCTGTTCACGCCGATCTATCGGCAGGTTTGGCTAAATTGGATCGTTCCTCACTTACAAAATGATCATTTGCTCGTATCGGAGCTGAACATGTTACAGGACATCGAAGATCAGTTGAAAGAAGCTGCCGTGAACACACCAAGCAATAGCGGAGGTCGTGTGCTAGGTGTAGCCAATCTGACAGGCAGCAGCCAGTCCGGTAAGCCTGGAAAATCGGCGCCCTTGCCACTTGTTCTCGCGCAAAGCTGGATATACTTCCACTTGCATCAGGACGAGCACGCCTGGCAACGGTTGACGAGCGGTAGTACGGCGTACGGCATCCCGGCAGAACATCTGCTGCATTTCCTGCATGTGCTCGCGGATGAATCAGATTGGAAACGGCTCGGTGCATGGCTTGCACAGCTTGGACCACTGCTGGCCAATCGCCGGAACGAACCTCTGCAGGATTATATGCAGCTGTGGGACATGACGATCAAACATCTCCCCGAGACGGAAAATCAAATGTGGGATACCCTGGTCAGCATGCTTCCTCACTCCCGTCCAGCTTACGAAGAAGCCATGCATAGCCGCGGACAGTGGCGGCGCTGGATTGATTTTCAGTTGAGTACGGAGACAGAACCGCTTGAATTTCGCGTGGCGGTACTGCAGCCGATTGAAAAAGATGCACCGGAACTCCTGCTCCCGTTCTACCACCAGGCCGTGGAACGTTACATCGGTCACAAGAACAGAGACGGTTACAAGGCAGCAGTCAAGCTGCTGAAGCGGCTGTCCAAAATCTACAAAAAACTGAAGCAAGAGGAACGCTGGGAAGATTTCATCACCGCACTGTCTGTGCGGAATAGCAGACTGCGTGCGCTGCAGGAAGAACTTCGGAAAGGTAAGTTGATCTCATGAGCCTTATACATCCCTATACCGAAACGATTGAAGTTCACGTCGCATTAACCGGATACGGTGATGCCTTATTTTATGGAGCCCTTAATACTCATCATTTTGTATCGGGGCAGTCGCTTAAGCAGCGACTATTTGCCTGGCATGCTCCCTCCTTCTACGGAACCGAGCTGGAGACGAGACAGATTGAAGATATTGATCTGGTGGTACTGCCTGCGGAAGAGGTCATCCCGTTCTTCGCAGAGATGCACACGCTGCTGCACATTGAATGGAAATGGGACGAGCAGGCTGCTCATCTGATCAGGCTTGCTCCTACACTTGCTGCAACCATTGAAAATCGAAAATATGTCCCCAGTTTCGCTGCTTATCGTACAGGTCAGCTGCAATGGATCTGGGATCCGGATAGCATGAAGCCACAGGATCGATCTACGCTGAGCAAAGCACTTGACGAGACAGACGAGAGCTACGCCGAAGGACTTAACGCGGCCTATTCAGCTACTGTATTCCAGCGGTGGTATAACACCGAGGAAGCTGCAACTGATCTTCGGCGCGAGTTCCCTCAGCTATTCCCTCAAGGGGGAACACCACCAAGGACAGCAGGAATGGATGCCCAGGCCTGGCTTGTCTCCATTGGATGGAAAGCAGACGCTGCCCCGTTCCGCCCGCTTCTGCAATTGCTGGAGCCGGATGAAGATGAACCCGCATGGCGGCTGCGTGTAGTTTTGCAGGATAAGCTGGATGCTGCTTCATTGGTTCCCGTTCGGCTTGATTCCCGCGGAAGACTTGAAGGTGAATGGCCGGAGGTGTGGACAGCATTTATCCTTGACCGTTCTGCCGGTTGGCTGGAGCAGCTGCGTGCACATTTGCCGCGAATCAGCCGTTCCATCAGTGGGAGCCGTGATGTGCTCAGCGATCCGCTCAGTGATCAGGAAGCATGGCAGTTCCTTACCATAGACAGCGGCAGACTGCTGGAATCAGGCTGGCAGGTACTGCTTCCGGGATGGTGGGAAGCAGCCCGCAAGAAGAAACCCAAGCTTCGTGCCAAGGTGAAGCCGGAGGAAGGCAGTGAACGCGGACAGTCCTTCTTCGGACTGGACTCCATCATTCATTTTGACTGGCGCATTGCGATTGGAGATACCGATCTCAGTGAAGAGGAATTCGCCGACCTCGTTGCCCGCAACGAACGGCTGGTACGATTCCGCGGAGAGTGGGTACCACTCGACCCTGCCTTGCTGGAGCAGATTCGGCGAGCCATGGGTGGTGTCGACCGGGAACAGGGACTGTCGTTTCAAGACATTCTGCACCTGCATCTGCTGCAAAATGAGCAGCGTGAATATCGTCATCAGAAATGGAAGGAAGGGCAGCAAACCGAGGAGGAGCAGCAGCCGAAGGCTAATGAGAACGTTCGTCTGGAGGTCGAGCTGAATGAACACCTGAACCGGATCATTGCACAGCTTGGCGGCGGACAAGGCGGGGCTCCCTCCCTTCCCGTTCCGACTGGACTGCATGCAGAACTTCGCTCTTATCAAAAAGAAGGATTTGCATGGCTTGGATTCTTGCGCAAATTCGGCCTTGGAGCATGCCTTGCGGACGATATGGGGCTTGGTAAGACCATTCAGTTTATTACGTATTTGCTGCATCTCAAAGAGAATCAGCAGCGGTTATCCGGGGATGCTCCCGCCCTTCTCGTCTGCCCCACTTCGGTACTGGGCAACTGGCAGAAGGAAATCAGCCGTTTTGCACCTTCGATTAACGTCAGTCTGCACTACGGTGCACGCAGGCTTAGCGGAGAAGCCTTCAGGGAACAGACCGAGCAGGTGGATATCATCATTACGTCGTATGCTACCGCTACCCTGGACCAAGAGATGTTACAGTCATACACTTGGGCTTCCATCTGCCTGGACGAGGCACAAAACATTAAAAATGCGCAAACCAAGCAGTCCTTGGCGGTACGCAGTTTCCCCGCTAAACACCGTATCGCATTGACAGGTACACCAATTGAAAACCGTCTGGCCGAGCTATGGTCCATCTACGACTTCATTAATCCGGGATACCTTGGCAGCGCACGCGCTTTCCAAACCCGGTTTATCACCGCGATTGAGAAAGACAAGGATGAGCAGCGCATGCTGGATCTGCAGCAGCTGGTCAAGCCATTTATGCTTCGCCGCAAGAAAAAGGATCCGAATATCCAGCTCGACCTGCCGGACAAAAACGAGATGAAAACCTACATTCATCTTACCGGCGAGCAGAGTGCCCTATACGATCAATCCGTGCAGGCACTGATGGATAAAATGAAAGAGCTGGAAGGCATTAAGCGCAAAGGTGCGATTCTATCTGCGTTAACCCAGCTCAAGCAGCTGTGTGACCATCCGCTGCTCCTGACGAAGGAAGCTCTGCCGGAGACGTTGTCTTCGGATGGCTCCAAGACGGAGTATGACCTGTATAGTCCACAGGACATGGCGATGCTGATCAGCCGCTCCGCGAAGCTGGAACGGCTGATGGAGCTTATCCGTGAGCTGCGTGAAGAGGGCGAGCGATGCCTTATTTTCACCCAGTACATCGGTATGGGTCAGATGCTGCAGCAGGTTCTCCAGCAGGAACTGCAGGAGCCTGTATTATATCTGCATGGTGGCACATCCAAGACCGCACGGGATCGCATGATCGACCAGTTCCAGTCCCGTACACTGCCTGCGCATGAACAGCCATCCGTCTTCATCCTTTCCATTAAGGCAGGCGGCGTGGGTCTGAATCTGACCGCAGCGAATCATGTATTTCATTTCGACCGCTGGTGGAACCCCGCCGTGGAAAACCAGGCCACCGACCGGGCATACCGCATGGGACAGACAAAGGATGTCCAGGTACACAAGTTTATTTCCCTCGGCACGCTGGAAGAGCGTATAGACGAGATGTTGGAGAGCAAGCAGCAGCTTAGCGACAATATCATCACCAGCTCCGAGAACTGGATTACCGAATTGTCAACAGACGAGCTGAAGGATCTCTTTACTCGCCGCCGCGACTGGTCGGGTTAAGGGCCGGAAGTTGCTATATAGGCTAATGGCTAAGAAAGCAGAAAAAGCGAAGTTACCGACGCAGCGTCGAGAACTTCGCTTTTTTGTTATACCTCATGACCTTCCATTGACCACAACGGATCAGTTAAAAGTTGTAGATTAACGCATGTTGCCGATGATGGATGATCTGGAATCCTGCATTTTTTTGATAAAGTTCGTCATCACGTCAAACGCCTCATTACGCTTATTGGACAAGGATTGCAGACGCAGCATGTCCATCTGTTGGGAGCTGGAGAGAGCGTCAATTTGGTTTTTGAGAGACTGCGCCAGCTCGAAATCCCCACCTTCGATGGCTTGAGCAAGCTTCCCATTTAATTCCGCAATCGCTGCATTACGACTCTGTACTGCTTCCAACTGGGCTTGCAGCTGTGATTCAATCAGCGCGGAACGCTGCTGCTGAACAGCCATAAGTGCGGATTCCAGGTCCATTCCCTGCAGATTAATAGATGAAATGCCCGATGGTGACGGGGTTATTGAAGACGCATATGTACTTTCTGTAAAAGCAAAAGAACCAACCGATACTGCCGTAATAGATGCCATGACAACAGAAGAAATAAATCTACCTTTTCTTTTCAAAAGTATCACCTCCTTGGATTGTAATAATCCCGTTACAGTTACATAACGGACATTATTCGACATCATTATATCAAAGGACCTAGCTCCTTCAACCCAAACCAGAAATATTGAGACAAAATTGATACACCAGCTGAGTACTCATACGAACTTCATATGAAAAGCCACCTCTCCCCCACCTACTAACTATCCCCAACCCAACTGAAGGGTACAGCGCGTTCCCAAGCGTCCATATTAAGCAACTACATTTCCTTCAAAAAAATAATTGTGACCATATCAGCCCACCGAAAGTCTAATTCATGTAAAAACCAAGCGGGGAGCTGTTATCCCGTATCCCAAGAAAGGAGCTGTTATCCATGGACCCGACCGATCTCGTCAACCAAGCCATTCAGGGAGATCGTGATGCCTTTATCAGGCTCATCCGAGAAATTGAAAATTCCCTATACAATACAGCAAAATCCATGCTGCGAAAAGAGGAGGACGTGGCTGATGCCATTCAGGAGACGATCCTGAAAGCTTATAAATCCATGCATACGCTTCGTGAACCCCAGTATTTCAAGACCTGGATGTTCCGCATCCTCATCAACGAATGTAATACCATGCTCTCCCGTCGCTCCCTCTCCACATCATATGCAGAGGTGCCTGCCAAGCAGGAAATATCCAGTCCCTACGACGAGGTGGATATGAGAGAAGCAGTTGATCGACTGGAAGAATCGAAACGAATTGTCATTGTGCTGCATTATTTTGAGGATCTAACCCTGCGTCAGGTAGCGGATACGCTGAATATATCCGAGAGCGCGGTAAAAATGAGACTTAGCCGGGCACGGCAGGAGCTATACCAAAAATTCAAAAACTTTCGGGAGGTAAAATTGCATGTCGAACCCATTTAATATCGATCAGGAGTTAAAAAAACAAGCAAAGGAGCGCCCTTTCATGTCTAATATTGTACGCACTCGAATTGATGCCACACTGGAGTCTCTTCCCGAATCACCCAGCCAGCTGAATAGTGAACAGGCTAAGCGTCCGCGCCGGGTTAACAAAGGACTGCGCCGTACCGCAGCGGCTGCCGTTGCCGCAGGTGTATTAGGTGTTACCGTATTTGCATCCGGATTTGTGTCTCCAGCCATGGCTGATTCTCTGCGCAGTATTCCGCTCGTAGGTAGTCTCTTCAGCTCAATTGAAGCGGATATGGGTCTGAGAACGGCGGGTAGCGAAGGTTTGACTAACCCAGTAAACAGTTCTTTTGCTTATCAGGATGTAAAATTCAAGGTATTGGAAACGGTATACGATGGCACACGAGCAGCATTTCTGGTTCATGTCACGGCTCCCAACCTGAATCAGGGGATGTATGATAACGGCAAGGACATTGTGAAGCTGAGCAGCGGAGTCGACAACGTTTTCCTCGATGTCAATGGGTTTAGCCCAGATGGCGGTCTATTCTATAGTTCAGCCGGGGCGAACGAGCCCGATACCCTGCTTTTTGAACAGATCATTCCTACGGATCATAAAGGTGAATTCCCGGATCAGTTCGATGCCAAGGTTAAGTTGACGCTTCAAGGCCTGGATCATGAGTTTGAGTTAACCGTTCCTTTTACCAAATCAACAACGGACACCTACAAGGTTCAGCCTGATACCGTCATGGAGAATGACTTGTTTACGGCCACTGTTACGAAAGCCGAGGTTACTCCTATCACAACACGCTTAACTGCCGCCATCGGTTTGAATGGGAAAGAAACGTTGACTGCCAAAGAAAAAGAACAGCTGCAGGACATCAGGTTTGCCATCTATGATGATCAAGGTAGACAACTGACTGCACTCAGCGGCGAAGGTATATATGAAGATAACCAATGGAAATGGGAAAGCATATATGCGACTACAGCGAAAGATGTAAAATACCTGGTTGTGAAGCCTTTTGAAGTAAAAGATGACTTTACCGAAGAGGTCAAAGACAATCAATTTATTCAGGGAATGGAAATGAAAATTCAGCTCCAATAGCTCGAACTCATTTCCTTGCAAAGGGGTCATCGCATGTCCATTCAATTTACCATTTCATCTATAAGTGTCCTTGGTCCACTATTTATTCTGATTCTGCTTGCTCTGGTGATCCACGCCAGGGTGAGCACGGTTAGATATACAAGCAAACAGTATTTGCTGATGCTAACATTCGCTATATATATGCTGGGCGTGCTGCATTTTGTATTTTTCCCAATCGATTTGAATATCGGAATCTATGCCAACCAGACACCCTGGTACAAGAACCTTCAATGGGTTCCGCTCCTGACTGGGGATGCGCCAAGTTTCCTTCTGAACATTGTGCTGTTTATGCCGCTGGGGTTCCTGCTTCCTCTTTTGAAACCTTCAGTTAACTCGATTCGCAAAGCAGCATCGGCGGGCCTAATGTTAAGTTTCACTATTGAAATATTGCAGCTTGTGATTAGAATTACTCTGGGGAATGGCCGCTCGACCGATATCAATGATCTGATTGCAAATACGGCAGGAAGTGTGCTTGGTTTTGTTATCCTTGGTCTGCTCATTCGCCTGATTGGCCAGAATCTGATTCTTCCCTGGACCATGCGAGGGCACAAGCGCTCTACTATGCGTTAGAAACGTAAATCTGAAAATGAGTATGCCTCCCGAAAGGCAAAACATGGTCTGTTCCTCAAGATGAAAAAGTCAGCAAGCTGTGATACAATGAAGGAATTGTGTATTCGCAGACAGACATGCAGATAGAGCTCATTTTTGGCGCTCTCCATCTACTGATCATGCTGCCAATCTAGGGAGGTTTATGGAACAACCATGCTCATTATTGGTATCGCCGGAGGGACCGGCTCCGGTAAAACGACGGTAGCTCGCTCCGTCATCGACCGTCTTGGATCAGGCAAAGTGACGTTTATATCCCAGGACAATTATTACAAAGATCAATCACAGCTCACTCCAGAGCAGCGTCGACTCACCAATTACGATCATCCGTTTGCATTCGACAATGATCTGTTGATTGAGCATCTCACCCTGCTGAAGCAAGGACAAACGGCATATGCTCCCGTATATGACTTCACCATAGATAACCGTGCTGCCAATGAAACGGTTGAACTCGCACCGAACCATATCGTTATTGTAGAAGGCCTTCATGTGCTCATCGACGAACATCTACGTGCCCTGCTGGACATCAAGGTATTTGTCGATACCGATTCCGATGTTCGTATATTGCGGAGAGTGTTGCGGGATATGGAGGAACGTGGACGTACGATTCAATCCGTTTACAAACAATATCTCGAAACCGTCAAACCCATGCACGATGCCTTTATCGAGCCTTCCAAAAAGTACGCGGACATTATTATCCCCGAAGGTGGACATAACGAAGTTGGCATTCAGATGTTGTCCATTTTAACCGAGAAATACCTGACCGGAGAGAAGTGGAACGGCGCATAGAACATATTTAATGTAGAATTGTTAGCGCGTCTGCCTCTTCTGGTTTGAGAGAAGTAGGCACGGATCGGCTACTACATTCAATGTAAATTTAACTGAAATCCAGGCTGCGTTGATGCAGTCTGGATTTTTGGTATTATTTTGTTTCTCTCTTTTCAAATGGGTGAAAATGGGTTATCCTTGAAATATATGAGCTTGGTAACACCATATTTACATCTTCTACCTTAAAGCATAAGGCTATGAATCTACGGATTCGTGGCCTTTTTTTTGTGTTTTGGGAGGTTGGATGGGTCTAGAGGAGGGGTTTTAAACCATAATTCGTAAGACTAATATTGATAAATAATACCAAATACCCAGTTAGACATGGTAGAATATTGATTATTCTTACAAATTTAGTATCTAGTAGTATCCAGTACATAACCACTACCAGAATTTGAAATTAGAAAGGAGCAGTATTCATGAAGAAAATGATTCTAACCGGGGTTACAGCCTTGGCTTTGCTTACAGGAGGCGTAATAGGTTCAGGAAGTATCGGGAGTTCAGTAGAAGCCGCTCAAGCTACGCTAAAATTCAAAGATGTCCCTTCGACACACTGGGCAGCTGCAGCGATCAACTCCGCAGTTGAACAGGGATTCTTCCAAGGGTATGCCGACGGGACATTCAAACCAGGCTCACCCGTGACCAAGGCCGAAATGGCTAGTATTCTGGGACGACTAACCGCTCAGCCTAATGCAGCCATACAAGAAACCAATAACTTTACAGACGTGCCTGAATGGGCAAAAAGCGGCGTATCCGCTGCGATTGCCAAAGGATTCATCAGCACTGCTAACTACAATGGAAAACTCGATGCCAAGGCATCTCTAACACGGGGTGAAATGGCGACCTGGCTGGCACAAGGGCTGACCGTGGTTGATTCGGATTACAAACAAGCTCTGTCTGATGTAAGCAATACTGTGATACCTGCGAAGGAGTACTTCACTGGCAAACTGGCAAGCAGCCAGAAAAATGCTGTCGCTGTTGCTCTAGGTACAGGGTTGATGAGTGTTGCTAACGATAAAAATTTTGGAACGGATCGCACCACGACAAGGGCCGAAGTTGCTGTGCTGATCGCTCGTTATGCAAGTGTGGCGAAAACGAAGCCTGCTGATTTTCAGGGTTTGAATGAGTTGCGTGCAGTTGGTTTGACTGGGACGAATTTGAGCATTATTGCGCCTTCTTATACACAGACACCCGAAAAAAAAGTAAATCCTACTATTAAATACAGCTCTGTAACAAGCGACTTTTCAAAAATAAGAAATAAAAATCTTGTTACATTAACAAATCACGCTGAACTTAAAATCCACAATTGGATCATTGTTAGTCCCTATGCTGTAGGGACAAAACGGAGCATCTATTATCCTGTCTTTGTCGATGAAGGAGTTATTACAACCTTACGTGGTTCCTATCATTCCTTTGTTGAATTTGAGTTGAACATTAAAAATCCCACTATGAATCAGCTACAGGCGGGCAGTTTATTGAACTCTAGCGCCATTGATCCTCTTCTTTCACCAAAAACCAAAGCTAGTGCTTCATATAAAATACCTACAAACATTGACTTCACAAAAAATAGAGGAGTTTTCACTAATAATAACCCTATTTATTGGGGGGATGGACTCTTACATTTCGATAAGAGCCTCATTTCTGCTATTACACTCACAACTGAAGAAGGTGTTACGTTCAGTGTGATTGATAATAAATGAAGGAGGGTTGAGATTGCCATTAAAAAAAATTGTTAATAAACTTCTTCTAGCATCGTTTGTTATGAGTGCATTATTAACTCCCTTTTCAACAGTTGCAGCTGGTGGAGGTCCGGGTACAAAAGAGGAAGTTGAGGCATATCATATGGAACCCTCAATACCTGCTAAATCACAAAAAAAGGTTATCCCTCTTGAAGGACAAGCAAGGACAAATCTCGGCATTTACATTTACCAACTTGATAATTTGGATTGGAGAGTCGATGGAGAATGTAACAATATCAACTTAACTAATGATGTCACAACAAACTTGCCTAAGTCATCTAGGGTATGCATGAATGTAACTCTCGATAAAGACTCGTACAAACCAACTGAATACAAAGATAGTAATGATGAAACTCACCCGTCTTCCGAAATAACTGAAAGATCCAAGAAACCTCATTATATGGATAATACTAATTACTATAGAATCGGAGATCCAATATTAATATCTGTAGATGAATTTGATGGTTTAAACACCAAGTTTCAGATGCAAATCGGGGGTGCGATTGCTCCTACTGCAACCAGAGAGTACAATCCCCCGAAATGGTCCGCGGACTATATATTCAGAACTGACCTCTACTGGAAAGCTTTAGCCGAGATCACCAAAGAAATCAATCTCACCAATGGCGGCCAACTCACCATTAACCAATCCAAGCAATTAAATGCAACCGTAAAGACTAAAACCGGTGATGGAAGCTTTGGTGCTGAAACCAATGTTAATAGCGGTAATGGGCGCACGACATGGACTTCCTCCAACCCTGGTGTTGCAACCGTTAGCAATTCAGGGCTTGTCCAAGCCGTAAGCAGGGGAACTACGACCATCACCGTACTATGGGAGAAAGACGACTTCCAATTAACGACAACCACAACGATTGGCGTAGAAGAAGATCCCGGGAACGGGGGTGGCGGAGGCAATGGGGGCGGAAGTGGTGTTGGATGTTCACCAACAATCGGGCCACCATCTGCAGGGACGATCATGAGCATGAGTGACCTTGATCCAAATGCTAACGGTGTAATAAAGTCAGATAACAGAGGAAGTGAGACATTCAATGTACTGAGAGGAATCCCTACTTCCGAGTCACTGTATACCAATGCATTTGCTGACAACTATCTCTTCAAGCAGGCCTGGGCGAAAATGTCGGGCAAAGTTACATATGATTGCAGTGTTACGCTGTCCTATGACAGAGAATGGACGGTTCCCGGACCACCGCTCTGTACCGAGGATGGCTGTACGGATGGACCACCTGTTCCAGCCAATGACACAGTAACCAAACCATACAATTTCCAGATAACACGGGACTACTCGTATTGGAAAATTAACAATCTTGAAGTATACAAGATCGTAAAAGCGACCATGAAGAATTATGCCCTGCCGGGTGAACTGGTCACCATGACTCCAACCGGATATACACCGCCAACTTTGGTATCCAAAAACGATGACAACGTGGAGAGCCACGTCAGACCAGGGCAAACAACGTCTATCTCCTATACCCCACCCAAATTAACAGGCGGGCTGAATGCACCTCCAGATGTGCCGGATGATACGTCGCGTTTGAAGGGAATGGCGGAGTCCAACACCCCTCAGGCAAAAGTGAATAATGACTCGGTCATATTCAACAATACCAAGATTATGGACGACACGGAAGCGACCAAGGATGGACCTACGCCATCCAATATTCCTAACCCTACAACGATTGGCCAGGATGTCCTCTATAAGCCAAATAACATGATTAGTAACACGCTGGTCAACAAAGAAAACACGCCAAGTTCCGGGACCATTTATTACGATCTGCTGCCTGGGAATGTAAACGGCGGCGCCAACAAGGATTTCCCGATTAACGGCATTAACACCGTTACCGTGCATACCCCTGTCGTAAACTACGCCTTGGTATCGGATGATCAGGCTCATAATCAGAAGACGACTCCAGATCTAACCCGGTCAGCACTGATTCTGGAACGTCCATTTATTGTCCGTATTCCAACGACGGGTCAACATTTAAACGCAGCAAGTTACCCCGGTTATGGCAATCGGGACTATGCCAAATATTTTCGAGTGAAACAGGTCAAATTCCCGTTTGATGTCTACAACGCGGACAGAAGCCAATTTATCCCGGCTAAAACCTGGGTGGATATCCCGGTAAACCAGCTGGACACCAGCTTTTATCTCCCGGTATGGGTAGACGAGGGCAACTATGAAATTGAATTCCGCAACATTGCGGAGAACGCACCCCCCAACTTCACCGAACAGCAGGATGCCAATACCAACCTGACCCATCACGTAGCTGCCGATACGGTTCCAGTCGACGTCATCGGTAGGCTATACGATTTTCACGTCACCGACATTTCGGACTACAACTGGGAAAATGTTTTTCGCAAGCAGCCAGGCAGCCCGGAGCAAACGGGAGTCAGCTATTGGACAGGCTTGAATCGTATAGATGGTGACCCTCGTGGCAATCTGGCACCTTTCGTATTGCCCATTCGTCCAGGCAGCCATCCAATACAGGGATTCAAAAATGTGGCTGTAAAAACCGGGTACCATATCAAGTTTGACCTCAAAACGAAAGGTAATATGTTTGGTCAGCAGGATGGGGTACGGATTACACCAACTTTTCATTTCGTGAACGAGGACGGTACCTCCCGGCAGGAGGTAGATCTGTATTACCACAGAGGACAGGAAAGATTTATCCGTATCGGATCTGCACAGGATTTGGAGAAACGCTTTGTGGTTCTGAATGCCCGTTTACGAAATGTTCCTGGTACGGAACTGGGCGATGCTGCCCGTTATCGATACACCTATGAACTGACCAAAGAGGAGCAGAGCCAAGGCACACTGGCAGAATACATGGTTCGTTTCGTCGATCAGATCTCGCACCAGAAAACGTGGGTGGGACGTTATGATTGGATGATCCTGCCCTCATCCATTCGCACATTGATCGGACCCAAAACGGACATCCCGCAAGGCGTTAACTTGGATCGGGCAAATGCATCCATTCAGCACTGGTATGGAGAATACAGCCTGCCAGCCGATGTATATGCCGTGCCGAAAGGCACGAATTTGGAGCCACTTGCGAGACAAAACCAGTTGGATGAAAAGTCCGCTGTGTTTCTGAGAAATGGGTATATCGTAGTCAACTTCAATATTGAAAGTCTACGAGATGGCGATACTGACGCGCCTCATCTCCAGTACATCTATGCACCTCTGATGAATCAGTGGCAAATGGAGGGTTTTCAGAACAATCCGGTCGATACTGAAAGCAATACTTGGCCCATCCAAGACGGGGATGTTGTCTTCTACCATGCCAATCGGTCGAGCCGAAACGACTTCCAATCCCAAGTGCCACATTAAAAAAGATATCAGGCGATGCTTAATACTTGGCTGAGTCACCTATGCTTGCGTACATTGGTTTGCATAGATCAGTGTGCATAGATGGGTTTGCACACATCGGTTTGCGTACATTGTATTACTTTTCAACAGCAGTTCATGATTTCTTATACTCCTTATACAGTAAAAGGATTACTCCGGCCGTCACCACCATGACCCGGAATAATCCTTTTTCTTCGCTTAATTATAAAGACCACAATACACCGTAAAACTCAACCCGTAATGCCTTGCAGGGCATACTCTCGCATCTTATCCTTGATCTCCTTCACCGACAACACCGAAGCCATCAGGTTTCGTGTATAGGGATGACTGGATGCACGTGTTAGCTGTGCACTTTCCAATACCTCAACGACTTCACCCTTGTACATGATCGCAGTGCGATTGCTAACCTGCTGCACCACAGCCAGGTCATGTGATATGAAGATACATGAAATCCCTGTCTCCTCACGCAATCGGACCAACAGATTCAATATTTGCTGCTGAATGGAAACATCGAGTGCCGAGGTAGCCTCATCAAATATAATCACATCCGGCTGCAATCCAATCGCCCGGGCAATAACCACTCGCTGCTGCTCCCCACCACTGATTTCGTGTGGATACTTGTCAGCAATCGCAGCAGGCAATCCCACCAGCTCCAGCAAACGATGAATTTCCTTTTCCCCCTGCCTGCGTTTGATCAGTTTATAATTCAATAAAGGCTCAAGAATAAACGATCCTACCCTCATGCGGGGATTGAAAATCGCCGAAGGTTCCTGAAAAACCATCTGAATCTGCTTGCGCTGCTGCCGCAAAGCCTCTCCTCTGATCAGAGTAATATCCTGCTGACGATAGATGATCTGCCCGGAGGTTGCCTTTTCCAGATGGGTCACGCATTTGGCCAAGGTGCTCTTGCCACTTCCGCTCTCACCTACAATTCCCAGACATTCACCCGGATAGAGCTTCAGATTGATCGATTGCAATGCTGAATGGGCTCCCTGGCCCCTGGATTCATAGGTTTTACTTAAATTCCTCATTTCCAGAACGGGTATCCTCTCATCTACCATCCGTGTTCCCCTCCAATTCAGGTACTGCAGCTAGCAACTCGCGGGTATAGGCGTGACGTGGACTTGTAATAATGCTCGAAGTTTGTCCAAACTCAACCAGTGACCCGTTCTGCATCACACCGATGTAGTCTGCCATATGGGCTGCAACGGCAATATTGTGCGTCACAATGATCATCCCTGTTCCCTGACTTGCCCGAAGGTCGGTCAATCCTTTGATCACTTCAACCTGAGTGGTTACATCCAGCGCACTGGTCGGTTCATCGGCAAGCAGCAGTTCTGGCTCCATCGTTACCGCCATGGCAATTGCCGTTCGCTGCTTCATGCCTCCGCTAAGCTGGCCGGGATACATGCTCATCATGCGCTCGGGGTCATCCAGTCCCATCTGTGAGAGCATGTCCACCGCCATGTCATAGGCAGCTTTCTTCGATAGTTCAACGTGTGTACGGATTGCCTCGATATACTGACTTCCTATTGTACGGATGGGATTCAGATAAGAACCGCTATCCTGAAAAACCATCGCCATCCGCTTGCCGCGTATGCGGCCCCATTCCTTCTGTGAAAAACTAAATATCGATTTCCCCTGAAAAAAAATGTCTCCCCCGGCATACTGCCCACCGTCTGGAAGCATGCCGAGCAAAGCTCGAAGCAACGTCGATTTACCACTTCCGCTCTCGCCCACGATTCCGATAATCTCCCCGGCATTCATTGTGAACGATACATTCTGCAGTGCAGGTGAACCGCTCTTATATGCTACAGAAAGCCGATCTACACCCAGCAAGTTGCTCATTATTGCCCAACCTGAATATTACGATCCAGGAGATAAAAGTCGATCGGATACATCGTCGCACCCTGAACGTTGCTCTTGCTTACAATGTTAATTGGAGTATAGGTAATAAACATGTATGCCGCATCATCTAGAATCATCTGCTGGGCTTCTGCAGCCAGTTCATATCTTTTTTCCACATCGAATTCGGAATGCAACTGCTGAATCACCGCATCCAGCTTCGGATTGCTGTATCCACCTACGTTCCACTCTGCTCCCGTTTTGAAATAAAAGTCGAGAATATACTGGGGATCTCCGGTAATCCCTGTATTAATGCTGGTCAGCGCCAAATCGTAGTTCCCGCTTTTTTGGTGATCAGTCAGATCCTCGTAAGAGGTCATTTCCAGATTAACTCCAATTTCCTTGAGCTGGGACTGCATTGCAGCAGCCACAATGGAGTCCGATTCATAAGCCGAATTGAGAATCAATTGAAGCGTTAGCTTTTGTCCGTCTATTTCCCGAATACCGTCCCCATCCGCATCCATGTAACCAGCCTTATCCAACAGCTTCTTGGCTGTCTCCGGTTCATAGTCATACCCCTTGACCTGATCATAGCCAAAAGGCAGAGCCGAGGTAAACGGTCCTTTGGCCGCCTGACCGCCCACCAGTGTGTTTGCATACATCTCGCGGTCTATGCCGTACGAGATTGCACGCCGTACGTCCGGTTCACTCAGCAGCGGATTCTGCGTATTAAACCATACAAACTGCGTACGCAGGCTCGGGATTTCATCAATCGTATATTGACTCTGATCCTGGAATAATGCCAGGCTGCTTCGTCCCACGTTGCTGGCTACATCAATCTCACCCGATTGCAGTGCAAGGGCACGCGTGCTGTCATCCTTGATATATTTGAATGTAATGGTATCCACATCCGCTGCCCCGTCCCAGTATCCGTCATACTTTTTCACCTGAATCTCCTGATCCGGGGTATAGCCTGTGACCATAAACGGCCCTGTAGCGATAGGCTCACTCTTGAATTTGGACGTATCCGCACTCGTATCCACGATTACAAACAGGGGTTCAGCAATATTGCCAAGAAGGGATGCATAAGGCTCAGTTGTTTTAATGGTCAGATCCTGACCTTCGGCAGTCATGGAAGCTACCGGCAAGGTCGACTGTCCTCTCTCATTCAGCTCCATGGAACGTTCAATGGACTTCTTCACCGCATCTGCTGTGACCTTATTTCCGTTGTGAAACGTTACGCCGTCCCGGATATGAAAATGCCATGTCGTATCATCAATACGATCCCAACTATCCGCAATTTTCGGTACCAATTTCATATTTTCGTCAAACTGAATCAGGGTCTCTCCTATTGCTGCCCGTGTAAGGGTCCAGCCGTTCCACTCCTCTGCCGGATCCAGATTACTTCCAAGCCAGAATAGCGCTACATTCAGATGAGTCGGTGCAACTGCACTGCCTTTGTCCGCCTCAGCCGCCTTTTCGCCAGATGATGATGAGGTGGAGGTACTTGTTGTGGTTTGGCCACATGCCGCGATAATACATAAAACCAATAATGACAGTACGGTAAGCGTTAGCGTTTTTCCATATCTCGAATTCATTCCCGTTCCTCCTGTTAAGCTGCCTTTTTCTTGGGATCCAGCACATCCCTCAGACTGTCGCCCAGCAAATTAAAAATGATCACCGTGCAAAAAATCGCAAGTCCCGGATAAATCAACAGCCACGGAGCTGTCTGCAAATATCGTCTGCCTTCATTCAGCATCGCCCCCCACTCCGGTTCAGGAGGCTGAGCACCCAGCCCCAAAAAGGACAGGCCTGAGATGGATAACATCATGCCGCCCACATCCATCATCGCCATAACAATGAGAGGAGACAGCATGTTGGGCAGGATGGTTCTGATGATGATCTGAATCTTCCGCGCGCCGCTGAAGGCTGCCGCAGCGACATACTCCTTTTGCTGAAGCGAGATCACCAGACTTCTTGCCAGTCGTGCATACTTCGCCCACCAAACAACCGCCAGGGCAATTACCGTATTAAATAGGCCTGGCCCCAGCATCCCCACTACTGCGATAGCGAAGATTAATCCTGGAAAGGCCATCAGTGTATCGGATAACCGCATCAGTACTGTATCCGTCAGACCACGGGCAAAACCCGCGATAACACCAATGGCTACACCAAGCACAAACACAATTCCGATCATTATAAATGTAAGCAGAAGCGACGTCCTGGCCCCGTAAAGGATACGGGATAACACGCAGCGTCCAAGCTGATCGGTTCCAAGCGGATATTCCGAACTGGCTGGCTGCAGTACCTTGGCAAAATTCGTTGCCAGTGGATCATGCGGTGCTAGCAGCGGCGCAATCATGGCGAGAATGACCCAGAGGAGTGTCAATGAACATAGAAACGTGAACCAGCGATGCTGTGTCAGAATAAGCTTAAATTCTCTCATTTACACATCCACGTCCAGTCGAATCCGCGGGTCATGCAGATGTGTCCAGAGATCAACAATCAGATTCAGCAATACATAGATGGTTGCCATCCAGATGACATAGCCCTGAATCAGGGGATAGTCCCTTGTAAAGATGGCATCCACCGCCATCTGCCCTACACCGGGCCATACGAACAAACTTTCCACAATGGCTGCCCCGCCGAGCAGGGCGCCTGTAGACATACCCATGAGCGTAACGATGGGCAATAATATATTGGGTAAAATATGCTGCATCATAATAACTCTCTCCTTCACGCCTCTGGCTCTGGCCCCCATTACATAGTTCTGGGACATCTCTTCCAGAATCACCGTACGGATCTGCCTGATATATTGGGCAATCAGAGGTAACGCCAGTGTGCATGCCGGCAATATCAGGCTGTTCCAGCCCGAACTTCCCATGACAGGCAGCAGCTTGAGTTGAACTCCAAATACCAACATAAGCAGCATCCCGAGCCAGAAGCTGGGCATGGACAGCCCTGCAAACGAAAACAGGCGAATGACGTAATCCAGAACGTTGTTTCTGTAGACAGCAGACAAAATACCCAGTGGAAACGCAATCAGAACGACCAGCAGCAGGGCACTTCCTGTTAGCCGAAGCGTAGCTGGAAGCCTGGACAGCAGAATGTCGAGCACAGGCCTGTCGTATTTATAGGACGTTCCGAAATCTCCGGTAAGCACCTGTCCCAGCCAGGTTCCGTAGCGTATCCAAAATGGCTGATCCAGTCCCAGCTGGACACGCACCTGCTGTACCAATTCGTCCGACGGTGTGACCCCTGTAGACATGAGCATAAGCCTTGCCGGGTCCCCCGGAGACAGATAGGTCAGCAGAAACGTCAGAAACGAAATGCCGAATAACACGGCTGCCAGTTGAATGAATCTTTTCACAATATATCTACTCACATGTCTGACATCCTCTCCCCAATCTCCAACCCCGCACGTGACTTGTCCATGCATATCAAAAAAGACGTCTCTCTCCGCTAGTACCGGATAAGGACGTCTTAAATAAACAGATTTTCAGAAAAAATCATGCTCTCTAAACACCTTCCTATCTCCCGTAGGTACTACTGTGTTGTTAAACTAGGCAGGTCTCCTGGCTCCAGAATCCTCGTCATTGCAGCACCTTCCCGGTCTAAACCAGTGGCATAACGCTGCATAACTCCTCTGTTACAGTGGCGGGACCGCGCCGGCATCACACCGGTCTTCCCTATTAAGCTTCTACCCGAAGGTATAGCACCCAGTTCCACATATTCAATTGAAATGCATTCTGTACCAGTATAGCTGGCTCACAGATAATGATCAAAGCATTTATTCAAATTTGAAACAGCTCGTCAGCCTATTCCCGCTCTCTCGAACCTTTCGGGGAGACTCCTGTCACGCGCTTAAACATCTTGGAAAATAACAACGGATCCGTATACCCCACGGAGTGGGCAACCTCACTGACCGAAAGCGTTGAACTCTGCAGCAGCTCTGCTGCGCGATTCATCCGGTATTCAAGAAAAAAGGCCTGCAGCGACTTCCCGTACTTCTCCTTAAACAGACCGGACAGATACGTACGATCCAGACGGACGGACTGTGCAATATCAAGGATGGACGTCTTCTGGCTGTACCTGTTCTCCATAAACTGAACGGCTTGCCTGATGTATTCATCCTTGGTGGAAAGAGGCCTCTGCGGCTTGTCCTCATCAGGGGAGGAGGAGATCAGTTCAGCCATTAATCGGTACAGCAGGCTCTGGCTGAATACATCTCCACCATTGCGCGATGTGGCCTGAACCATGTTTTCATATAAACCATCCATTACCTCTGGATCGCTAGCTTTAAATACAGGGGATGCTGGACTCAGGTTTGCCCGCTGCATGAATGTCTTGGCATGTACGCCCTTAAATCCGAACCAGGAGTATGTCCAAGGATCATTCGCATCGGCCTCATAATGAATGATCGTACCCGGCAGAATGGCAAAGCCCTGACCCTGCGTCAGATGGTACTCCCTGTCTTCCATACGAACGGTTCCCCGTCCCTCATGAATGTAATGAACCACATAGGAATCTCGTACACCCGGACCCCAATAATGAGACGGATCACAATCCTCCCAGCCGAAAAATAGCAGCACCAGCTCCATCTGTGTCCAGTCCATGGGCACCACGTTCATCTCGATTGGACTCACCTTCCCACCCCTTCCCTTCTTCCGCATCAACATTGATCTTACTTTAGATTATAACAGGTATATTGGTTAAATATCAGCTGAAAGCGGGACCAAAAATGGGATTATGCCATATATGGGTGAGGTTGAGCCATAGTTATATAAGCCGGATCGGCCTATAGTTGGGGTACACCATTATTCAAGGAGGCTGGACTTGAGATGAACAAAATTACGTTTCTCGGTGCAGGCAGCACCGTTTTTGTCAAAAATGTATTAGGTGACGTCATGATGACTGAAGCACTGCAGGATTTTGAATTGGCCTTGTTTGATATTGATGCCGAGCGGCTGAATGATTCGGAGCGACTGCTGACCAGTATGGGCCGTTCTCTTGGAAGCCGTTGTTCCGTAAAAAAATACACAGACCGCAAAGAAGCGCTGCGCGGTGCCAAATATGTCATTAACGCCATTCAAGTGGGCGGATATGATCCATGTACAATTACGGACTTCGAAATACCGAAGAAATATGGACTGCGTCAGACTATTGCTGACACCCTTGGCATTGGCGGTATCTTCCGTAATTTGCGTACCATTCCGGTCATGCTCGACTTTGCCCGGGACATGCAGGAAGTGTGTCCTGACGCCTGGTTCCTGAACTACACCAACCCGATGGCCGTACTGACCAATGTCATGAACGTGCATGGAGGGATCAAAACGGTAGGTCTGTGCCACAGCGTGCAGGTATGCGTGCCTCACTTGTTTGAAGCGCTGGGAATGGATCAGACAGGCGTAGTTGCAAAAGTGGCAGGAATCAACCATATGGCCTGGCTGCTGGAAGTAACGAGAGATGGCCAGGATTTGTATCCGGAGATTAAACGTCTGGCGAGGGAGAAACAGAAGGAGCAGCATCATGATATGGTGCGTTTCGAGCTGATGAATCGTTTTGGATATTACGTAACGGAGTCTTCCGAGCACAATGCTGAGTACCATCCATACTTTATCAAACGGAATTATCCGGAATTGATCGAACGCTTCAACATCCCGCTGGATGAGTATCCGCGCCGCTGCGTGAACCAGATTGAAGGATGGAAGGAAATGCGCGAGAAGCTGTTTGCCAGTGAACATATTGAACATACCCGCAGCCGTGAATACGCTTCGCATATCATGGAAGCGATGGAAACGGACCGTCCATACAAAATCGGCGGTAATGTAATGAATACCGGTCTGATTACTAACCTGCCTCGTGAGGCCTGTGTCGAGGTGCCATGTCTGGTGGACGGATCTGGAATCAGCCCAACTTACATTGGCGACCTGCCCCCACAGCTGGCGGCACTGAACCGCACCAACATCAACACCCAGCTGCTGACGATTGAAGCGGCCATGACGGGCAAAAAGGAACATATCTATCATGCCGCCATGCTGGATCCGCACACTGCTGCCGAGCTGTCCATTGATGACATCGTTGCCATGTGCGATGAACTGATCGAGGCTCATGGGGATTGGCTGCCGAAGTATACATCCTAAAGCAAAAGACAGTTTTTATTTCATTGATGATTAGAAAAACGCCGAAGACCTCTGTAAATCCAGGAGGCTCCGGCGTTTTTCTAATAAGGGATTCTTGTTACAATTTCATACTAATCCTGAAGCAAAAAGCGATAGCCAATTCCGGGCTCGGTCTGAATGAATCGTGGCTGCGTAGGGTCTTCCTTTAATTTTTTGCGCAGATGACCCACGTAGACCCTCAGATAATGACTATCAGATTCGTGATGATGCCCGCCCCATACCTGCTGCAGCAGCTGGCGCTGGGTAATGATCTTTCCGGCGTTGGAGGCCAGAACCTTGAGCATATCGTACTCTGTGGGTGTTAATTTGATCGGCAAACCGTCCAGCTCCACCTGCCTTTGTGCCAGATCTATAGTGAGGGATCCAAAACGCAGTACAGGTTCATCGGTTGTCTTCGCCACATGCCGAAGTGCAACCCGAATCCGGGCAACCAGTTCACCCATGCCAAACGGCTTCGTTACATAGTCATCGGCCCCACCGTCAAGCGCAGCAATCTTGTCTTCCTCGCGCTCCTTCGCCGTCAGTACAATAATGGGCACCTGGGACCATTCGCGGACGCGATGCAGCACGTCCATCCCGGACATCCCCGGCAGACCCAGATCGAGGATGATCAGATCTGGATGAACGATACTCGCCTGAATGACAGCCTCGTCGCCATCGGCACATTCATGAATTTCGAATTGATGAGCCTGCAGGGTCACCTTCAGCAGTTTGCGAATTTGTGGTTCATCATCTACAACCAATATGCGTGCCCCTTGCGATGCCGTCATGTTACTCAACCTCTCCTTGTCCTCTATAGGGAAATAATGCTTCCGGCGCTTCCATGGGCAAACAGATGCTCATTCTTGTTCCGCCTCCCGGATTGGGATCTGCTTCAATCGTTCCTCCGTGAACTTCAACAATCCCTTTGCATATAGCCAGTCCCAGTCCTGTGCCCGTCACATGACGAGAGGATTCCGACCGGTAAAACTTTTCAAAAATCCGCTCCCTGTCAGCATCAGGAATACCTACACCAGTGTCCGCTACCACAATGGTCAGCCTGGCGTTTCTCTCATCCCTCGTAACAGTGAGGACAATCTCGCTATAGTCAGGAGAATATTTAATGGCATTGCTAACCACATTGATCAGCACCTGTTCCAGCAGCACTTCATCTCCACATATAAATAACGGTTGATCCGGCAAATCCACACGAATGCTCCGATGCTTGCTGAATTCCCTTACTTGCGTTAACACCACGCTGATCATGTCCCCGACGTCACACCATTTCCTGCGCAGCTGCAGCATACCGCTCTCCAGCTTCACCATGCCCAGTAAATTGCTCACCAATCGGTTCATGCGCATGGCACCATCCCGAATATTGCCCGTCAGCTCCTTCCGGTCTTCCGGGGTAAAGATGGCGTCATTCTCGATCAATCCTGTAGCAGATCCAATGATCGTCGTTAAGGGCGTCCGCAGTTCGTGGGACACAGAGTCCAGCAAAGCCGTGCGAATGCGCTCTGATTCGGCAGTCATCTGTGCCACCCTTGCTTCCTCTGCCAGTTTGACGCGAGCAATTGCACTGGCCGCCAGCCCTCCACAGGCCTCCAGCAATTGCAGCTGTTCCCGCTGCTCATGAATATCCCTGGCCTCCATACGGACGGCAAGCACGCCGTGTATCTGATCTTCCGTACGCAAGGGAACGTATAGACCCAAAGATTCCCGCAGGATGGTAGAACCTCTCCCCGCAGTTTCGCCATTCCTGTACACCCACTTGGCAATCGCGATCTCTGATTCCTCTCCACCCCAGACTGCGTTTCCCAGGTCATCGGCTGATGCTGTTACTTTCAGCTCATCATGAGCATCAGGCAAATATACGGCAGCCTGGGTACCCAGTGTGTATGATACTTGCTTCGCAATATGATCGAGCAGTGTATCCAGATCCGTAACAGCCGTCATCTGGCGGCTGAGCGCATACAATGAATTGGTAGTGGTTTCACGCTGCCTAACCATCTCCAGCTGCTGACGTAAGCGACTGGAAAGTGTGGCTGTTAACACCGCTACGGCCAAATACACAACAAAAGAAAAAATATATCGCAAATCTGCAACGGTAAAACTGAGATTCGGAGGTACAAAAAAGAAGTCAAACATGATTACGCTAAGACTCGCTGCGTAGATTGCAGGGCCCAATCCCCAGTAAACGGCGCTCACCAAAATGGGAAACAGGTAAATGAGCGAGACGTTAACCAGATCACTACTCATGCCGATGACATGAAGCAGTGGGGTTAACAAGGTAATGCCAATGGTTACCCATACATATTGGGAAACCCGGTGCAAAGGAGGATTCCCCTTCTCTTCTGTGTTTCGTTCAGGCACTGTACTGTTCACATCCCGCTTGGATCATAATCGTAATCTGCAACTATTAATACATCCATATGTCTGGACAGCCGTACCAGCCGATTGACCACCGATCCGGAACCACGATAGCCATTTAGCCACCAGAGCCTCTTCGCTTGACCAACCACCAGCTGTGTTGCTTTTTCCTCTGCTGCCTTGCTTGCCAAAATACTTGATACTTCCCTCAGTTTCTCACTGTGATGAATATGAAATTCCCCACCCAGCCTGACGGTTAACTGTTCCAGGGCCTTCAGCTGATCCTTGACTTCGTCACTCATTGCCTTGCCAACATGTACATGATGAACATGCCATACGGCCTTCAACCGATAAGCCGTGCGAAAACCACGGCGAATTAACCGCTCCGCATGTTTGTCACTGCTTACACAAACAAAGACTGCTTCCTGTCTTCGCCAAGGGCCCCGAAGCGCACTTTTTTGCTCCTTCGCTTCCAGCCGTTCATCCACATCATCGGCCAGTTCACGCAGGGCAAGTTCCCGCAATGCAATCAGATTACCGATGCGGAAGAAATTCGCAAGTGCCTGCTCCACCTTGGCTGCTGCATAGATTTTACCTTCCCGCATGCGCTGCCGCAAGGCCTGAGGTGCAACATCGATTAACTGCACTTCATCTGCCATTTGCAGAATCTGATCCGGTACCGTCTCCCGGACCCGAATTCCCGTAATGTGCTCTACGGCATCGTTCAGGCTTTCCAGATGCTGCACGTTAACAGTCGTGATTACCGAGATCCCTGCATCCAGCAGATGAAGCACATCTTCGTAACGTTTTTTCCTTACGCTTCCGGGCACATTGGTATGGGCCAGTTCATCCACCAACACGACTTCCGGACAAAGGCGAAGAATAGCCTCCGTATCCATCTCCTCCAATGCCACTCCCTGATATGTCCGACGATCCCGTGGAATGACAAGCAGCTGTCCGATCTGCTCCATGGTCTCAGCCCGATTGTGCGTCTCCAGCAGGCCGATTCGAACATCAATGCCTTTGCGGAGCAGATCGTTGCCTTCCCGCAGCATCATATAGGTTTTACCTACACCCGGGGCTGCACCGATGTATACTTTGAATTTGCCTCGCTGAATCTGGCCGATCTGTTTCTTCACTTCTTGATCGCTTAATCTGCGATAGGTTGTGCTGCGGGTATCCGGCAATTTTGCGGGAAGTAATCGTTCTCCATCCAGCTCGGTTCGATCTGCAAGCAGGAACAGATCTACCCCCTGCAGCTTGTGCAGGAGCGAGTTGATGACAGAACCTTGCCATAACTCCTGCCAGCGGGTATGACGTGAGTGACCCATCACAATTCGGGTAATCTGCTGCCTGGCAGCATAACGTGCCAAGGTGGATGGAATTCTGCGACGATGCGTCATGGGCAATTCCTCGAATGCTCCTCCGAATTTCTCCACCAGCTTGATCATGTTTCGGCGAAATACCGTGGCTTCCTTAGTTAATGCCTTCTTCATATCGCGGAACGTGACCACGCATAAATCACCATTCAGTCTCTTCGCAATCTGCTGCCCTCTCCGAATATAAATGGATCCATTCCAATGATATTGGGTCGACACCAGCACCCGTTCCATGATGCCTGTTGTCATGGTAATACCCATCTCTTCCCGGTGTTCCCGCAGGGATTCATTGACTCCTTCGGCAACGAGCTTCAGCGCCAGTTCCCGTAAAATGCCCAGGTTGCCTTGCCTTAACAAAGCCTCTCCCTCATACCCCTTCAAATGTCCTTCAGCAAGCCGGGTCAAAACCGTTTCCGGTGTCACATCGATCAGCTTCACTTCGTCAGCCAATTCAAGTGTCCCCGCAGGAACGGTATAATCTGCCGCAATACCTGTAAGTTTACGGGCCAGTTCGGTATACCCCTCCAGCTCGTAGACGTTCACCGTTGTGATCACACTGATGTTGTGTTTCAGCAGATACTGAATATCCTTCAGCCTCGTAGCATGCAGAGCTCCCTCGCGGTTTCTGTGCGCCAGTCCGTCAACGAGCACCACTTCCGGATTACGCTCCAGCAGAGCATCTATATTCAGGTCCTTCATCTCCATGCCATCTCTCTGACGGCACCAGTGAATACTCGGAATCCGTTCAAGCTCGCCGAGCTGTTCCACGGTTTCGGGTCTTTGCATGGTCGATACCGCGCAGATCACGACATCAATGCCTTGCTGGCGCAGCGTATTCCCTTCTCTTAACATATGATAGGTTTTGCCTGAACCACTGACCGGACCGATATAGATGGTGAGCGTGCCCTGCTGCAGCTTCGTAATCATCTTCAGAATGTCCTCGGCTGATCTGCGCTTGAAGCTCTCATGCATCCGTTGATGTCTCCTTTCCATTCCAATGATCTAAATGGAGAAAGCCCCTTCCGAAATCCGGAAGAAGGCCAATGATCGTTAGGCAGTCCAATTGACGTTATTGACTTGAGCTCAGATACATTCCTGCAAGCTAATTCAGCTCTAATGTCAGCGCCAGATTCAGTTCAGTCACATTGACACGCGGCTCGCCGAATATGCCGAGCTGTCGCCCTTGAACATGCGCTTCCACAAGTTCTACGAGCTGCTGCTCACGAAGACCTGTTGCCTGACTAATTCGCGGGATCTGTGCTTTTGCTGCTTCCGGCGAAAGGTCAGGATCCAGACCTGAGCCCGAACCCGTCACCAGATCGGCAGGAATCTGCTGTAGTGTCGGATTTTGCTGTCTAAGCTGAGCAATCTTATCATTCATCTCACCAATATACTCCGCCGAAGCTACAGCCCGATTGGAGCCTGCCGACGCTGTCGGGTCATAACTCGCGTTTGATGCACGGGGTTGGAACATGGCCGGTGATTTTACTTCCTGTGCCAGCAGGGATGAACCGATTACTTTTCCGTTTTGGGTTATCAGGCTCCCATTCGCTTGTGCAGGAAATAGCAGCTGTGCCGCAGCAGTCGTCACCATCGGATACACGATACCGCAGATCAGCATAAGAACAACAGACAAGCGGATGGCAGGCAGTATGGTCTTCATATCAGTCACATCCTGAAATCGTTTATTTTAAAACAAATACTGAGCGTTACACTGTATCACTTCGATTACAGCCCCATCTTCCGATGTAGCTTTCTTGCAAAAAGCTTTTAGGCGAACACTTCATTTCTACAGATTTGTTCTGCCCTCTCCGTTTTCGTGTAAAAAGGAGTCCAATTTATAGGAGTTAGTATCACACCAGATGCAGCCCCGAAAGGATCAGGTCAATCAGCTTAATCCCGATAAAGGGTACGATCACGCCACCCACGCCATAGATCAATACATTGCGTCCGAGCAGCCGCTCGGCTGACATGGCCCGGTACTTCACGCCCTTCATCGCAATCGGAATGAGCAGCGGGATGATGATTGCGTTAAAGATCAATGCTGACAGAATGGCCGATTGCGGTGAAGCCAGATTCATAATATTCAGCGATTGGAGCTGCGGCATGGCGATAATAAACATTGCCGGGATAATGGCAAAGTATTTCGCAATATCATTCGATATCGAAAAGGTGGTTAGCGCCCCGCGTGTAATCAAAAGCTGCTTCCCAATGGAGACCACCGACAGCAGCTTGGTCGGGTCGGAATCCAAGTCAATCATGTTGGCCGCTTCCTTGGCCGCCATGGTACCCGAATTCATTGCCAGGCCCACATCGGCCTGCGCCAGGGCAGGCGCATCATTGGTCCCGTCGCCGGTCATGGCGACGAGCTTGCCTGCCTGCTGCTCTTTTTTGATCGCGGTGATCTTGTCTTCCGGCTTCGCTTCAGCAATAAAGTCATCCACGCCTGCTTCCAGTGCAATCGTGGCTGCTGTTAGAGGGTTGTCGCCTGTACACATGATCGTTTTGATGCCCATGGACCGCATCTCGGCAAACTTCTCCTTCAGACCCGGCTTCACTGTATCCTTCAGGTAGATTACACCGTAGATCCGGTCATCGATCGCAACAGCAAGGGGAGTGCCTCCAGCCTTGGCAATGCGATTGGCGATGTCATCCAGATCGGCAGGAATTCGTCCACCCCGGGAAGCGATATGATGCTTGATGGCATCTACTGCGCCCTTGCGAATCTGCATTCCGCTGCCCAGATTGAGACCCGACATACGGGTCTCGGCGGTAAACTCCACACTTTCCGCATCTGCATATTCCTGCTCCGGCCAGCGCTCTCCCTGCTTGCCTGCAAGCTCCACCACGGAGCGTCCTTCCGGCGTCTCATCACGAACCGAGGCCTGCAGCGCTGCCCGGGTCATCTCCTGCACGGTCACACCCTGAACGGGAATGAATTCGGAGGCCATGCGATTTCCGTACGTAATTGTTCCGGTCTTATCCAGAATCAGCGTATCAATATCCCCTGCCGCTTCCACTGCTTTCCCTGACATGGCAAGCACGTTGAACTGCGTGACCCGGTCCATTCCGGCAATTCCGATTGCGGACAACAGGCCGCCTATTGTTGTAGGAATAAGGCAAACCAGCAAGGCGATCAGTGTCGCCAAATCAAGGCGAATGCCTAGGTAACTCGCCATCGGAACCATCGTCAGAATGACGATCAGGAAAATCAGGGTCAATACGGCCAGCAGTGTGGTCAGCGCGATTTCGTTTGGCGTTTTCTGACGCTGCGCACCTTCAACCAGAGAGATCATCCGGTCAAGGAAGGATTCTCCCGGATCGGTCTGTACCCGCATGACGATATAGTCGGAAGTGACTCGTGTACCTCCCGTTACGGAGGAAAAATCACCGCCTGCTTCCTTAATGACCGGAGCTGATTCACCCGTGATGGCCGATTCGTCTATGGAGGCCAAACCCTCGATAATTTCGCCGTCCGTGGGGATCAGTTCTCCTGCTTCCACGCGGACAATATCTCCCTTTTTCAACTGAGTCGATGATACTTGCCGAATTGTCCCATCCTTTTGCATCAATTTGGCGGTCGTATCCGATTTCGTCTTGCGCAGGGTATCTGCCTGGGCTTTGCCCCGGCCTTCGGCGAGCGCTTCAGCAAAGTTGGCAAACAGCAGTGTGAACAACAGGATGAGGAACACCGCAACGTTGTACCCCCGTCCCGCTTCCGATGCAGCAAAAAGATCGGGATCGATACATAAGAGCAGCGTGATGAACGTGCCAACTTCCACGATAAACATGACGGGATTTTTGATCATGACCATCGGATTAAGTTTCTTAAAGGCGTCCAGAGAAGCCTGCCGTACGATGTCCCCGCTTAATCTCCTTTTGCCTGGACCTTGTTGGCGGGGATTAATCTCCTTTCCCTCACCCTTTCCGCTTGGTCTGTATGCTTCGTTGTCTGTTTCTGCAATTGCTTGGTTACTTGTTCCTTCCACCATGTGTTCCTTCTTTCGCTCTATAGCACCCATTAATTTCGTGCACCTCCATGCTTAACATCCTTGCTGTACTTCCGTAATCCACTTCATAGACCGTCCATCCATTACCGGAGCATCGCCAAATGCTCAGCGATCGGCCCAAGCGCCAGTGATGGGAAGAAGGTGAGCGCTCCGACCACCACAATCATCATCACCAGAATCCCTGCGAATAAAGGGGTATGTGTACGAAGTGTACCCGTTGTTACCGGAACTACTCGTTTCGTTGCCAGGGATCCTGCAATCGCGAGCATGGCAATCATGGAGATGTACCTTCCCAGAAGCATCACCACACCAATGGCGATATTGTAAAAGTCGGTATTGGCATTCAGTCCGGCAAAAGCGGACCCATTATTGGCAGCACCCGATGCAAAAGCATAAAGCACTTCGGTCAGGCCATGCATGCCTGAATTTGAAATCGAGGCTACCGCTTCGGGCCGCATAAGCGCCAGTGCAGTTGGAGCCAAAATAATCAAGGGATGAATCAGCAGCGCAATCGATGCGAGCTTTACTTCTTTCCCTTCAATTTTTTTGCCCAGAAATTCAGGTGTCCGTCCTACCATCAGTCCGGAGATAAACACGGCCAGAATGACGTACAGCAATCCGTTAAGCAGGCCTACCCCTTTACCGCCAAATACGTTATTGAGCATCATTTCAGCAAGTGCCACCATTCCGCCGAGCGGCGTGAGCGACTCATGCATATTGTTGACGGATCCCGTTGTCGCAGCTGTAGTCACTGCCGTGAATAACGCCGATTCGGCTATCCCAAACCTGACCTCTTTCCCCTCCATGTTCCCTTGAATGCCGGCGGCATCCAGCGCAGGTACACCGCGGTACTCCGATACAAAAACAGTCGTGAGCATCACGAGAAACAGAAAGCTCATCGCTGCAAACAATGCCCAGCCTTGCTTCCGGTTGTTTACCATCAGTCCGAATGCATACACCAGTGCAGTGGGCAGCAGCATCATGCAGACAATGTGGACCAGATTCGCCAGCGCCGTTGGATTCTCGAAGGGATGTGCTGCATTGGTTCCAAACCAGCCGCCGCCATTCGTACCAATGTGTTTAATCGACTCGAGTGAAGCAACCAATCCGCGAGTGATTGTCTGCTCTCCGCCTTCCAGCGTGGTCGCGTTCACCGCCCCTGCCAGCGTCTGTGGCACACCCTGAAAGACCAGGAATAAGGCCACAATGAAGCTCAGCGGCAAAAAGATTCTTGTAATCGACCGTACCAGGTCGACATAAAAGTTCCCCAGTTCATCCCTCCGGCCAACCAGTCCGCGGATGAACGCAATGGCTACAGCGAAGCCCGTTGCCGCTGATGTAAACATCGGGAACGTCACGGCCAGCATCTGTGACAGATACGACAGGGCATTCTCGCCCGTATACGACTGCCAGTTGGTGTTGGTCATGAAGGATGCTGCTGTATTAAACGCCTGCGCTGCAGGCATGTTGCTGATGCCATCCGGGTTGAGCGGCAGAAACTGCTGCAGCCGCAGCACTAGAAACATCAAAATCAACATGACGAAGTTGGAAATGAGCACAGCTGAAAGGTACTTTTTCCAGCCCATCGACTCATTCTCCCGAACCCCCATTAGTCGATAGAGCAGTCGTTCAGGCCTACCGAAGATCCGGTCCAGTCCTGTCCGCTTGCCATCGAATACCTTGACCAGATAACTACCCACCGGTTTCACCAGCAGGATGATGATCAGCAGCGTGACCGCCACTTGTAATAAACCGCTACCCATATCCATAGTTCCTCCCTAATCTGCGTTCCAAATGATTCAGAACTTCTCCGGCTTTACGAGCACATAGCCCAGATAGACTATCAGTGCCAGCACAATTATTCCTATAACGGTCATATGCACCTTCCCCTCTCTGACTATAGCCCTAGGCTCTCTCGCAGAATTTAATGAAACCCCAGAACACCACGAACAGCAGTACAACCAATCCGATCATAGAAGCATCATTGACCATATGCCCTTCCTCCCTCTCTCTACCGTTCTTTCAACCTGCTACGTGTAAAATCTTATACCTGAACGCTGTAAAAAGGGGGTAAAGAAATCCCTGCCAAGGTGTAAAAAAAACGTAAAAATAGACCCGTCTCTTTGCCAATGGCTGAAAGAAAACGGGTCTATTAGTGATTTGATCTTTATCCAAACGGATTCTGTGCCCATTGCAGCAGTCTCTTTTTCGTGATTTTGCCGTGGGATGTGTGCTTGATGACCTGCCCTTGATCCAAGAGCAGCACCTGTGGTGATTCATGATGTACCTCTGTTTCCTCCGCAATCCGGCGGGAGAGCGGGCGATTCTCGATGACTTTGACGATATGATAGTCCATCCGCTGTCTGGGATCGGACGCATTGGAGCCCACAAATGCCATAAACTCGCGGTACGCTCTCGCGCTGATCGGGCAGGTGGTGCTGTGCTTCAGGATGAGTACGGGATGATCCTCCGAAGATTGAAGTGCCTCTTCCCAGTCTTCCTGTCTGCGGAGTTCACGGACATGTTCCTTTAACATATCTTCCGTACCGGCAATTGCCCGTTTGCTTACCGCTGATCCAATCACGACGCCAAGGGCCACGCCAAAAGCAATGCCGAGGGCGAGCTGATCCGTTGCCGTACCAATACTCACTCCGAGTGCTAGCCCTAACCCAAGCCATAGAGCCTGGGGATTCACTTTTTTCTCCACAGTGATCATCCTTTCAGAGGATATGTATAATAAGGTTCTATAACAATTTTCTGTCCTGTATTCTCCTCAAATTATATCATAGGCATGCCTTGGATCGACTTTTATAAAATGCATCTTCGGGTATATACTTGTGATACACTGATTGTAAATTGGAAACGATGAATGGAGAAACAATGGGAAAGGCGGAATCACGAAATGACATATGCTTTTATGATAGAGCCTCAGCAGTACATTCCCGTGGACAACGATGAGGAACTCATTGAAAAGTGCCAGGAGTGGGGCCTGCTTTCGGGTAAAGCAACCAAGCTCAAAACGTTCTACTATAAAGGAAACGGACTGAACACGCCCTGTACCATCATTGGTTATGTGGATCACATGGCTGCCGTCATCCAACTGGATAATGAACAAAAACACTGCATTCATCCCTCTTATCTGAAAGAGATGCAAGCGTCGAGCTACAATGTAAGACCCGTGACGGCAGCAGAAACGGATAAGGCGAGTGAGCCATTGGACGTATCCCGGACAGAGGACGCAGCTCATGCTGTTACTGCTTCAGTCCACGTGGATGCCATATCCGATTCGGACGGTATTCCATCGGATCTGAATGACTTGGACATCGATGCCGGGGAAAGCCATTCCGGACTGAAGGGTGACCCGGATGGACTTGTAGAGGAATATGTTGGCCCACAAGGCGGGACAAGCAGTAAAGCGAAACCGAAGGCGAAGACGGCAAGCAAGGCGAAATCGGTCAAGATTGACCTGCCTGAAGGCAAAGTGAAAATGACGGCAGTCGTCAAGGAATTTACGACGGTTCCAAACCATTTCTCCGACAATGATGATGAAGTTATCGTTTATGAAGGCGTGGCCATCACCGAGCCTGATCACGTTGAACTTGGTGAAGCCTGGTCCAGCCATAGTGCCACGATGAAGAAGCAGGAGCTTGAAGTCGGAGATGTCCTTACTTTTGAAGCAAAGATCATTAAGAAGAAGCTCACTCGAAATCCGGTGCCCTATAAGATCAACAATCCTTCCAAGATTCAAAAGCAAGTCTAGGCCAAAAAGACCTCCAGCTCGCGTGATAAAATCAGGCAGTGGAGGTCTTTGCTTTTTTTATGAATAGAACGAAGACAAATGGTTATGCTTGGCCGGGTGTACAGCTAATTTGGAACTGAACGCCGTACTTGTCCGTAACCATGCCGTATGCCGGGCTCCAGAATGTCTCCTGGATTGGCATTTTCACCTCTCCGCCATCTTCGAGTCTGTTGAAAATGTGCTTGGCTTCCTCTGGGGTATCCGTATTCACAGTAACACTAATGTTGTTACCAATGATATGAGGCATGCCCGGGAACGTATCCGACAACATGAGCACTGAGCCCCCGATCTGCAGAGAAGCATGCATGATACGGTCCTTGGCTTCTGGCGGAATCGGATGCTCCGGACTTGACGGACCTTCACCAAATGTCTGAATTGCCAACACTTCTGCGTTAAAAATCTCTTTGTAGAACGCGACTGCTTCTTTTCCGTTTCCATCCGTTACAAGATACACATTCAAACTAATCGCCATGCGTTCTTCATCTCCTTAAGCACATGTTTTGATAACCATTCCTGCCGCTTGCGACATGAGTATATAGGACAGGTTGTCCTTTGACAAGCAGGTATTTCCTTCTTAAAGCAATACCCTTTCCGGTCAGATCTTATCCCCGGACTCTCCTGATATAATGGGTCAGCAAAATACATATTCCTGGTACAAGCGCCGCGAAGCTGGCATAGATCAGACACCATTTCAAGAGGGTAAAGATCGGTGTTACTTCGGCTATCACGGGTGTGCGTCCAGGATAACGAAGCATAACGATGGAAGCACCTATATTTTCTAGCATATCCATGGCCCAGCCTCCAACAGGAAGCAGGTTGATTTGGCGCCAGTGGCTCTCTACAGGGAGCACGCGGTAGAGCATGGATATAAGCATCACCAGCAGAAACAGATAGGCCATAGGCCAGAGGAGATCAAAGGTGAACCGCGCCTCTACATAAGCACGCTGGCCTGTTTCTCCGTACTGTTCGGCCATTTGGTACAGATCATCAGCAGAATACAAGAAAGACGAATCCGGTGATGCCCCTCCACCCGTTGCTTTCTCAGACTGTTCTGCTTGCCACGGCAAAATGTAGGCAATAAAACCGGCAAAGATCAGGATCGCGATCAAAACCCATTTCCAGTTCACCCAACTATACAGCCATTTGGATAGCAGGTTCAGCATACTTATCCTCCTTTTCTTGTATATAAACAAAAACAACCATCTTCCGAACTCATGTCGGTAAGATGGCTGATGTAAGGACTATATGGATTTATTCTTCTTGACGATGTCGGCAATCTCGCTCTCCAGCAACAAATACCGATGTACGCTTCGCATAATGGGCACCTTGGTTAACTTGTTTTTGTCCACATACAGTTTCATTTGATCTTTAGTTAAACCGAGCAGACTGCCTGCCTCCGAAACCGTCAGTACAACCGCGGGGTTTGTCGCATTAAATGTTTTTTTCACCTTTTGATTCCAGTCCTCGAATACCTGCATAGATCAGTGATCTCTCCCATCCATAGCCAGTAAATTTCCAGGCTGAATAGATTAAGTATATCACACTTGTGACGATCGTAACTTGGTCCTTGCACAGAACCAATATATGTTAGCTTACTGAGAGGATACTCGCAGATCGGTCTGCACGAATACAATCGTGTAAAAGAGCCAAAAAAAGCCACTTTAAAGTAAAGTGGCCCGAGATATAAAATCAAATGATTGCCTTATGCTTCTTTCCAAAATCGGCGCAGGTTGTCCATCGCAATTTGGGATGCAGACTTACACTCTTCCATGCCTTCGAATTCCACCGTAATGTTGCCATCATATCCGAATTCCTTGATCAGCTTCACAATTTTCCGGATTGGGATATCTCCATGCCCCACAATGGCTCCGCGCAGAAAATTGCCATGAGTTGTGGTGAACCAATCACCACCACCCGGATGTTCATCATATGGACGGAAATAAAAGTCCTTGAAATGAACCAGGGAAGCGTATGGCAAGTTCTTCATGACACCGATTATCGGATGCTCATCCACACACATAAAATTGCCAATGTCCAGCGTTGTTTTGAAATTGGAGCGGTCTACAGCTTGCAGCACTCGTTGCACCCGATCGCTTGCCTGCACACTGAACCCATGGTTCTCAATCGTCGTTGTAATGCCGAACTGTGCGGCATAGTCCGCGATAATTTGGCTTCCCCGAACCATGAGCGGCAGATGCTGCTCAAACCAGGTAATGGTCATGTTTTCCTTCGGCAAGGTAAAGGCCGTCACGTCATGACGCATATGTTTGACACCCATTCGGTGCACGACATCGACATGCCTTTTGACCCGGGCCATTTCTTCCTCAAAAGCCTCTTCCGTCTCCTGTACAAAATTGGCCGGCATCGAGTAATTGGACAGCTCTATGCCTGCGGAAGCAGCACGCTCCCGAATCGCATCAGCCAGCTCCGGGTTATCTTCCACCGTGTAGCCGTACGGGACCATTTCCATATGCTCGCCGCCATTTGCCGCAATCCAGTCGATCACGTCCAGAACCGTCATCTCGCCCGACTTCAAATCGTTCAACAAGCTATACGTACTCAGGCCCACCTTCATCTTCTCAGCTCCCTAACGGTATTGTTTGATAAATTCAACCGCCTTGCGGATATCCTGTTCAGGCTGATCGCCGACTTCGCGCTCAATCGTCAGGTACCCTGTATAACCAATCTCCTGAAGGGCAGCAAAATAGCTGTCAAAATCCACTCCACCCTCTCCGAGCGGCACCTCGCGGAAAAAGGTTCCTGAGGATACCATTTCGGCAATTTTCTCATGATCCATCGGCGCATAGCCCACTGCCCCGTATACATCCCTTGGATCGACTTCCTTCAGGCGTACACCATCCTTCACATGGGTATGTACGATGTAGTCCTTCAGCAGACGCACACCCTGAGCCGGGTCATCACCCGTCACCATCACCATGTTAGCCGGGTCAAAATTGACTGAAACCCCGTTTGTTGAGAGGGTATCCAGAAATCCTTTCAGATCAGCTGCCGTCTCCGGTCCTGTCTCAATTGCAAAGTACGCGCCTGCACTTTTTGCATACTGACCAAGCTCTTCACATGCTGCGTGCAGCGTAGCGTATACCTCTGAGGCGGGGTCATGCGGGACAATGCCGATATGGGTCGTCACAATATGGGTACCCAGATCAAGAGCCAGATCCACGATACGCTTGGACTTCTCGACTTTCCATAGATTATCTTCCTTCACCTGAAATCCGTGACCACCCAGGTCGCCGACCAGGGCTGAAATTTCAAGACCCAGGGAATCAATATAGCTTTTAAGCTCCTTGCGTGCCGCGGGAGACAGATTTTCCGGATCCATCTCTCCCTTGACCGCATAGATTTGCACACCTTCAGCACCCACATCCTTGGCCTTTTTCAACCCTTCACGCACACCTACGCCGAAGCTATCCACGATTACACCGATCTTGTTCGTTAATGTCATGTCATGCCCTCCCGTGAATTGGTATTTTCAAAACAGGATACTGTCTGAGCCGATAATCAGATGATATGAACGTCAATGATAGAGAAGTGACTCTTATCGACTCTTCCTCATCATAACTAAAGTATGAATCGCCGTCACATATCAATCCAACACCTTTTATTCCATTTACGTCATTTACCGTGTAGGTTCCAAGCTGTTGTCCAGGCGATGCCTGGCTACCCCTTAATCAACAGGACGAAGTTTCACCGATTTGATCTCATAGGGTCTAAATGTTAGCTCGAATGTGCCTTTCTCAGAAGCAAGCGGATTGATTTCATCCTCCAACAGGTTGACGATCGATGCCTCCACATTCCGGTCATTCCACTGGACCTGTACCGTCTCCCGGCCACCTGACGATTCATAGAAGCGAAGTATCGTTCCCGTACCATCTTCCGAGGCCTTAACCGTATCCAGGATGACATGCTTGCTCTGATAATCAATCCAGGCATGCTCCGCAGGTAGGACGCCCGCATGCCTGCCTGCGGCAACGGCCTGAACGGGATGATTCAGCTTCATCGCCTGACGTACGACCCCAGCTTCCCGCCAATCTCCCTGGTGGGGCAATAATGAATACGTAAATTCATGTTCGCCCTGATCGGCATGTTCATCCGGCCACTTCGGAGCACGCAGCAGGGACAGGCGAATTGTCCGATCCTTGATGTCGTATCCATATTTGCAGTCATTCAGCAGACTTACTCCGCTATTGCCCTCGGAGATATCCGCCCAGCGATGCCCACAGACCTCAAACTGTGCCTGTTCCCAACTGGTGTTGTTATGTGTCGGCCGTTCCAGCGCACCAAACGGGATTTCATACGCTGCTTTCGCAGCCACCAGATCCACCGGAAAGGCTACCTTGAGCAGCTTATGAGTTTCATTCCAGCTGACCTTTGTCTGGAAATCCACCCGTCGCTGATGACGATAAAATACGATTTCCTGGCTGATGTCAGATTCATTCAACTTCCAGCGAAACCGCAGTACATCCTTGGCTGCACCCCGCTGTACAACCTCCTTCGAGATTAGCTGAACCTTACCTGCAGGCTGAGATTCGAACCTCGGATCAATGTCCCATGCATCCCAGTAGGTCGGTTTGTCGTGGAAAAATTGCAGTTCATTCGCCTTGTCCCCTGGCTTCAACCACTCCCGACCCACAGATTTGTCGTACCATCTGGTAATCTCGCCGATCTCGTTGAATTCAACCATATAAAATGGGGTCTCCCAGCTGGAAGGAAAAGAGTCCTCCTTCCATGCAGCTTGAGCAGAATGCTTGTCTGGGCAAAGCCATATCGTCGTATAACCAAACGCAGGGATGGATGGGATAACGACAGACAGGGTCCGTACGTCTTCCTTTTCCACCAGATCACAATCCATCCGATTACCGTTCTGGTCAAACGCTGCCATGCCGCTGAGTTCAGCACCCCCACTAAGGGTCACCACTTCTCCGCGCTCCCAGCCCAGACTGTTAAATATGACATACGGCATGCCTTCCCATCCATCCGTTGCAATGCGCTCTGCGAGGCTGCCGAGTGAATTATTCAGAGCCGACGTGCCCAGCTCAAACACCCTCGTGTACTCTTCCGCTGATGTAACGTACGCTTCCGGAATGGACGTGCCGGGGATAATATCATGGAACTGATTAAGCATCATCAGCTTCCATCCGTCGTCCAGGTTGCTCTTGATCTGCTCTGCTTCAGTCCCTGCAAACTGCCCCCAGATTTCTGCATCCCTATACAGCACCTCAGCCTTGCGATTGCTTCGTTTATTTCGCGCATGCGTCGTATACGTTCCACGATGCAGCTCCAGATACAAGTCGCCATGCCATTTCGGCAGCGTCGGATTATCGGTCGAAATCCCTTCGAAAAAGGCCTTAGCCGTGCTGAATGTGCTGATCGGCTGTCCAACCATGAACTGGGCACGCTCCGCAAACTCAACCATCTCATGTGTAACCCCGCCCCCACCGTCTCCATGTCCATAGAGCAGCATTTGCTCCGGATGCAGATCCTTCTGTTTATAGGATTGCCAGTGTTCATCCACATCCTTGGGACGCGTATGCTCATTCACCCCGTGATTGAGATACGCCAGCACTGAGGTACCGTCTATGCCAACCCAGTCGAACAGGTCGTAAGGAAACACATTGGTGTCATTCCAGTTGAGCTTGGTGGTCATGAAATAAGGAACATTCGCAAGCTGAAGTATTTGCGGCAGGGACGCACAGTAGCCGAAAGTGTCCGGCAGCCATTCGATGCTTGAGCGCTTGCCAAACTCCTCCTGGTAGAAGTTCTGTCCGTACAGAATCTGTCTCACCAGGGACTCGCCGCTCGGGATATTCAAGTCCGGCTCTACCCACATGCCACCGACGAGTTCCCATCGACCCTCAGCAATGCGAGCTTTGATCCGTTCGTACAGATCCGGATAATGCTCCTTCACGAAGGCATATAGCTGAGGCTGGCTCTGTGAATACACGAACCCCGGATGTTCGTCCATTAAGGTACACATCGTGGAGAAGGTACGGCTGGATTTGCGCACGGTTTCCCGTACAGGCCAGAGCCAGGCGATATCAATATGTGACTGTCCCACAAGATGCATGAATCCATCCCGTTGTTCTTCCGGATCTTGCTCCTGCACGGACTGTGCAAGCAATTGTTCGAAGCGCTGCACCCACGCTGGCTCAACCCACCGCCTCGGCTCGTTGTACATCTCATCCATGATTTGGTGAATGGCCCGAACCAGCCGGGTACGCTTCAGATCTTTTTCAGGCAATGCCTTTAGCGATTCTGCAAGCACTGTTACGCTATACATGAGACTTTGCAGAGGACGATTGATATGTACCAGGGCTGTATGTATGCCCCGGATCGGTGGTTGTATGACCGCCTGGCGATTCAGTGGATCGTGCGGCTCCGGAATGGGATCATACAGCTCAATCTCCAGCAGGGGTGATGCCCCAACCCGGCTTCGGGGAAGCGGGACCAGCCAATGATTGCGATCCAGTCCGTGATACGGCATGCCGTTCACCTTCAGCAGCCCTTCACCACCCGCTTCAAAAGTCAAAGCAATGGCATGATCCTCCCAATCGCCAGGGATTTCAATGAGCTTGCTCATAAAATATGTCGTTCCATGTGTACTATGAAGGGGATTTACAAATTGGACGGAGGCCTCTTCCTGCTCCATCTGGTATTCCCCAGGCCGTATATATTTGGCCTTCTGCATCTGCCATTCGGGCAGCTCCACCTTCGCTAACCATTGCTGCTGTGACATATCCTCTATAAATCGGCTTATCCGAATCATACCGGTCCCACCTCACTTCGCACTTGTAAATCGCATGCCTTCCACTTCTTAGAGCTGCTGCCAACCATCAGACGGAACTTGCCCGGCTCAACCACCCACTGATAGCGGGAGTCCATGAGCTCCAGGTGCTCTGCATTCACGGTAAAAGTAACCGTTTGGGTCTGTCCGGGCTCCAGATAGATCTTGCGAAAACCCTTAAGTGACATTTCCGGCCGAGTGACGGAAGCAGCTTCGTCCGTTATATAGAATTGCACAACTTCAGCTCCAGCTACCTTACCTGTATTCGTGACCTCCACCTGAACCTCAGCCTCACCATTCGGTTCGATCATTTCAGGCACCACTCTCACATGGTCATACTCGAATTCGGTATAGCTGAGTCCGAAACCAAACGGATATTGCGGCTCCAGATCCATCTCCAAATATCTCTTCCCCCGCGTACGTCTGGCATTGTAAACCACGGGGAGCTGTCCGACATGTTTGGGGATGGAGATGGTCAAACGCCCGGATGGATTCACATCTCCAAACAGAATGTCTGCCACCGCATTGCCGCCCTCCTGCCCGGGGTACCAGGCCTCCAAAATGGCATGCACATGCTCGTCGATCCAAGGCTCTGCAATAGGTCGCCCGTTTATATATACGACAACCACGGGTTTGCCCAGCTTATATATCTCCTGCACCAACTCCAGCTGCACACCCATCAGATTCAGCGATGAACGGTCGATACCTTCACCACACTCCATATCATTCCATGGATTATCCGTTACAACCGATGCACCCGTCCGCAGATCAATCGTGCCTTCCCCGAAGTCGCGAGCACTTGATCCGCCCATAACCATCACAATGACGTCGGCCTGTTCAGCACAAGCGAGTGCTTGCGCAAATCCCTCCCTGGAATCGCCTTTGATCCGGCAGCCGGGCGCGTACAGGATTTGATCCGCATGAGCACCAACCTTGCGGCGTATGCCTTCCAGCACGGTAACGATCTGTCCACTCGGTTGTGGAGAGGTGTAGTCTCCCAGCTGGTTATACGTATGATTGGCGTTCGGACCCAGTACCGCGATCTTCGGATTCGTCTTGCTGAGCGGAAGGAGATTCTCCTCATTTTTGAGCAAAACAATCCCTTCCTGGGCTGCCTTCCTTGCCAGCTCTACATGCTCTTCGCAACCAATCACTCGCTCGGCGAATTCTGGGTCGACATAAGGCTGCTCAAACAGCCCCAATCGAAACTTCATCTCCAGAATCCGCCCTACCGCTGTATCCAGATCCTGATGATGAATCAATCCCTGCTCCAGTGCCTTCGCCAGATGTTTACGATACATGAATCCGGACATCTCCATGTCCACACCCGCTTGAAGAGACTGAGCTACGGCCTGCTCCCCGTTCTCCGCTGTGTTGTGTCCGCTGACCAGCATCTGAATGGCACCAAAATCGGTGATGACAAACCCCTCAAAGCCCCACTGCTCGCGCAGGAGATCATTCAACAGATACGTGCTGGAGGTGCACGGTACACCGTCAATCTCGTTGTACGCTGTCATTACAGAACAGGCACCGGCTTCCACTGCCTTTTTGAAAGGCAGCAGGTCTACCTCGTGCAGCTCGCGCAGACCCATATGCACAGGAGCGGCATTACGCCCTCCTTCCGAGCTTCCATATCCCGCAAAATGCTTCAGCGTTGCCATAATGGTCCGGTCCGAATCGAGACGGTCTCCCTGTAATCCCCTGATCGCTTCCACAGCCAATTCACCAATCAGATATGGGTCTTCGGCAAAACACTCCTCGGTCCGTCCCCATCTTGGGTCACGCACTACATCCAGCACAGGCGAATAGGTTGCTGCTCCACCCTGGCTGCGAGTCTCGACCGCAATGGCCTCACACATCTTGCGGTACAATTCCGTATTCCACGTGCTTCCTACGGTCAGTGGCACCGGAAATACGGTTGCCCCGATCGCCATATGGCCATGCGAACATTCCTCCCCGAACAAAATGGGAATGCCCAGACGTGAGTTTTCAATCGCATAGCGCTGAATTTTATTGGTGGCAGCCGCTCCCTGGCCCGGGGTCAACCCGGTTTCCAGTGTTACCTCGGTCCACGGGTCGGCACGAAGCACGCCGTATAGAGAACCAACACCACCTTGCGCGATATTTTCTTTGAATTCCTCCGTCACTTGTACGGTGCCATCCGACTCTTTCCGGTATGTCTTCCAGCCCATTGGCTGGATCAGCTGACCGATTTTCTCTTCCGTAGTCATCTGTTCAAGCAAATTCTGTACCCGCTCGGGGATCGGTAACGAAGCATCTCTATAATCCATGTGCACACATTCTCCTTATGCATTTGGCTTGGCTTGCTGCTTGTGTTCCAATTAAGATCAAATGGCTTTTCGGTAATCGCTCGGTGCGACCCCTACCACATTTTTGAAGGCCCGGTTGAAGGAGTTGTAATTCGTGTATCCGACTTCCTCGCTGATCTCCTGAATGGCCTTATCCGTCTCCTGCATCAACTGTTTGGCCTTCTCAATCCGCTGACTGATCAGCAAATCCACAAATTTCTCACCAATCTCATCCTTGAAAAGCTTGCTTAAATACTTCGGATTAATATCGAACAGGTCACTCAAATAATTCAAAGACAGATCCGGATTGTTATAGTTCTCTTCGATATACTTTCGAATCTCCAGAATATGCGTCCGATGTTTTTTGGAACAACGGAGCACCTGCATCTGTCCGGCAAGTTTTTGGAAGCCATCCTTACACAATTCCTGCAGATCCTCGGCCGTTTCCCAATCCTCCACATTCCGAAGCAAATGACCCATGACCTCCGCCCAAAGCTCGTGGTACTCACGAGGCAGCTCTGCGAATTCCCGGTTGACATGCTGGAACAACAGCTGGATCGTGTTCATGATTTCCTGACGGGATAGCATCGAGGCATGAATTTGCTCAAACAGCCTGTCAAAATGCTTGTCCCAATCGTCATCGGACAGCCGCATGGCCTGTACCAACAGCGATATGGTCTTCAGGAATTCATACACGTCATTGGTTGAGCCCGGCACATCACCGTACGGAATAATTCGGTTTACACCCAGCACCGCTTTGTAATCGAGCGCATGGACCGCTTCCTTGAAGGATGCTCTGAGACCACGCAGATCAACAGCCACCCGCCCAATTCCAATGGTTACCGTGAAGTTCAGATACTGCTCGACCTGGTCCAGATAACCTTCCAGCAGTCTGCGTTCACTCTCTTCCGGCTGCGGCGTCTCCGGTAACCATAAGATGGCATACAACCGATGGTCCGAGATCCACTCCGCCCATACCTCGGTATCTTCCTTGCGGGCGCTCTCCTGCAAAATGCTGGACAATACAAATTTCAGAAGGGACTGGTCCTGCACATGGTATTCATCAATGAAGCGGGAGTAGCGATCGATCTCCACGACCATCACGGTCCATCTGTCGTCCAATTGCGGCAGACTGAACCTGTTCATCTCGGCCGAGAGTTCATCGGCAGTAAATTCCCTCGTTCCCTCCAGCAGTTCCTGAAAGAAGTATTTTTTCTTCAAAATCAGATTCTCTTCGTACTCCTCCTGATACTGCTTCGTCTGGTCAATCATTTGTTCCAGCGTGGCTTGGATAAATCGGAATTCGTTCTCCTTGGAATGGCCCATGCCTGGCTGTTTCTGTGAAGCAACCGTCTCAATTAACGTGACGATCTGCTGAATCGGCTTATAATTCCTGCGCGTTACATAGATCACCCACACCACACCAATGAGGACAACAGCCACGGCAAACACAAACCAGATATTGTAGAATTTCAGGGCAAATTTGACGACTTTGCCATTGTTCAGCCCTGTCTGTACCTTCCACCCGCTGTAGCTGGAAGTGAATTCAGAGAAAACTTCACCGGAAGAGGCTTGGACTGCATGCTCTTCTGTCACACCGCTGTCCCACAGATTGCCGCCCGACCGATTGTAGATATTGACGAAGGTGAACTCGGGATCGTACATCTGCATAATGGACTTCTGCAGCGTCTGCAGATCAACATTTACCACAATCAGCCCACTCCCATTGCCAACTCCACGGATCAGTGTAATGACTTGTTTTCCTTCCTCTGTGGGAAAGGCCCTGAAGGTTCTTCCGCCGACCCATTTCTGCGTTTCTGCAGCCCGGCTGTCTTCTATAAATGCCGCATCCGGGAACTCCTCGATGGGCACGGGCTTGCCATTGCTGAATACCTTATCATCCCTGTAACGGACCATATAAATGGAGTCGATTAACGGATATTCTATTTTCAATTCGTCGATAACCTGAACTGCCTGAATGCCGGCATAGACATCATCACTTCCGGTTACCGCGTAATAATTTTTCAGATTCGGATTGGTCAAAATCTCACGCAGCACCTTGAAATCGATCGAGCGCAGGGAATTATCCAAATACTGCGTCACTTGTGAAGCCAGAAATTCATTGGCCTTTAGTGCTTCCTTGCGGTTCTGTTCATTGAAAATCTGGAAAAAGATAATAAATAGAATCGTAGTCACAATAAAGAACACAGGCAGATACGAAAGCAGCAAACGTCTAAACCAATTGTTGTTCATCCCCAAGGTCCCCCCACCACTGTTTATACATGTGACGACAACCACTCGCTCTGGTCGTTAACTACCTATAAATAATCCGCATTATATCGGAGGAAGTGGGGTTGTCAAAGGATAAAACTGTCCCGGTCACTGGTGACTTCGGGACAGTCTCGATCTTGAATTCCTCAACTATTATTGATCCTTCTCAATTGCACGCTGGTAGATCTCAAGGTAATTGCTGAGTCCCAGTCCATCGAAGCCTTTGACATATGAATCCCATTCCTTATCGATGCTTTTGCTGCCGATAATGAACTGTGCCATATTGGTCTGCACATAATCCTTGATGGCCGTGGTGAGTTGTGCTGCCGATTCGGTATCCTCCGGACGAATAAATACATTTGCCGGATATACTTCTTTTGGTGCATATGGTTCATACACATTGGTCGCTTGAGCCAGCCTTGTACCGTAGCCTTCTGCCTCTAATGGATTTTGACCTTCGGCAAACAGGTTACGGAACGTATTGGACAAGTCATGTGCTCCGATCTGCGACCAGCTTTCGTTAACAACAACGTTCGGGTCACGTTCAGGCAGGTTGTAGTAGCTGTACTTGGCAGGCTCGCCATTGATGTTTTTCTCATCTGCATCAGCCTTCTTCCATCCCTTGCCTTCGGTCGGGCCATATTCCGCGTACAGGGCACCTTCTTCACTGAACATGTAGTCCACAATTTTGATCGCCGCAATCTGCTGTGCTTCTGTTGCTTTGTTGGTGATAGCAAATTCAAACTCGCCTACGCTCTGTGTAGCACCTGTTGTTTGTACGCCATCCGGTCCTTTCAATGGAGGAACGATCTCCCAATGCTGGTGACGTGTAATATCTTTGTCATAGGTGTTCACAAGATAGCTGACCAGTGCTGTTGTAATGGAGCCGACCACTTCGTCGCCTTCCTTATTTCCCAGCTGTCCGATCGCCTGATCGTTTTGCGTGAAGGAAGCCGGGTCGATCAGGCCTTCTGCATACAGCTTGTTCATGTACTCCAGCCCTTTTTTCCACTCATCCTTGTTTGCTGCAAAATCAACCTTGCCATCGTTCACGATCAGGTATTTGTCGTTATCGTTGTAAATAAAGCTGTTCATCAGGTAGGCATCAATGTTGCCGTTCCATACGTACTTGTTCGGTGCGCCAGTGAGAGGAATCTCATCAGCCTTGCCATTACCGTTGGGATCCTGCTCCTTGAACGCCTTCAACACCGTGTACAATTCATCCGTCGTTGTTGGCATTTTCAGGCCCAGGTTATCGAGCCATTCTCTGTTGATCCAGTACTTCTGTGCATACGTACAGTGGTAACATTCGTTGAAAATCGGCAGGGCATAGATGTTGCCGTCCGGAGCTGTGATGGCTTCTTTGAAATATGGCTTCTCTTCCATGATCTTGGTCAGATTCGGGCCATATTCCTTAATCAGATCCTGCAGCGGTAGGAACACACCTTGTTTTCCATAATTCTGAAGATCTGAGGTGGTGAACTTGCCGTGAAGGAACACTTCGGGATAATCACCACTGGCGAGCAGCAATTGTCTGCGGTCCTGCAATGCGTCTGTCGGGGCCAGATCCCATTTCAGGGTAACGTCGAACTTGTCTTCGATAAATTGGGTAAACTCATTCTCTTCCATGGATGCTTTGCCTTGCGGGGCAAAGAAAGTCATCGTTACAGGGCCACCGCTCTCGCCGCTACCGTCGCTACCTGCACCCGATTCTTCAGATGAACCGCATGCGGACAACAAAGCCATCGAAGCAAAGACCAGAAACAACATCGAAATCCAAGATTTTCTCAATCTGACTCCTCCTTTTTGTTCAAAACGGCATACAACTCGTTTACTGCACTCGTATAAAACCGATCCCGGAAGCCGGCGTGTTCCTTCCACCTCCTTTCAAGAGGCCAGCCGGGCATCATTTCTGAGAATTATCCCTTGAGGGAACCAACCATGACCCCTTTGACAAAATGCTTCTGTACAAACGGATACATGATCAAAATTGGAATACTTGCAACAACGATAAGTGCATATTTCAATACCTGCTCGAAGCCCTGATCCCGCATCTGCTGACTGGTATTGGCGAGCATCGCCGGATCAGCCGCATTCAGGATGAGCAGATTGCGCAGGACATATTGCAGCGGGAACAACTTTTCGGAACGCAGATAGATCAGGGCATCGAAATACGCATTCCAGTGACCTACGGCATACATGAGTGTCATGACAGCCAGGATGGGCTTCGACAACGGAAGTACGACGCTGATCAAATACCGGATATCCCGGCAGCCGTCCATTTCCGCCGCCTCTCCGAGTTCTTCCGGGATGGAAGACTGGAAGAAGGTTCTCGCGACGATGACCTGGAACACCGCGAGCGCCCCTGGCAGCCACATCGCCCAGCGTGTATCGAGCAGGTGCAGGTCCTTCATCAGGAGGTAGGTTGGGATCAGGCCGCCATCGAAGAACATCGTGATCATCATGAAAATGATAATGGCCCCTCGCCCATAGAACGACTTGCGTGACAAGGGATAAGCCAGCATGACGGTCAGGGCCACGTTAATGAAGGTGCCGACCACGGTGTAGATGATCGTGTTGTAGAAACCGAGCATGAGCTGCTGGCTTTTGAAAATGGAGATGTACGCCTTGATGTTAAAGTCCACTGGGAACAGCCACACCTGACCGGATGTAACGGCTCGTGAAGAGCTGAATGAAGAACTGATGATATACAAGAGGGGGTAAAATACCGTTAACAGTATGGCGAACAGAAAGATATAGTTGAGTGTCATGAAGATGCGGTCACCGAGCGGATCCTTGATCCGGTTACGATTAAACAGGTTGAACATGGATGAGCTCCTCCTTTACCACAAGCTGTTCTGGGATACTTTGCGGGAAATGCCGTTGACGATGATCAGCAGGATCAGATTGATAATGGAGTTGAATAACCCTACTGCCGAGGAGAAGCTGAAATTTGCACCGATCAGACCAACCTTGTACACATACGTGGAGATGACCTCCGATGCGCTTGTGTTGAGCGGATTCTGCATCAGATATATTTTTTCAAAGCCGACACCCATAATGCTGCCCAAACTCAGAATCAGCATGATAACGGTGACTGGAACAAGCGTTGGAAGATCGATATGCCATATCTTTCGAAGTCTTGAAGCCCCGTCCATCTTCGCTGCCTCATACAGCGATGGATCAACACCCGCAAGGGCGGCGATGTATATGATGGATGAATATCCCATGCCCTGCCATACACCGGACCAGACATAGATGGATTTGAAATATTCCGGAATGCCCATGAAGTTGGTCATCGGGAAGCCGAGCAGCGTGAACAGCTTGTCTACCACGCCCACATGCGGGGACAGCATCAGAATAATAATGGATACCATCACGACCGTGGAGATAAAATGCGGAGCGTAGGTGACCATCTGGACGGTCTTCTTAAAGTAACCCGTTCGGATCTCATTCAGCGCCAGCGCAAGCAGGATCGGAATGGGGAACCCGGCGATCAGGGAGTAGAAGCTGATGCCGATTGTATTTTTGATCAGGAGCCAGAAGTTGGGGGATTCGAAGAATGCCTCGAAGTGTTTGAATCCGACCCAGGGGCTTCCCCAGATTCCTTTGACTACACTAAAATCCTTAAAGGCAATCTGGACCCCAACCATGGGGATGTACTTGAAGATCAACAGATACAACACGGGAGGCAGAACGAGCAGATAGAGCTCCCAATGCTTCTTGAGGCTTTTGATGAATGGATGCTGCCTTTTGGGCTCCACCTGATTCCTTTGCTGGAGTTCCAGGTTGGCGGGTATGCTTTCCGTAGCTCGACTCATTTGCGTCACTCCTTCTACACCTCAAGTGTAATAATACATTACATTCAATTCACTAAAACATCCTGTTTTTCGATCAAATTGATGTTTTGACGCTAACCGTGTTAGTAATAGTATCAGGTAGCGCTTTCTTAATTCGATAGTACATGGAACATGGTTTTTTGATCAATTCGTAATTTTCTCCCACCTCTCCATATTCCATAAACCCTTGCGGCACAAGCATTTATGCGCCTTTATTATCAGGAATCCCACCTCCATATGCTTGAATACAAAAATCCCGGAGGCCCTGATTGCTCCCCCGGAATTCACATGCCATCTACCCACTTGTTAACAATTTGAACGTATGCGTGATCGGTGCTGTCCCAGAAACTGCAGATGGCGGCAGATCGACAACGAGTCCATTCTCCGTCTGCTGATACGAAATTACGTCATTGGTGCCCACGAGTTCAACTCGCTCTACTTTTACCAAATAAGGGATGATGACTTGTGCTTCTACTGCTTCGTTCTCGTTTCTGTATAAACGGAAGGCGTACACGGTATTGATATCTTCCTTCTGCGTAAAGGCCCAATCCTTCGTAAAATAAGGTCCGCAGATCCGGGTTCCATAGATCCCTTCACCGTGGGTGTTGAGCCATTCACCAAGTGCCTTGATGCCCCTCACTGCCCCTTTGGGAAGGCGACCATCCGGCTGCGGTCCAACATTCAGCGCCAGGTTGCCGCCCTTGGACACCACTTCAAGCAAAATATGCGCCAGCTGTCTTCCCGATTTATACTGGTCATCAAATCCGAAGGCGAAGGAATTACCCACTGTGATGCAGCTCTCCCAAGGGATATTCATCGGGTGTTCCGGGATGGTCTGCTCTGGGGTAACAATATTTTCGTATGCTCCACCTACGGTGCGGTCTGCTGACAGAAGCCATGGCTGAGTTGTCTGACGTGCCCGCTCCACAACTTCTCCCAGCCGGATATCCTGGCCGTGGCGACCCTCTCGCACCCAACCGGCATCCAGCCACAGACATTCGATCCGGCCATAATTGGTCAGCAGCTCCATGATCTGCTCATGTGTGAACTCCACGAATTTCTCCCACAGCCACGGGTACTTGTGGGGATCGTACGATGGTCCGCGCCACATGTGGCTTCCGCGCTCCATTCCAGGTGCCCAATAATACGGGGTATGCCAGTCCGCTTTGGAGAAATACGCCGAGATCCCCAGCCCTTTGGCCCGGAATGCGTCAAAGAGTACTCTACAGATGTCCGCATATTTATGGGTATGAAACGGGGTATCCTTGCCCGTGATCCGATAATCGGTCGTATGGGTGTCCCACATGCAGAAACCGTCGTGGTGCTTCGTCGTGAACAGGAAGTATTTGAAGCCATTGTCTGCTGCCATCTGTGCCCATTCTTCGGGTTGGAAACGGATCGGATTAAAGGTTTTGTTCAGATCGAAATATTCCCGCTTGAAATGCTCCATGTCGTCCGTCCAGTCGATGTCATCACGCGACCAATCGCCATCCTCATCGCTCAGTGCCCAGGACTCCACGAGTCCAAGCTGGGAATAGGGGCCCCAGTGCATCATCAGCCCCAGCTTCTGGTCCTTGAACCACTCCAGCCGCTCAAGGAGCAGCGGATCTTCTGGTTTGACCCATTCTTCCTCTTTGCTAAAATGGTGTACCCCGGCTTCAACGACCTGTTCTTCCTGTTCCAGCACCACGTCTTTGGTTTCGCTCATCCCGTTCATCTCCCTTGGATTAGATGTCATAAGCTGAATAAATAGCTGTACACTGGACCACTGCGCGGTCAGAACCATCTTCTGATCGCTGTTATCCCCGGATTTTTTTGAATTCACTTTATAATTGATGGAAATCCGGGGATAAACGCGAGCGCTTCGCTTCTCCAGATTGGTTCTGCCCTCTCCGTTAACGTGTAACGGTTTAGTTCAACTAAGAAAGACATATTAAGTCCTGTTACTTCGTAATACAGATTGGTTCTGCAATCTCCGTTTTGGCTTAAACGTTCAGTTCAACAAATAAGGGCATTATTATAGTGAAATTTCGCGTCCCTCGCGTGCTGACTCGTAAATGGCACAGAGCATTTTCATCACTTCCACGCCGTCCTCTACCGGACTAAGCGTCTCCTTCCGGCCCTGTGTGCTGTCGATAAAATGGTTGATTTCATTACGAAACGAGCCCATAAAATCGAAGGATTTGAAATCCACCTGCGGGGTCATGTTCAAAATGGTGTTGAATTTCTCGCCAATGATCGAGATTTCCGGCTCCAGTTCGGCACCGCCCTTGTCGCCGTACAGTTTGACCGAGGTTTCATCTGCCTTCGCATGAAGTGTGAAGCTGACATCCACAAGCAGACTTGCCCCGTTTTCGAAACGAATCAGGGCATTCGCCATGTCCTCAACAGTGTTCTGATCAGCGTCATAGTCTGCGGCTTTGTAAAAGGACAGATTCTTGATATGGGCACGATTGCCGAGTCGATTGGACACGTTGGCAGAAACGGATTTCACTTTTGGTCTGCCCATCAGGTACCAGCAAATATCAATGACATGCACGCCAATATCAATCAGCGGACCGCCGCCGGAGCGATTGATATCCGAGAACCAGCCGCCCGGGTTACCGAGGCGACGCAGGCTGGATGCTTTGGCATAATAGATCTCGCCCAGCTCACCCGCATCAATGAACTTCTTCAGAATCTGCGCATTGTCGCTATAACGGCGTACAAAACCGACCTGCAGCAGCTTGCCGCTGCGATGAACGGCTTTCTCTACTTCGAGGGCATCTTCTACGGTTTGGCATAGCGGCTTCTCACACAGCACGTTTTTTCCGGCGTCCAGTGCAGCAATGCTGATCTCTGCATGAGAATCATTCCATGTACAGATGCTGACAGAATGAATCTCGGGCAAGGCCAGCAGTTCCTTGTAATCGGTGAATACATGAGTTGCATCATATTTTTTCGCCATGTCTGCGGCACGTGCTTCATTCAGGTCACATATGGCGTATATTTCAACGTCTGGATTACTGGCATAGGCTTGCAGGTGGCAATCGGATATTGATCCGGCACCGATAACGGCGACTTTCAATTTGGACATTGTGCTGATCCCTCCATAAATAAAATCTAATGATTGTCGTTCCGCAGAGTAGACGTTCCGGTTGCGATTCGTTCTTCCGATCGCTCTTATCCCCAGATTTCTTTAATCCCTTTCTTTCAAAGGTGAAATCCGGTGATAAAGGCGCACGCTCCGCTTCTCCAGAATCGAATTCGCCCCTACACTACTTTTCCTAACTGAATTAACTTTCCGTTAGATCCATACGTAACTATTCATACTTTTATTTAAAACAAATACTCAGCCCTATGCCTCTTCCCATAGGCGGCGAACATTATCCATCGCAATGCGTGAGGCAGTTTGGCAATTTTCCATGCCCTCGAATTCAACCGAAATATATCCGTCATACCCGGATTGCTTCAATACACGGAACACCTCAGGCATGTCGATATCGCCATTGCCTACAATAGCACCGCGCAGGTAATTGCCGTGCGAGGTTTGGAACCAGCCTTCACCAGGATTCCGATACAAAGATCTCCAGTAGAAGTCCTTGGCGTGCACAATTGACGCGTATGGAATGTTATTTTTCACAGCACTCACCGGATCTTCATCCACACAGAGAAAATTACCGACATCCAGCGTGGTCTTGAAATTTTCCCGTGCCGTTTCATGCAGCAGACGCTGAATTCGCTCGCTGGACTGCACATAGTACCCGTGATTCTCTACACTCGTTGTAATTCCGAAGCCTGCTGCATAATCGGCAATTCGCTGGCATGCCTGCACCAGTACCGGCAGGTCCGTTTCAAACTGCGCTACAGTCCCTTCTTCGGCCGGACGAAAAGCTACATCATGACGCATAAGCTTAACACCCAGCGCAGCAGCCACATCCACATGCCGCATCACATTCTGTATCTCTTGCTCCAGCGCATCGGCGTCCTCCTGTACAGCGAAGTTTGCGCCAATCGCATAATTGGAAATGTCGATTCCGACCTCTTCTGCAGTATGTTTAATTTCATCAATCAACTCCGGATTGTCGATCAGACTGAATCCCATCGGTACAATTTCCACATGCTCGCCGCCCTGGTCAGCGATAAATCGGATGGCATCCGGTACGGTCAATTCATTGCGATCAAGTGCCTGCTGCAAACTGTAGGTACTAAGTCCAACTTTCATACTTCACCTCATCCTCTCATGTAGTCGATGACCATACCCAACGTATACCTTTTTCCGGATGGCTCGACAATTCCCAATAATCGTTTGCTATGCTTTTTTCCTTTTCCTAGCCCAAATCTGCCTTATTTACAAAAGTTACTGCCTGATCGGTCGTCTTATGCAGCTCAAACACGATGATTTCATTTACACCTTGGCGCAGCAGGGGCGCAGGGACGTACAAGGTTTTTTGCGGCCCCTTATCCCAGTATCGCCCCAGATTGAAGCCGTTTACATAAACGACGCCCTTGGTCCAATGGTCCAGTCGCAGAAAGGTATCCTGCGCTTCGTTGACTTGAAAGTTCCCCCGGTAAAATGCCGGACCCTCCATATCTGTAGATCGTTCGCCGAATTGCAATCCGGATAGATCCGTCAGCGGCAGACAATGAATCGTCCAATCGAATAGAAATTGAAAGCCATGACGTACTCCCTCTGTAATGCCCTTCGGATCTCTCAGGTAAGGTCCATAGTTGATACGCCCCATGTTTTCAACAAGGATCGTAATGTCCGCACCCTCTTCAGGCACTTCAAAGGATACTGACAAAGCATCGTTCCCGCGTTCCAGCACGCCCTGAAATTGTCCATCCACAAACACCAGTGCACGGTCATGCACCTCTTGAACCACCAGCTCCTGCCGCTCTCTGGGCCCGGAAATTCGGGTTTGGTACAAAATAAATCCATAATCCTGACCGAGTTTTTCCATCGGTTCCGGATTGGTTCGCTGAACTGGGACCGAGATATTGTCCACCTGTCTCAGCAGTTCGGCCTGTTCCGTCAACTCCACTCGCCCGTAGGCAAAGGTGCCCTTTGATTCAGGCAGCACAAGCTCTCCCATATCGCGGCCGCTGTACCGGGCAATAAGATCACGTACGGCATGGAATTTTGCTGTTGGCTCCCCTGATTCGCTGAGCAGAGAATCGTAATCATAACTTGTAATGGTAGGCTCGTATTGATCCTTTTGCTGACAATTGGCCCCGTTGTAGAATCCGAAGTTTGTTCCACCATGGAACATATAAAAGTTAACTGAAGCACCTTCTCTCAGCATCTCTTCGAATACACCAGCTACATCCTCTGCATCACGAGTATGATGCGACTCCCCCCAGTGATCAAACCAACCGTTCCAGTATTCCATACACATCAGTGGTTCTTCGGCTTGATATGTGCGCAGCTTGGCAAAAGCCCCTTGCGTCCCTGAGCCAAAATTGACCGTAGCCAGGTGTCCTGGCACTGATCCAGCCTGCAGCATGTGGTCTGTCGGTCCGTCCGAGGTAAAGAGCAGTACATCGATACCACGCCGCACCATGCCATCACGCAAATATTTCAGATAACTCGCATCATTTCCGAAGCTGCCGTATTCGTTTTCGATCTGCATCGCGATGATCGGTCCACCTTGAGTGCTGAGGAGCGGTTGCAATTTGGGCAAAAGCACATCATAATAACGGTCCACATTCGCCAGAAACTGCTCATCATTACATCGAAGACGGATAGCATCATCAGCCAGCAGCCAGGAAGGCAATCCCCCGAATTCCCATTCGGCACATATATAAGGACTCGGACGGACAATCACATACAGACCCACATCTCCTGCAATTTGAATAAAACGCTCCAGATCCGCCATGCCTTCAAAACGATACTGTCCCGGCTGTGGTTCATGAAAATTCCACGGCACGTATGTCTCTACGGTATTAAATCCGCAAGCTTTCAGCTTCAATAGTCGATCTTCCCAATATTCGGGCACTACCCTGAAATAATGGATGGCTCCAGAACAAATTTGAACAGGCTTGTTATCATACATGAATTGTGAACCTTGATAGGTCAAAACCGCCATGCTACACCTCTCCCCGCTCGCTCAGATATACACCCAGCCTGGACAACGTCGGGTACCACCTGGATTGATGAATGGTTAGTCGAACCCTTCTCGATGTGACTCTCGGAAAGCGACAAATTCGTTTGTACCCTACAACCGTTCCGGTATATATCTCATCCCAGGTACCGTCTGGCCTGCTAACCTGCAGTGTAAAATGCTCAATCCGTTGACCTATCTGGATATGTTCCATCAGCACAACCCGGTCAAACGTTGTCTCCGTTAGCAAATCCACCTCAATCCACGCCTGCTCTGTTCCTTCCCGCGGACACCAATACGTATCCCGCTGTTCACTCAGCACTTGCGAGGCTTCATGTTGTTCATCCATCGTCTCTGATGCTTCAGCCTTTGCATGCAATGCCAGATTTTCCTGAAACGTGGTACGCAGAACATCTCCCAGCTCCTGCAGCCGTTCCACATCCCGTTCGTGAATAAGGCCACGCGGATCCGGCGGCAGGTTGAGCAGAAAACTGGCGTTGCCGCCTACTGCGCCGTAATAAACGGTAAGCAGCTCTTCTAGCGTTTTGACCTGGGTATCCTCGCTTGCATGATAGAACCATCCTGGACGAATGGATGTATTCACCTCGGCAGGGTACCAGATAAGTTGGTCACCTAGGTCACGGATGACCTCTCTGCTTCCCAAATCACTGTCCTGCGTATTGACCCTTCTGGCAAACTCCCCATCATCCACCTGCTGGGATTGCTCCTGAATCTTCTCATTATCCTGCATATGCGCCGGCACAACACTCCATTCCGAATCCCGTGTATGACCAGCCTCGTTGCCGCACCAGCGGACATCCGGGCCGCATACCGAGATCACAGCTTCCGGCTGGAGTTCCCGGATAAGCTCATAGTAAGCGTCCCAGTCGTAGACCTGCCTTTTGCCATTCGCTCCTTCGCCGCATGCTCCGTCAAACCACACACAGAAGATATCGCCATAATTGGTGAGCAGTTCGTGCAGCTGATGGAGGAAAAACTCGTTATACCTCTCTGAATCCCCGTATGATGCCTCATGACGATCCCAAGGGGACAAATAAATGCCAAATTTCAATCCGCCCTCACGGCAGGCATCGGCCACTTCTTTTACCAGATCACCTGTGCCGCTTCTCCACGGACTGGCTGCGACTGTATGCTCGGTAAACTGACTTGGCCACAGACAAAATCCGTCATGATGCTTGCATGTCAGGATCAATCCCTTCATCCCTGCCGCCTTACACGTCTCTACCCATTGCTCTGCGCTGAGTTCCGAAGGATTGAAGATTGCGGGGCTTTCTTCGCCAGTCCCCCATTCGCGATCCGTGAATGTATTTACCGTAAAATGAATAAAGGCGTAGAACTCCATCTCCTGCCATTCCAGCTGGCGCTTGGAAGGACTGACTTGTGCTGCAGCCTTGACCCAATCGGCTGCTTGCAGTCCATGACTCATCGTGTATCACTCCCGTCATTCGTGGATTGGAATGCACTTAACAGATGTTGTTTGGCTTCTTCAACCATCTGCGGATGAATGGGCTTATGAAAACTGCCTTCATATCGGACACCTGAACCCATATGTATTTCCGTGATACCCGTTTGCCTTACCAAATCCCTAATCCTGTCCAAGGTTACCCCTGAGCCTGCCATTACCGTTATATCCAACGCCTGACCCAGTTCATGGAGCTGTTTCAATTCAGTAATGGCTTCAGGCGCTGTCCGTTTTCCTCCAGATGTCAGTACACGTTCTACCGGTCCCAGCGTGCTGATGGAATGGAGTGTTCCTATCAGACTTGCGCTCACATCCATGGCTCGATGAAATGTAACACCAAGCCCCTGTGCTTCGGCTAGACATGACGCCATGGCTGCAAGATCAACTTCCCCGCCTTCCGACAAGGCACCAATCACAATGCCAGATGCTCCAAGTTCTCTAGCTGTACGCACCTCCTGGGTCATAACACGGATGTCCTCAGCGCTATAGCAGAACGAGCGGCTATGCGGACGAACCATGACATATACCGGAATGGAAACTTGGGACACCACTTGCTCGATAATGCCAACGTTGGGGGTAAGGCCTCCTTCAGACATGGCAGAGACCAGTTCAATTCGATCTGCTCCACCCTGCTCGGCTGCCCTGGCGTCTGCTGCATCTACTGCAATCACTTCCAATATGGGCTGTCTCTTCATTGGATAACTCCCTTCGTTCCTTCCAATATATAAGTCCTTGAGGCTTCTCACCATTCACAAAGCGTCCGGTTTTTTGACCTTTTGTGCCTGCTGGCCGAGTGGTATAATCTGTGTCAACAAGTTCAAGGCGGTGATTCCATGGATACGGATGTGATCTTTCCCAATATGACGAGCACACTGCAGGTTACGGGTTGTCATTTTGGCAGGAAATCACCCGGCTGGGTCTATCCAAAGCACCATCATCATTTATATGAAGTTCTGTATTGCCAGTGCGGAGAAGGCAGAATGCTGATCGGTGCGGATGAAATTCTGCTTGGTCCAGGAGACTGGTTCTTCATCCGTGCAGGTGCCAGGCACCAGATGGAGAACGCCCATACCAGCGAGTCCACAGGCGACATGGAACCGATCCATCATTCACGCTTTGACTTTTTTAACATTCACTTCGATATTGATGATTCCGAGCTGCGAAGAACGCTGAGCCAGCAGGAATATCGCCTGATTCCCCACAGCAAGGCAGCTGCCACTGAACTGCCTGCCCATGTAGCCAAAATTGAACGGGAAATGCAGCACAGTCTGTCATCGACTTCCCTGTCAGCTCCAAATGGCTCAGAAACCAGAATCACCCTGACCTCTGTTCAGAAAATGGCGCTGCAAGCCTACATCCTCCTGATCATTCAGGAGATCATCCTGCTGCAATCCGAAGAAGCTAATTCTATCCCGGACGCCATACCGGAGGTCACCATGCATAAGGCTGATACTGCACATCGCATCGAAGAGCAGCTGCTGAACATGATTTCGAGTGAAGGTTCCATCTCACAGATGGCCGAGGAGCTGAATCTCAGCCGCAGCCAGTGCACTAAAATATTCAAAGAAATATACGGCATCTCCCCTCGGCAATATGTCACGGAGAAGAAGCTTAACCATGCAAAACAGCTGCTCGTCAGTACCAATAAGACCATTGAGGATATCGCAGATGAACTTGGCTATCACTCCGTCAGCCACTTCTCCAGGCAATTCAGACGGGGTACCGGACTCTCACCGAACCAGTTCCGTCCACGCCCCATGACATAAGGACCGACAAAGCGCATCACTTGTGCATTTGCGGTCCTTTTTCTCACTCTTTGAAGCTTAACATCCAGGGTAAGGGGAGCTCCTCGCCTCTTCCGTTTTTCAGTCCTCTGCGTTTCCATGTAATTGTGCAAATTTTATCCATTGCTTATATTGTTATTTTTGTTATTTACATATCGTTATCATGATTTAGGTTTAGTCTAAAACGTTAGGTTCAGCACGTCAATACAAAAAAAGACACCCCGGAGGGTGCCTATCTTGCCTTGATTTCCTTTTCGGTCATCCTGGCTTTTTTATTTTTTGCGACGAGCCTTCGTCATTCGATTAAACATAATAAGTGCGGCAATCACCATGGCAATCATGGCAATACTACTTGCTGATTCCTGCGACATGCCGAACAGCATACCCAGGTTGGTTACCAGGCTTCTTACAATCAACGCCACTGCAATCAGCAGGATTGGACTCCAAAAATTATACCTTCTCATCCTTCGCAACACTCCTGACCAGATTGTTCAGAATTCCAGGATCTCCTAACAACATCATAACAGTCAGCCTGTCCAGTGACAACATGCCCATCACGGGATGCCTGTATGCCTGTGCTAGACCTGTTTGAACTCAATCCAGTCGATCTGCAGACCCGGTTTGGTGAAGTCCAGCTTCAACTCATACAGCCCTGCTTCCAGTTCTACTTTTACAAGCTTCTGTCTGATCCATTTGCCTTCTGTACCATTGGTCTGAATGGTCGTCATCAACTGGTCATTCAAAAGCACATTACATGCGCTTTGGGCCAGTTCCGGCTCAGGGGACATGATCTGTACGATAATCCGATATTGGCCTGCCTCGTCCACTTTCATGTAGACCGGCTCGCTTACAGCAGGCTTCACCTGTGCATTCTCAGCCAGAGCCTGGGCCTGGTCTGCAGCAAGGGATGCATTGGCCTGGAAGGAAGCCACGTTCTCCACGATTTCGTGTTTTCTCGAGGAAACCGGTGCATTCATGATGAACTTGCAAATATTGATCGCCGAGCGCTGGAGCTCTCCTCGTGTCAGGGTTCCATTTGCCAAGGACTCAATCGTGTTATCATCCCAGCCGTTAATCTCTGCGCCATAGTTCGGCACGACCATATACAGATCGTTCTGGGCACGAATCATCCAGTTTGTATATTTGCGGTCAGCCTCTCCGCCTTCGACCACATCGTTCATAATGGCCCACCAGTCTGTCATAACGATCCCGTCGAAATTCCACTCTCCGCGAAGAATGGTCGTGTTCAGATCGTAGTTGGATGCAGCCCAGTGTCCGTTAATCGGGTTGTAGGAGGTCATGATGGAATTGGCGCCGCCTTGTTTCACGGCAATTTCGAACCCTTTCAGGTAAATCTCACGCAGGGCACGCTCCGAGACTACGGCATCGACCTTGCTGCGATGTTTCTCCTGATTGTTGCAGGCAAAGTGCTTCAGGGTCGCATTGGATCCGCCCTTCATAATACCTTTGGTGCATGCTGCCGCAAACACACCCGAGATCAGCGGGTCTTCGGAGAAGTACTCGAAGTTACGACCGTTGAGCGGGCTGCGGCGAATATTGAGTCCAGGTCCGAGCAGCGTATCTACCTGATTTCTTAGCAGCTCCTGGCCTTCCATGACGTACAGCTCTTCAACCAAATCCGTATTCCATGTTGCTGCCAGCAGCGTACCGATCGAGACTTGTGTCGCTTTCTCCCCACTATCCATACGAATGCCGGACGGGCCATCCGCTGTGCAGGCTACAGGAATGCCGTAGTTAAACAGGCTGTCACTGACACCACCGAATGCGGACGCTGTACCGGAGGTAACCAGTGGACTGCTCATACCTTCGCCTCGTACGATCGCAGCCAGATCCTGATCGCTTAATTGAGCGATGAAGGCTTCCAGACTAACTTTTCCGTTTTTGACATCGCTTAATTTGTAACCTTGGTTACCCGTTTGCTCCAGCGTTTGCGGCAGGTTTTGCTCAATCCGGTCTGCCATGGAAACCTGACGCTTCGGTACGTCTACATAAATGAGCTCGTACGACCCATCCGCCTTGCGAACACCTGGCTTCATCCGAGTGAAATCTTCGGTTGGGGCCATCGCCTCTTGCAGCTGCTCTACCAATTCAATCGTTTCTACGATGTACCCATCCTGACCGTCAATTTCGATGGGGTCTGCTTGTTTTACACTGGTACCGACATGCAATCGATACGTACCTTCTTCGAGAACGTAAGCAGATGCATATCCTGTGACGCCTGCATCATCGTAGGATGCCATGGTATGTACCGGGAAGCTTACCGTCAGCAATTCCGATTCTCCAGGCTGGAGCAGTCCTGTTTTGCCGAAGGCAGCCAAAGCCTTCACAGGTTGTCCGAGCTTGCCTTGTGGTGCTTCGTAGTACACCTGTACAACCTCTTTGCCCGCATAGGTCGTGCCCGAGTTGGTCACGTTTACACGGACCTCAATGAAGGTTTGGCCTTCTGTGGAAATCGTGCGAGCATCTTGCGGTTGAATGGCAAACGTCGTATAAGACAGGCCGTAACCGAATTCAAATTGCACCTTTTCAGGTCGAAACGTTTCGAAATAACGATAACCCACATAAATATCTTCCTGATACAGGTTCTTGAACTCGTTGCCATAGTTGCTTGTTGAAGGGTAATCTTCGATGGAATACGCAATCGTATCCGTCAGTTTACCGCTCGGTGTAACGTCACCCGTCAGTACATCAGCAATCGCGTTACCACCCTCCATACCACCATGCCAAGAGTAAATGACGCCCTGAATCGGATGTACATACGTTTCGTTCAACCAGCTCATATCGATAATATTGGAGACATTCAGCACCACAATGGTGTGTTCAAAATGCGCTGTAACCTGCTTCAGCATGGCTTTCTCATCTTCGGTCAGCTGGTAGCTGCCTGGTGCATCGGCATTATCCTGATCTTCCCCTGCAGTACGTCCAATGACCACGATGGCTTTGCCGGACTTGCTTCTTGCCTGTGCAACCAATTCATCTGTCAGAGGCATTTCCTTCTGGTTCCAAGGCTCAGCGGCCCATACTTTACCGCCATCATCAAATGGATTTTCCTCAATCCACTTTTCATAAACGGCTGCCAGCTCTTCATTAACAGTGATATTCTTCTTGCTGCGAAGCCCATCCAGCAGGTTCGTTGTATATGCTACATGCACGCTTCCGCCTGAACCTGTGCCGCTGCGATAGTAGTTAACTTGAATCCGGCCAAAAACTGAAACGTTTTCGTTGTCACGAAGAGGAAGTACCTGACCTTCGTTTCTCAATAGTACCGCGCCTTCTGCGGCAACCGTGCGGCTAAATTCTGCAAACCCTTCCAATGGAACCCCGATTTGATGTGTACTCAATGATTTCCCTCCTGATTGTTCTCCCCATAATCCATGAATCGCTATGTATAAAATGAACTTGGAACCAACCTACATTAGACCACTTCGATTGCAGAACAACCATCCGATCACTCTTATCCCCAGATTTCCTGACTCCCTTTTTTAAGGAAGAAATCCGGTGATAAAGGCGAACGCTTCGCTTCTCCAGGTTATTTCTGCCCTCTCCGTTCTATTGTACTTGTTACACCAAGCCCCTCTTATAAATGAGATATTCAGTGATTTGGTAGATTCACTTGTACATAGTCCCATATTAACAGATTCTATAGAAGAAAATAACTCACGAAACCGCTTTTTCACATTGTCGACATGACATTTCAGAAAAATCAAACCAAAAAGCCACGAACGCAATCCGTCCGTGACTTATAAATTCGTTTCAAACCGCTATTCAAGTCGTCAGCTTCGCATATAAAAGGAAGAATAACATATCTTCACCCACGATAACGTAGTTCGGAACCTGATAGATCAGATCCACAATGACAAATGCAGCCAGCACGCCAACCATCGTTACCAGATGAAGCGGACGAAGTCTTAAGTGTGCATGTCGGTAACGATGGAACACGAGTGAGGTCGACAGGAAGTAGAGCAATACCGATCCGAAGCCAAATCCCAGCATGAATACATAGTTAAGCTGATTCAGGTACAGCAGCTGAATTGAAGCGGCGATCATACTCATTGATATGTAGATGAACAGATGGCCATAGATGATCGCTTGCCCCGCCGTCTGAATCTCCTTGCTGACCTTTTTCTCCACGTTATCGAAATACTGCCACCACATCGCAATGACGAATATGGAAGTAAAGGCGGCAAACAGGATGGATTTCAGATCCCAGTGATCTGCCTGCAGTACGGCAATAATACTAACTACCGACTCACCGAGCAGGATAAGTGTAAAGAGTGCAAAGCGTTCGAGCAGGTGATGCGTCTGGATCGGTACCTTCACCAGATTTTTGCGTCCAATCAGCGGAAGTACGATATCTACGGCAATCCCCGCATACAGCACGACGTAACGCACCCAGGAATCGAAGAACAGAGAACCGGAGGAGATCAGAATACCGATGATAAAGCAGATCCCGAGATAGCGGGCCGCCTGTTGTTGATGTGTGCTTTTGGACTTGTGAACCGTAAGATACTGAATCGCGGTAAATGCCCTTGAACCGATATACCCTAAGAAGAATGACAGATAATACTGATCAAAGTGGGTGGAAAGACTTGCCGTCATCACGAGAACCGACAGAAGCTGAAGGATGAGAAAGATACGATGGCTGAGGACATCCTGACCGTATCGATTAATGAATAGAGTCTGTCCTACCCATGCCCACCAGACGGGGATGAAGATTAATACAAATTTCATTAGATATTCAAACGAAATAACGCCGTGTTCGGCATGCAGCAGGACATGTCCTGCTTTGGATACGGCTGCGACGAAGAGCAAATCGTAAAACAGCTCCAGCCAGGTAACCTTTTTCTCCATCATCCTTCGATGCTCCTTTGGGTTCAATTCTTCATTTGTCTTATGTAAAAGTTAATCCATTCGCGGCCGGAACATCGTTCTGGCCGCTATGGTTTATATTGTCCATTACTGAGCAGCTGTTGCGGCAGGTTCCAACGCTCTTACCACAATCGGCTGCAGATTGCCTTCGATTTGTTCACGGTATGGTTCGAACCACTCTGGCAGCATCAATTTTTCTCCGAGTGCATCGGCAGGTTCATCTTTGGCAAATCCCGGTGGATCTGTTGCAATCTCAAACAGGATTCCGCCTGCTTCTCTGAAGTAGATGGCATTGAAATATTGACGGTCGCGGACTGGGGTTGGTTGGTAGCCATATTGGTATACGGCCCCTCTCCATGCCTCATGCTCTTCAAAATCTTTGGCACGCCACGCAATGTGGTGTACTGTGCCCGAGCCGCCTACACCCAGAGGTATGCGGGTGACCGGAACGTCCACGACGTTACCGATATCTCCGCTGGAGCGGAAACGGGCGTACTCTTCATTTTCATCCACTCTGACGAATCCCAGAATGTTCTCGAGCGCATCCATCGTTCTCAGTGGATTCACACTGAACAATACAGCACCGCCGAAGCCTTTGATTGCTTTGTTTGCCGGAATTCCTTCATGCTCCCATGTGCTGGCAGCACCCTCTTCCCGTTCAACAAGCTCAAGCCGTAAGCCTTCGCTGTCTTCGAATTGAAGAAGCTCTTCATTGAAGCGACTTGTTTTGGTTACCTCAATGTTATACCGTTCCAGTCGATCCTGCCAGAAGCCAATAGTCCCAGGAGGAATGACATAAGAGGTAATGCCCACTTGGCCGCCGCCAATTTTGCCTCGAGGTGATCCGGCAGATGGGAAGAAGGTAATAATGGTGCCCGGGCTGCCTTTTTCATCCCCGAAGTACAGATGGTACACGTCTGGTGCATCGAAGTTTATTGTTTTTTTCACGAGACGAAGTCCCAGAACCCCAGCGTAAAAGTCGACATTGGCCTGTGGATCTCCCGCAAAAGCCGTAATATGGTGGATACCTGCAGTTTGAAGTGTCATAATAAAATTCCTCCTTGGACTTTTGAATTGGATATGGTGGTTTTAGTTTTTTTATTTATTGTAATTTGTATTATCTTTACTTTAAGATATATGACCGGTTGAATTTAGCTGTTGTTTTGGCTTGCTTGTTCCTGTTTCAATTTATCCGGAGTAACGTCATCGCCGTTCGGATCATAGATGGTGACATTCAACAGAATATCATTGATCGAACCGCGAAAGATTTGCAGGTATTCCTGGCGCAGACGAATTTGTTCCGCTTTCTCCATCTCTGTCAGTTCTGCCTCTTTAGCTTTTCTGGAAAGTTCATTTATTCTGGTCAATGTTGGAATTATCATCTTGATCTCTCTCCTTGTAATTGGATTTAGATATTATTCTTCGGTGTGTTTTTCTTTGAATTAAATATCTTAAATTAAAGATAAATCATTTTTGAGGTATTGTCAACACTTTTATCAAAATGAAATAGCAAAAGAAAAAAAGGCTCCATACGGAGTTTCCACTCCGATGTGAGCCCTTCTTCAATTCCGTTATGTTAAACCAGCTTTTGACCACAGTTGGGACAGAAGTTGGCTCCTTCATTTTTGGCACCACAGTTCGGACAGAAGTTCGGCTTCTTGGCTCCCTCAGAAGAAGATCCTTCCTTAGGCGCGGATGGTTGATCCGTATTTTGGGCTGAACTGTTATTGTTATTATTATTTTGATTCTGGCCTTGATTCTGATTCATGTTCTTCATCATTTCGTTAGCCATATTCATACCCATCATCATGCCCGCCATATCCGATGCTGCGCCGCCACCTTTCACCTTGCCGGATGCGATGCCATCCGTCATGCTAACCTGCTGGTATTTCTGCAGATTACCGATCATCTCATGCGAAGCGGTCTTCGTGATCATGTCCTGAATCTCTTGCGGGTAATTGAAACTCATCACTTGGAATCCGGTTATGCCAATCCCGATGTCCATCATTTGCATATCCAGGTCTTCTTGTATGCCTTTTGCAATCTCCGATGCGTTCGCCTGCAGGTTGAACATATCCTTGCCCTCGCGGCTAATCCACTTCATAAGCAGCTGGTCCAGTACAGAAGTCATGCGGATTTTGACATCCTCGACCAGATAGCTCTGCTTGATGCCTGCAATTTTATCAATCAGCGTGACGTAGTCACTGACCTTGAAGTTGAACGTACCATTGGCCCGAATCGGCATCCCACCGGGGAGCTGTGGTGTCGGAATAAGTACAGGGCTTTGCGTTCCCCACCGAACGGTAAATTCCTTTGTATTCACAAACAGCACTTCGACCCGCAAGCCGCTGTTGAACCCGAATTTAAACCCTTTTAATGTAGACAGAAACGGAATGATCTCGGAATCAATATTAAATGAGCCTTCATCTTCAAAGATTCCCTCAACCTTGCCGTTGTTCAAAAAGATCGCATCCTGACCCGAACGGATAATCAGCTTACTGCCCTTCTTGATCTCCCGGTTGCTCCACTTCCAGAAAATCATGTCATCTCTGAATTCTTCCCATTCCACTACATTCGAAAATTGATTTTTGAAAAATCCCATACTCGTTCCCATCCCTTCTATTTGGTCCTGCCCCAAATGCTCAAATACTAAAACGAACCTCTACTTCCACTATGTGAGTGGCCGCCACGGGTGGTACCTCCACCACCGCCCCCTCCGCCGTTGTTACTGTTTCGTTCAATTTTTTGTTTGGTGACCGTTGTACGGATATATCGGTCCTGACGATCAATTACACTGGAATTACCGGAATCCTCATATGTCGCTCGATTGACGGTGACCCGTCCTCCAGATCGGTAGGCCATTACACCAACTACGATTCCGCCGATTGCGACTGATACAGCAAGTTGAAACCAACCGTTGAATAAAATATTATTAGGATTCACACCCGGTTTGTACCCCATGTACTCGTAAGAGAGTCTGATATATTTTTCAAAAGCTAGCTTATAGTCACCATTGGATAAGTCGGGGGTAATTCTGCTGCGGATAGCTTGCAGCCGCCCATTATCCAAATAATCTTCTGCTTTATAAAATCCAGCCAGGTACACTTCTCGAAAATTCATATCCATTGTCAAAATGACGGCATTACCGTGGGCTTTATCATACCCTAGTGCCTGTTCATCATAGAAATCCTCGGTCAGCAGCTCTACATCCTGATTCTCCGTATTGTTCGTTGTCAGGATAATAAAATCCGTCTGCCTCTCGGCTCCATACTCATTCGCCAGTGCGTTCAATTCGCTTTTCTCCTGCTCACTCAGCAGATTGGCCTCATCATAGATGAGATTTTTACTCTCGGCTGCCGAGGCAGTCTGAACAGTCAAAAAGGAGAATGCCAGACCAAACACCATCATTACCAGCGTGGTCACCATTGCAAGCTGTTTGACCTGTTTCACAGGAACCCACCTCCCATCATCCAGGAGATCAGTTTCAAGGACAATAAGGACACGGCGGAAACGCCGGCGAACCATCCGGCCACTTTGGCTTTGCTAATGGGAGGTTTGCCGACCACTTTACCCGTTTGACCATTCATGGCAAAGGTATATTGGGCACGATTGAAATCGTAATAGACCATCCATACGGGAAGCAGCACATAGTCTGCATTTTTAAGTGTCGTATCGATTTGTTTGTCCGTGTAACTTACACTGTTATAACCGGATACGGTTGAAGCGATATATGAATCAATATAAGATCGGGTCTTCTCCTTGGCCCGCGGATATAACTCTTCATCGGTGTAGCTGTATTTCTCTGCAATGTATCCCGCAAGATACGGGGTCTTGAATTCTTTCAGCTGGTTATAGGGAAACGGCTCCAGCTTATCCATCAGCTCATCCTTCATTTTCTCCGAAGCGTCAATGGGCAGATTCACATAGTTGAGCCGGATTTTCCGATAAATATCAAAATGCTGTGTCTCCGTATAATGGTAGTCGCCTTGCGTGTAGGTTCTCACCTTGGTTCCGCGGCCGTGAACTTCGATTTTGTTATGTAACTCATATAACCAGAACGGCACATACATCCCCGTAATATTCTGAATCCGGTCTGCGCTCATGAATCCGCTCGGGGTCAGCAGGCCGTTCCGGCACCACTTTTTGAATGCCTGCTTCGCCTGCTCCTTACTGATGGAAAAAGGAATAACCATGACGGGTGCCAGATCACCCGTCAGCCGGTCGCTCAGCACAACAGCTGCCCCGCAGAAGCTGCACGTGGTTGCACTTGTCTCCGGTTCCGTGACGATATCCGCGCCGCAGCTGTTACAGTGATATTGCTTCACTTCATTTTCCGTGAACACCTGTTTCTTGAGCGGGTCAGGGATTTGCTCAATATTGTCCTGCCGCCCACAGCTCGGGCAGGATAATGAACCTGTCGCGCTGTCAAAAACCATACCACTGCCACAGTTGGGACACTTGTATTCAATAACTGGCATCTGCTCACCTCAACATTAATGAAATATAATCGGATCCATCCTAATTATTCTTTAGCTTCTCCTGAATTGCTGCGAGTTCTTCCTCCGCACTGAGAGCTGTATTGTCACTATTACCCGCTTCCGCGTTCATTTCTCTCTCCAGCTGCGCAATAAGTTCATCCAGATCATCTTCCTGCTTCCCTGCCCGGAGCTCGGCAAGTGCCTCTGCTTCATTCAAAGCCTGATTGGCCTTCTCTTCCATCGCCTGAAAAGCCGCATTTGCTTTCCCTGCTGAAGCATTCCGTTCATTGGCCTGCTGCTGGGCCTTCGCCTCTGCCATTCTGCCTTTCAGCTCGGTATGTCTGGCTTCCAATTGTCCTAGGTCTGCTACCAATTTCTCATTCATATGCTTCATCATTTTGGCTTTCGCGGAGGCACGTTCATACGCTGCCTGTAATTCGTTCCATTTCTCTGTCTGCTTCACTTTCTTCTCCAGAAAACTCCGAGCCTTATCTTCATCGCCTGATTCTGCCGACTTCTCTGCATACCGCTGCAATTTCTTCATTTCAGCGCTGCATTCGTCCAAAGCTCGCTTCGCCCTGCTCTCCTCCGACAGAACGGCCGCCGTCTCTGCCTTTACCTGTCCCAGATCACTGCTCAGACTCCGCATATATTCATTCACGGTCTTCTCCGGATCTTCCGCCCGAGCCAGTAAGCTGTTCACATTGGCCTTCATCACGTCCCTAAACCTCGATAAGATTCCCATTCCTGTGTTCCTCCTCCGAAAAGTTTACATATACCCTATAATACATGAATTCCAAGAACGAGGTTTCATTTCCCTGGATTGGCTGGTATTTCCCAAATGAAAAACCATCAGCTCCTGCTGATGGTTGCTCTTAAGCTGCACTATCCATTTTTTATGGTAAGGCTATCTGGATCAGGCGGGAAGACTCTCTACCGCGGTAAAGAATACATCCAGCAGTTCTACACCAAAGTTTGCCTCAACATATGCCGTAATATGCTTCAGATCCTCCTCATGCTGATACTCCAGACATGGACGACCTTCGCTCCAGAGCACTCTGCACGTAAACTCATTAACCACGCATTGAATAATCTGATCCTGCTCTACCGCTTCACGAAATGCTGACATCGCATGACGCTCCTTTCTTCCTTTACCATCGTTGATGCTATGTATTCATTTTGAAAAAATGGATTCCGAACTTCCGTGATAATTATCACAAGGTCGTAGTGCAGCAAACAGCCTGGCAATCCTTCTCTATTATCCTGCACTCTGAAGCTGTCCTTAGCCAAAGATGCCAATCTCTCGTAAGTTGGCTATAATAAGGGAACCATGAAATGAGATTTCTATAAAAGGCAGGAACATTATGCGTACACGAGTTCATATCATTGCTCCTTACGAATCCATGACTACCATTATACAAGAATGCATTCCCCAGTTTCCTCAATTATCGATTCAATGCGATGTGGGCGACTTGGCAAAGGGGGCCGAACTGGCTTCACAAGCCGAACGAAACGGGGCCGAAATTATCATTAGCCGTGGGGGTACTGCACAGCTGATCAAGGAAGCCGTCACGATTCCCGTCATTGACGTGCAGCTCTCGGGATATGACATGATTCGTTCGTTGACTCTGGCCAGCCAGTTTAACGGCAAAACGGCCATCGTTGGCTTTTCGAATATCACCTCAGGTGCACAGTCCATTATTGATCTGATGGACCTGCCCCTCAAGGTATATACGATTCGCAGTTCCGAAGATGTCGCCAGGCTGCTGCTGGAGCTGAAAGCATCCGGGTACCGTCAGATTGTTGGGGACGTTATCACCGTAGATACCGCCAGAACCTATGGGCTCGAAGGGTTACTGATCCAGTCAGGCAAGGAAGCCATTCTGCGCGCGCTTGAAGATGCCCAGCTGGTATTTCGCTATCTGAGCAAGAACCAAGCCATTTCAGTCATTTTGAATAACCTGGTCAGACAGGAACACCCCAATCTGCTTATTTTAGATGACCGGAATGATATTGTATTTGAGAACCTGACAGACTTCGAACAGAACCCACTGACGGATAATTACATTCATTTGATTAACACCAATCTGGAGTTTGAGCAATCCCAGGTTCAACATATGTTCATGGTCGACGATTATCAGCTGACGGTAACGGCCCATGAAACAACGCTGAATAATAAGGGTTATAAAGTCTACACACTTGAAAAAGGACAGCCCTACCAGTTTGCACAATTCGGCATAACCACCTACACGGATATATCCATCGAGCCCATTGTTGCCGAATCGCCAGCCATGCAGGTGATGTTGAAGAACATTCAGGCTTTATATGAAAATCACGAACCCATCTATCTGCTCGGACATGCGGATTCAGGCAAATCATTTCTGGTAAAACACATGCATCAGATGTACTCAGGCGGTGGACTGCTGCTGCAAATAGACCTGTCGCAGGTACCTGCCGGTCATTTGCATAAAATACCGCTCTCCAAGGTCCGCAACGTGGAGCTGAATCATATCGAACAGCGGCTCCATGATGAAGAGGTGACCTCATTCATTCAAACCTGTCTAAACAGGCAGATTGGTGTATTCATTCTGGGAGAAGAGCCCTTGAATCCGTATTGGACGCTTGATATCGAGCTGAGTACCATGATGATGCCAAGTCTTGCGGACAGGCTGGAGGATCTGGCTCCACTGATCCAGCAGTTCCTTACCGACTATTATCATAAGTATGGAACCGCTGCGGTGAAGATCAAAGAGGATGCACTGCTGTTAATTCGGGAGCAGGTTCCACAGATGACAGTCAGCCAGCTGAAGCATCTTATCAAACAGGCTGCCCTGAATGAGCAGGATTATGTGATCTCGACAGATACGCTGTCCCGCCTGCTTAATCAGCAGTCCGCAACAAACACGATGAGGTTAAACGGTACGCTGAAAGAGATCGAGAAGGAAATTATTCAACACGTTCTGCAGGAAGAAAACAATAATCAATCCAAGGCTGCAGATCGCCTGGGGATTAACCGAGCCACACTTTGGCGCAAACTTAAAGAATAATCTTTAAGTTTGTGCTTTTTTTATCACCCAATGTGTTGCATTATTAAACACTTTAGTGATTACTTAAAATTTACAGCAAATTAATGTTGCTAAAATAAACAATCTGCGTTAAGATAATTCCTGCAAGCGCTTCATGAAAACGATTACTCACTCAAAGGAGCTACTACTATGAACATTAAAGCGACATTAGATCGTATTCCTGGCGGTATGATGGTTGTCCCGCTGTTACTTGGTGCAACGATTAACACATTCTTCCCCAATGCCTTGCGGATTGGCGGATTTACCGAAGCCCTGTTCGTTAACAGTTCAAGCACGCTGATCGCTTTGTTCCTCCTGATTGCCGGAACACAAATCACGTTCAAGACAGCCGGTTCATCTGTCGGTAAAGGTATTACACTGCTTGTGTTCAAGTGGGCTGTTGGTGCAATATTAGGTTTGATCGCCATTTTCTTCGCGGATTCCAATGGATTATTCCTTGGTCTGGCACCACTTGCCATTATTGCTGCGATGACGAATTCCAACGGCGGGCTGTACATCGCACTAGCCGGACAATACGGCAAAGAGGATGACAAGGCTGCTTATCCATTCCTCGCGCTCAGCGATGGACCTTTTCTTACTATGGTTGCACTCTCTATTTTCGGTGCGATGGGCTTTGCCAATGGCATGTTCTCCCCGATGGCTTTTGTAGCGGTACTGCTTCCCCTGATCGTCGGTGTGGTTATTGGTAACCTGGATCGCAGCTTGGCTGAATGGCTGCACAAAGGCAGTGACAAGCTCGTTCCATTCTTCGCCTTTTCACTAGGTATGGGAATCAACTTCTCGTCTATCATTCAAGGTGGACTAAGCGGCATCATGCTCGGTGTAATTACAGTATTGATCACTGGCGGCGTTGGCTACCTGCTCTTCAAAGCCATTGGCTGGAATCCCATCGTCGGAGCTTCGGAAGGTTCCACAGCCGGTAACGCTGTAGGTACACCTGCTGCTATCGTGGCTGCGAATGCTTCTTTTGCTCCAATTGCTGAAATTGCTACCGTACAGATTGCAGCAAGTGTTGTCACCACCGCTATTCTATTGCCGATCTTCATTGGTTTCCTCTCTAAACGGCTGGAGAAATCAGGCGGCGTCGAGAAATACAATCAAAGACCGACCACATAAATGGATGTAGCTCTATAACGACCGGACATGAATTCACTTTTTTTGCTCAAGGAGGCGAGAACAGCATGAAATTAGCCATTATTGCAGATGATCTGACTGGTGCCAATGACAGCGGGGTCCAGCTTGCCCGTCATGGCTTGAAAACCAGTGTACTATTCGACATGGACGAGAATAACATTCGTCATTATGATGCTGTTGTTTTCGACACGGACAGCCGTTCCATTGCCTCGGATGAAGCTTATCAGCGTGTTCGTAACGCAGCGGAGTTTCTGACGAGAAACGGATTCGATACCATCTTTAAAAAAATGGATTCCACCATGCGTGGTAACATTGGAACTGAGATTGATGCACTGTACGACGTGATTAAACCGGATTTCATGATGATCGCACCAGGTTATCCGAAAAACAATCGTACGATCCAAAGTGGAGTACATTACCTGAACGGAATTCCACTGGCAGACACTGAGATCTCAAACGATCCCAAAACACCTGTAACTGTTTCGTACCTTCCGGAACTGCTGAAGTTACAGACGAAATATGAAATAGGTGAGATTAACGTATCCGATCTGGAAGCAGGCAGAGACCATATTCAGAAGAAGTTAACCCAGTTTAAAGAAAACGGCATTCCATACGTGCTTGTGGATTCGACGGAGGAACTGCATCTGGAGCAAATTTTGCAAATGACCAGCGCACTGGAGTACACCTTTGCATGGGCAGGCTCTGCAGGGATTGCCAATTATCTTCCCGGGCACTACAGTCTGGAGGGTAAATCAACGGAACTGACTATACCGGGAAACTCTGGACCCATTCTAACTGTCGTAGGCAGTGTAAACAAAAACTCACGTGCTCAGTTGAAGAAACTGCTGGGACAGACCAGCGTTTCCTCTGTTGCATTCCACTCCTTCAAAGCCGTATCCGCTGCAACTGATCGGACAGAGGAAATGGAGCGTGTGTATAAAGAAGTAAAAACCAAGTCTCTTGCAGGCCATGACGTTGTCTTGTATTCCACGGCAGAGCAGGTTGATATTGAACTGGCACGTGCCACGGGTGAAGCCCGCGGTCTGGATCATACCGAGGTCAGCAACGAAATTGTGCGGGCTATGGGCGAGATTTGTGCCAGATTGCTTGAAGAAGGCAATTTCAAGGGTGTATCCATGACCGGTGGAGACACTGCCAAGCAAATTTGCATGAAGTGGAATATTAGCGGCTTCGAGCTGCTGGACGAACTTGAGATTGGTGTTCCAATATCCAAGTTTATCGGAATAGAAGGCTTACATGTCATTACCAAAGCAGGAGGCTTCGGCACACCAGAAGTCTTCATCCATGCCATTGAAAAATTAAAAGGAGGGATTCCAGTATGAAACCCACAGTTGGAATTACAATGGGCGATGCAGCAGGTATCGGACCCGAGATTATTATGAAGGCACTAGGCCATCAGGAGGTCTACGACAACTGCAACCCACTCGTTATTGGTGATTCAAAAATATTGGAACGCGTTCTGCCCGTCATTGGATCAAGCTTGAAAGTCAACGCTATTCAGGAGCCTTCGGAAGCCAAGTATGAATTCGGCACAGTGGATGTCATTGATCTGGATCTAGTTCCTGCCGATCTCGAATATGGAAAAGTATCTGCCGTAGCGGGAGATGCAGCCTTTCAATTCCTGGCCAAGTCCATTGATCTGGCCAAAAAACAGCAAATCAACTCCATCTGCACTGCTCCACTGAACAAGGAGGCCTTGCACCAAGGTGGACACCTGTATCCGGGACATACCGAAATTCTGGCCGATCTGACGGATACAAAGGATTTCTCCATGATGCTTACGACGCCTAACCTGCGGGTTATTCACCTGACAACACACATGGGCTTGATCGATGCGATTGCCAGCATCAACCCGGAAAGAACCTACACGGTAGTTAAGCTTGCTCACGATACACTCAAAAAAGCAGGCTTCGAGAACCCACGTGTAGCGGTATGCGGTATTAACCCACACGCAGGTGAGAACGGATTGTTCGGTAATGGTGAAGAAGAAGAAAAACTGCAGCCAGGAATTGAGCGTGCACAACAGGAAGGCATTAACGTGGTTGGTCCTCTCCCTGCGGATACATTGTTCTTCCGTGCAGGCCGCGGTGACTTCGATATCGTAGTTGCTTGCTACCACGATCAGGGACATGCTCCGATTAAAGTGATGGGCATCGAAGAAGGCGTGAACATCACCGTTGGCTTAAAAGGCGGCATCATCCGCACTTCCGTTGACCACGGTACGGCCTTCGATATCGCTGGTAAAAACATCGCCGATGATAAAAGCATGCTGGCAGCCATTCGCTCGGCCATTGAGCTTGCTCCAAAAATGTAAATGTAACCGAACGTATTCAACTATAGAAGCAAAACAAAGCAGCGACTTTTCCTTGAGGGGAAGAGTCGCTGCTTTTATGTTTCATGTACCCTGCTTGATCATATATGCTTCATCATTTTGCCTACCGTTCTACTTCCGGTCATACCAGTATCCAGGAATGCCTCGCTCCAAACGCATCAATGCTTCGAGATAGAAATAATCGCCCCAGATGACATAGTCATCCGGTGAATCCCCACCTCTTACGGAATAGGAACCATGCTTGAGTAAGCCTTCTTCGGTTGTGGACCCATTTTGTTTAGGCTACCGCAAATATAAGCAGTGTTTTTCCTGAAAAAGGACTCTTCGATCGAAAAACCGAATTAACCAGTGCAAACCAAAAAGCCTCCCATCTGCATCTCTGCAGAATAGGAGGCACTAGCAACAAGCCTACTTACACGCTCCGTTCACCTTACAGGTAGAGGCGTGTCTTCGTAATAACCTTTTAGAATTCTTCGTATTCGCTCGGGTCCTGTCCCCATAACCGTCCATCTTGACGATTGAATGACGAGATCACTTCCATCTCCTGCTCGCTCAGCTCAAAATCGAAGATATCGATGTTCTCCTTCTGGTGTTGAAGGGAGCCTGCTTTCGGAATTGGAATGGAACCCAGCTGGGTATGCCAGCGCAAAATGACCTGTGTTCCTGTTTTGCCATGAGCTTCCGCTATGCGGAGGATCTTCTCATCCTTCACCACATCCTGCACGGCATCATTACCGCGGCCAATAGGACTCCAGGATTCATTGACAATACCATGCTCCGAATCCTTCTTCCTCTGCTCGGCTTGGTCAAAAAACGGATGCAGCTCGATCTGGTTCAGACTTGGGGTTACCCCAGTCTCCTTAATCAGACGCTCATTATGTTCAGGCAGGAAGTTACTAACTCCGATGGAGCGGATATATCCACGTTTCTTCGCCTCAATGAGTGCCTGCCAGGCCTCTACATACTTATCCTGCTTCGGATTCGGCCAGTGAATCAGATATAGGTCATAGTAATCCAGATCTGCTCTGTATAATGATTCCTCGATGGCAACGATTGCCTTATTATAATCGTGATAACGCCCAGGCAGTTTGGAAGAGATTAGCAGTTCTTCTCTCGCAACAGAGCTCTGCTTGATGGCCTTTCCGACTGTCGCCTCGTTCTCATAGTTATAGGCTGTATCAATCAAACGGTAACCTACATCCAGCGCAGATACGATGGATTTAACACCTTCTGCACCTTTTAAGCTATAGGTACCAAACCCAATTGCCGGTACTTTCAAGCCATCATTCAACGTATATTCCGGAATTTGATGATTCATCTGAAGACTCTCCTTTGCTAAAAAGGTATACGAAACGATATGGAAAATTAGTTAGTCCCTCTCGTTTATTCTACCCCTCCATGCACGATTGAATCAATTCTTTCCAGACGGTACAGGCCTTCATTAAGCATATGAGCTGAACTAAGTATCTTTGGTACTCCTATTTTAGTAGCCACGTGAAAATTGCGGGCTTTCCTTAAGCTGAACGATATCGTGACCCGTTGGGTTTTGGAAAGCACGAAGACCAAACGTCGGCGCCACGGCAAAGATGTGGTCAAAGATATCGGCCTGCACCGACTCATACACTCCCCAGGTGATATCGTTGCTGAATGCATAAATCTCGAGCGGCAGTCCGTTGTCTCCCGGTGCTAGCTGTCTCACGATCAACGTCATATCCTGGTGAATTTTCGGATGATTTTTTAGATACTGATGGATGTATTCCCGGAATACCCCCACATTCGTGAGCTGTCTGCCGTTTACTTTGCTCTCCGTATTAATCTGATGCTCCATATTGTACTCGTTAATCTCATTTAGTTTTGTATCGATATAATCCGTAAGGTAGTGGATCTTCTGGAATTCCTTAATCATTTCTTCGGTGCAAAAGGTAATGCTGCTCGTATCGATAAAGACACTTCGCTTAATTCTTCTACCTCCGGATACCTGCATACCTCTCCAGTTTCTGAATGAATCCGAGATGAGGGCATAGCTTGGAATCATCGTGATTGTTTTATCAAAATTCATAACCTTTACCGTATTGAGTGTAATGTCGATGACGTCACCGTCTGCATTATATTTCGGCATTTCAATCCAGTCGCCAACCCGCACCATGTCATTCGATGATAATTGGACGCCTGCCACGAGGCCAAGAATGGAATCCTTGAAGACCAGCATCAGTACAGCGGATAATGCACCAAGTCCACTTAGAATGATCAACGGATTCTGACCGATAAGGCTCGAGATAACGATGATGCCCCCGATGATGAAAAGAATAATCTTGGCGACCTGAATATACCCTTTGATCGGTCTGATCTTGGAGACTTCATACGTGCGATAGATGTCATCAAATACATTAAGTAAGGCATTGAAGACCGTAATCATGATGACAATCATGTAGGTCATTGCAGCCTTTTCAATCAGGGCCTGATAGGATGGAAAGACATAAGCAGAATAATAGATAATAATGGCTGGCACGAGATGCGACAGCTTGTGGAACAGCTTTTTCTCCACAATGATATGGCCCCATTTGTACCGATTGTTATTGACGATATGATGAACCGTCTTCAGCACGACTTTTTTGGCAATATAATTGGCCAGGATGGAGACCACCGCAATAAAAATAACCATGATCATGTTTGAAAGAATGCCAATGGTTTGTTCACTCATGCCCGTTCCGTCTAGTTGTTTTTTGATAAAATCCATTGTTTCCTCCTAACGCAGTCTAGTTTAGCTTTTCATTATAAATGACTCTTCTGTGCGAAGCAAAATTCAAGTTAAGAGGCACTTGTAAAAGGTATGCTAGTTTGTCGGAGTTAAGAATCTAGAGTAGATATAGATATATGCAGTCCATTTTCTAAATAATAAAATCCAATTATGGTAGACTATACATACTTCATATTTTTACAGGAGGGTGACTGACTTGAGGAAATATATTGGTATGGTTTTCATATTGGGCCTAATTCTAAGTATAACTACTGCTTGCTCTTTGGGGTAAAAGTGAGTGTGCGATTACTCTTGATGATATTGTCACCAAGTTCCAAGAGGCTGGACTTGAGGTCGAAGCTCCAACGGAGTCTATTAGCGAGGATCACGTGTTGGCTGATTTAGGTTTTAAAGATGTGCAGCGCATTTTGGTGCCGGCTCTGGGTGAAGGTGAGGGTGGGTATCTATTCTTGTTTGAGAATAAAACGGATCTTGAGAAACTGAAGGATTTTTACGAGGAACCCAGAAAATCAACGTTTATACCCCATTCGCATGCCTATGCTCAAGATAATATCCTGTTGCAGATGAGTGATACAATGAGTCAAACGGAGTTTGCTCGATATGTAGAGGTTATTAAGGGGATAGGAGGAATTAGTTCCTTAGCACATTCTAGGGAACTTATTAAATTCCCTTAATCCTGGTGATTCTCTACTTGATCTACCTGGGATCGTCATGTTTGGCTTTGTATCACTCATGGTATTCAAATTCCTGCCTTTCTCCTGTTGAATCAAAAATAATTTCAAATTTATTTCCCTCTGCGTCTTCACGTATACGTCTGTTATTCTTAATATAATAAATGGACGCTCCTGATTCCTTGGCTTGCTTCCGTGCATGTTGAGTAGCCTTTTTTAGTATTTCTTGGAGTTGCTTTCGATCTACAAACATCTTGAATTCATCCACCTTTTCATTCATTTTCGGTTAATATAATATAAAATAAAAAACCACCAACCAGAACAACTGGTTGATGGCTTTCTTGTTTCGCTCTAATGGAGGCGAGGGGAGTCGAACCCCTGTCCGAAGATAACGACACATAAGCTTCTACGGGTGTAGTCACAGTTTTGATGTCACCCGAGTATCGCCCCGTAACCGGCTATACGTTGGGTCAGCCTGATTGTCTTCTTCAGCACACCCCAGGCGGAGATGTGACAGCGTATCCCACTACTTGTTAGCCCCTAATCCTGTCACATGGGCGATGCAGGTTAGAAGCACGCACACAGTTTCTTAGGCTGCGAAAGCGTAGTTGTTTTGTTGTTTGCCGTTTAATAGGCTTTAGCGTTGATGAAGCGGACGCGTCCCCACTACCCGCTACCCATGCTCGAACTATCCCCGTCGAATCCATAAACGCCCCCTCATATAAGAAGGGCTCCAGGATTAATCCGTGAATACGGAGCAAAGGTGCTGCACATCTTTTTCCTCCAAGGTAAAAAGATGCTCTTTCAAACTCGGCATTCCTGTCTGCTACATGAATAATCATATCACAGGACCGAATGCAGATATAGTATAGATTACTGGAAGTCATACCAGCATGCTGAGCATCAGTGCAAGATTAACCAATGCACCATCTGAGGCTCAATCGTCTACATATTATACCGCGTCCCTCGGACGAAGTAAAGTTTACCAGCATGAGGTTGCGAACAACTTTACTTCCTTTATTTTACCCACAATTGGTACAGGCTACGCAGAGAGCAGCTACTTTAGATACCACAACTGCGTTCATATCGCAGCCACCTAAACCAATCTATCTTTAACTTAGCCATTCTGGGCTTACAGATTTAAATTCTTAATGCTCTCCCCCAAACGTTCTAACAGCAGCTCCCACGTAAATTAAAAATCCCAAGCTCCGCCCAATCCTGGGCCAAACTTGAGATCCTCATTTACTTCGCATCTAAAGTCAACTTATGACGCATCATTCGAAGCTGAAGCACTTCCAATCAACGAGCGATCTTCTGCTTCTCACGCAGTGCCCGTTGAATATCACGCTGTGCATCCCGCTTCGCAGCAGACTCACGTTTATCATACTGCTTCTTACCTTTACCCAGGCCAAGCAGCAATTTCGCATATCCATTACGTACATAGATCTTCAGTGGCACAATGCTGTACCCTTCCTGCTTCGACAATCCAAGCAGCTTGTGAATCTGAGACTTGTGCAGCAGCAGCTTGCGTGTACGTGTTGGATCAAGCGGATTATGTCGGTTCCCTTGTTCAAAAGGACTAATATGCATATTATGAATGTGAATTTCACCGTTGCGAATCGTGGCAAACGCATCTCCAATATTCGCACGGCCGTTACGAAGAGATTTGATCTCCGTTCCGGTAAGCACCATGCCCGCTTCATACGTATCTTCAATGAAGTAGTCATGGGAAGCCTTTTTATTCTGTGCAAGCACTTTACTCTGTCCATCATTCTTGCCCATGTCCTCACTCCTTCTCCGTAAAATAAGCCGGTACCTTGCTCTATAGCCGCGCACCCAATGAAGCCCAGGTACCCTATGCCAGACCTTAATTGTAGCAAGGACCGCTGTTAAAATCAAGAAAGAGGCAGCATACGCCGCCCCTTCTCATTACACACATTTCATAGTGTGCGAAACGAATATTACTTTTTCTTCTTCCGTACAAAAGCTGCAGTTCCATTGGCGGATGCACCTTTGTTCTTTTTCCGTTTACGGCGCGGAGCTCCGCCTTCTTGCGTACCTCCAGGTGTAGCTGCTTCGCCGATAAAGATACCGCTAGGTGACGTCTTTTTGCGTCCACCGCCACCTTTGCCCCCGCCCTTGCCGGATTTGAAGCTGCCTTCGCCACGGCCCTTACCGCTGTTCAGATCAGTTCCTTGGCCGCCAGTGCCGCTGTCCTGACTGGACGGTGCGGAGCTGTATCCACCTTTACCCGATCCAAAACCAAAGCTTACCGCTCCTGTACCTTTGCCGCGAGCAGCAGCTGGTGCACTGGTATCTCCCGTGCGACGTTCACCTTTCGGCTTACCGCCACCTTTGCCACTGAAGCTTCCACGTCCACCCTTGCTGCTCTCTTCCGATGCTCTTCCACCGCGGCTGCCGCCTTTGCCTCCACGTGAGCCACTGAATCCACCAGAACCACCTTTAGCGCCATTCCGGCCACCACCGCCAGCAGGACGTCCACCTCTGCCACCTCGGTTGCCGCCACCAAAACCGCCTGGCCGTTCGCTGCGTGGCTTCATATCCACCATTTCAAAGTCAATCGTGTATTCTTCCATGCTCACGCGAGCAACACGAATCTTCACCTCATCTCCGATACGGAACACTTTCGAGGTTCGCTCACCAATGAGAGCCATATGCTGATCGTCAAAATGGTAATAGTCGTCCGTCAGTGCACTCAGTCGGATCAAGCCTTCTACCGTATTCTCGAGTTCAATGAACATGCCGAAGCTGGTTACACTGCTGATCATGCCTTCGAATTCTTCGCCGACTTTATCGAGCATGTACTCCGCTTTCTTCATTTTCTCTGTATCCCGCTCGGCTTCAACCGCCACACGTTCACGTTCAGACGATTGCTGCGCAATGTCGGACATGCGTGACGCCAGGTATTCCTGACGATTCTCAGGCAGCGCACCCTTGTTCTCAATCACTTCCCGAATGACACGGTGAATGACCAGATCGGGATAACGACGAATCGGTGACGTGAAGTGACTGTAGAACTCAGCCGCGAGGCCAAAGTGTCCAGACATCTCCGAATCATACTTCGCCTGCTTCATGGAACGAAGCATCATCGTACTGATCACCGTCTGTTCCTTCGTTCCATTGATATCCTCAAGCAGGGACTGAAGTGCACGAGGATGGATCGCGTTACCGCGTCCTTTTACATGGTGTCCGAAGTTCGCTGCAAAAGCGAGGAAGTTTTGCAATTTTTCCTGATCGGGATCTTCATGCACACGATAGATAAACGGAACCTTCAACCAGTGGAAGTGCTCTGCCACGGTCTCATTGGCCGCCAGCATGAATTCTTCAATGATTTGCTCTGCAATGGAACGCTCGCGTTTGACGATATCGACCGGTTTGCCTTCTTCGTTCACAATGATTTTGGATTCTTCAAAATCAAAGTCAACCGCACCCCGGCGCATGCGCATGGCGCGAAGCTTAAGGGCAATTTCTTTCATCAGATGGAAGTCATCCACCAGATCCTTGTATCGCTCCAGCAATTCCGGCTCTTCGCCTTCAAGAATTTTACGAACGTTGGAATACGTCATACGCTCTTTGGTCTTGATCACACTCGTGAAGATGTCGTGTTTCACAACCTTCATCTGGTCGTTGAACTCCATTTCACAGGACAGCGTAAGGCGATCCACCTGTGGATTCAAGCTACAGATCCCGTTCGAGAGACGATGCGGCAGCATCGGAATAACACGGTCTACCAAGTACACGCTGCATCCACGGTTGTATGCTTCCTGATCGAGTTTGGAGTTCTCGCGTACATAGTAGCCGACATCCGCAATATGAACGCCCAGACGGTAGTTCCCGTTCGGCAGCTTCTCCACATTGACGGCATCGTCCAGATCCTTGGCGTCTTCGCCATCGATGGTTACGATGTTTAATCCACGCAAGTCACGGCGACCCTGCTGCACGATCTCTTCATCCGTAATGGATTCCGGAGCTTGTTCTGCTTCTTCCACCACTTCATCCGGGAAAGCTTCCGGCAGCTGATGCTTGCGAATGACGGACAATATATCAATGCCTGGATCATCCTTATGACCAAGAATCTCAATAATTTCGCCTTCTGCGGCAGCGCGACCTTCCGGGTAGCTCACGATTTTGGCAACGACTTTTTGTCCATCTACAGCCCCGGCAGAATTCGTACGCGGAATGAAAATATCACGGTTAATCCGCTTATCGTCCGGAATGACGAAGCCGTATACCTCGTGGCTTTGAAACACACCAACCACTTGGGTAATAGCACGTGTAACAATGCGAACGATCTCGCCTTCCAAACGTCCGTTGGATGGACCCTGAGATGTCACTTTAACAAGGACCGTGTCCCCGTTCATCGCGCTCTTCATATCATTGGCATGGATATAGACATCCGGATGCTCTTTATCCTCAGGGATGAGAAAAGCAAATCCCTTCGCGTGTGCCTGCAGTCTTCCGCGAACCAGGTTCATGCGTTCAGGCATGCCGTATCTGTTGTTACGGGTAAGCAGAATCTTGCCGGATTCCTCCAGTGTATTCAGCATGATCAAAAAGGCTTTGAAATCAGCTGCATCTTCAATCTCGAAGTGCTGTTCCAGCTCCTGATAGGTCATCGGTTTATAAGCGGTTTCCCGCATGAAGTCGAGCAATTGTTGTTCTGTTATCATTAATATTCACCTCGGGAAACGTAAAAGTGTAATCTGGTTTGTATCCTGTCTTTATGTATCGGAATTTTTCAATATTCATGCCACGTAACACATGCCCTCACTATCTCATACCCTAGTATACACGAATTCAATCCACCGCATCCGTACCCCGCAAAATAATCCAAAGCTTAGCCGAACACACCACTTCACGTCATGAGTACACGTTTTCATTGGATTGTAAGATAACAAATTCCTTAAAGAACTACGTTCAAAGACGAAATAAATATGAAATGTTATGAGCAAAGTCGTTCGTAACGAACCACTAAGTAGGCAACTGGGCTAAGGAACGGGAAGGAAAACGAAATGGAAGTGGGGAACCGAAGATTACATGGGTTGAAAAGATAGTTGGGAAACTTTGGACATGCGCCAATGTATTAAAAAACCTCCGTTTCTTCACGAAACGAAGGTTCATCATCTTAGGTCGTTCATTCATATATGCTTGATCTACCAATCATTACAGCAGCATTCCTTACTTGGAAATGACTGTAACAATGATAGCCAAGATCATAAATCCTGCACCCAGTACAACGGTTGCACGTTGCAGGAAAAGATCCAATCCGCGCGCTTTCGTTTTACCGAAAAGATGTTCCGCACCACCGGAGATGGCACCCGCCAAACCAGCGCTTTTCCCGTGCTGCAGCAATACTACAGTGATTAGACCGATCGAGAAAACAACGAGCAGCAATTTCAAAGCAATATCCATTCTTTCCACCTCCTACCCATGTGGGCATAACATCTCACCATAAAAACAGTTACTTTAATTGTACCACAGCTATTCCCAATCTACAACCTTATCCATGATACTGTCTATGTTATGAAGAAATGAAAAAGACAAGCCGGTTACCCGGCTTGCCCTGGAAGCTGTGAACACAGCTTATTTTTTAAGGTTGTAGAATCCTTTAAGACCATTGTATTGTGCCAGTTCGCCCAGTTGATCCTCGATGCGGAGCAATTGGTTGTACTTCGCGATACGGTCTGTACGGGAAGGTGCACCTGTTTTGATTTGTCCTGCGTTTGTTGCAACCGCGATGTCAGCGATTGTGCTGTCTTCGGACTCACCGGAACGGTGGGAGATTACAGCTGTGTATCCTGCACGTTTAGCCATTTCGATTGCATCGAATGTTTCAGTCAGCGTACCGATTTGGTTAACTTTGATCAGGATGGAGTTACCAATACCTTCGTTGATACCTTTTTCCAGACGCTCCGTGTTCGTTACGAACAAGTCGTCACCAACGAGTTGTACTTTGTCACCCAATTTTTCAGTGAGCAATTTCCAACCATCCCAGTCGTCTTCGGACATACCGTCTTCGATTGTGATGATTGGGTATTTCTCAACCCATGAAGCCAGAAGGTCAACATACTCAGCGGAAGTGTAAGATTTACCTTCGCCAGCAAGTGTGTATTTACCATCTTTGTAGAACTCAGTGGAAGCTACGTCCATACCCAGGAATACGTCAACACCTGGTTTGTATCCTGCTTTTTCAATCGCTTCGATGATTGTAGTGATTGCTTCTTCGTTCGAACCAAGGTTCGGTGCGAAACCACCTTCGTCACCTACAGCTGTGTTCAGGCCTTTGGAGCTCAGTACGGATTTCAGGTTGTGGAAGATTTCTGCGCCTACGCGAAGAGCTTCTTTGAATGTTGGTGCTCCAACAGGAAGAACCATGAACTCTTGAACATCGATGTTGTTGTCAGCATGCTCACCACCGTTGATGATGTTCATCATTGGTACTGGCAATGCTTTAGCGTTGAATCCGCCCAGGTAAACATACAGTGGCAGGTCCAGAGCGTCAGCAGCTGCGCGAGCTACAGCCATGGATACAGCCAGGATTGCGTTAGCACCCAGTTTACCTTTGTTTGGCGTACCATCCAAAGCGATCATCATTTTGTCGATACCCAGTTGATCCAAAGCGTCCATACCGATTACTTCTGGAGCGATTGTTTCGTTTACGTTCTTAACGGCTTGCAGAACGCCTTTACCCAGGTAGCGGGATTTGTCACCATCGCGAAGCTCAACAGCTTCGTGGGCACCAGTGGATGCACCAGATGGAACGATTGCGCGTCCGATTGCGCCGGACTCCAGGTATACTTCAACTTCAACTGTAGGGTTACCGCGGGAGTCGAGGACTTCGCGAGCGTACACGTCAGAAATAATAGTCATGAGTGATAATCTCCTTTAAATTTGAATTTATTTTTAATACGTTCAGAATAATTAAGTTCCACCAGACCACTCCGCATGCAGTACCATCTTCCGATCGCTGTTATCCCCTGATTCCTATGAACTTATCTTCATAAGTTGGAATCATGTGATAAAGGCGAACGCGTTGCTTCTTCAGATTGGTTCTGCCTGCTTCGTTCCAGGTTCCACTTTGTCTTATTCAACAACCTATTTAAACGAATTATTTACGGGTAGCGATAACAGAAGTACCTGTCATTTCTTCCGGTTTAGGCAACTGCATCAAGTCCAGAATCGTTGGCGCGATATCGGCCAGAATTCCACCTTCACGCAAGGTTACGTTAGGGTCTGTAACGATAAATGGAACCGGGTTCGTTGTATGAGCAGTGAACGGACGTCCTTGCTCATCGAATACCATATCCGCGTTACCATGGTCAGCAGTGATGAGTACAACGCCGCCTTTGGCAAGCACTGCATCAACAACACGTCCCATGCACTCATCTGTCACTTCAACCGCCTTAATGGTAGGCTCCAGCATACCGGAGTGTCCAACCATATCCGGGTTGGCGAAGTTCAGAATGATCGCATCATGTTTGTCTGCTTCAATCTCGCGAACACATGCGTCAGCTACTTCATAAGCGCTCATCTCCGGTTGCAGATCGTACGTTGCAACTTTTGGTGAGTTGATCAGCACGCGAGTTTCGCCTGGAAGCTCAACATCACGTCCACCGCTGAAGAAGAAGGTAACATGCGGGTATTTCTCGGTTTCAGCAATACGCAGCTGTTTCTTGTTGTTCTGAACCAGAACTTCACCCAGTGTATTGTCGAGGTTTTTAGGCGAGTAAGCCACATAACCTTCAACCGTTTCACTGAACAACGTCAGGCAGACAAAGTGCAAGCCTTCTGGGAATTTCGGACCGCGGTCGAAACCACGGAAATCCTTGTTCGTGAATACTTGCGACAGCTGAATCGCACGGTCAGGACGGAAGTTCAGGAAGATTACGGAGTCGCCGCTTTCTACCAAACCTACCGGCTCACCATCCGCTTTAACGATAACCGTTGGCTCAACGAATTCGTCAAATACGGACTTCTCATACGATTCTTCAACCGCTCTGAGTGGATCGTTGTATTTTGGTCCATCACCATAAACGATGGCACGATATGATTTCTCAACACGTTCCCAACGTTTGTCACGGTCCATCGCGTAGTAGCGACCTTGAACCGTTGCGATTTGTCCTACACCGACTTCCTCAATTTTGGCGATCAGCTTCTTCATGAAGTCTTTACCGCTATCCGGCATAACGTCACGGCCATCCAGGAAGGCATGAATATAAACGTCATTCATTTCTTCTTTTTTGGCCAGATCCAGCATGGCAAACAAGTGGTCGATGTGACTATGTACGCCGCCATCAGACAACAATCCGTACAGGTGAAGCTTTTTACCGTTTTGTTTCGCTTCGCGCACAGCTTTGACAAGTGTTTCGTTGTCGAAGAACTCTCCGTCACGAATCGATTTGGAGATACGGGTCAAATCCTGGTATACGATCCGGCCGGCACCAATGTTCAGGTGTCCTACCTCGGAGTTCCCCATTTGCCCTTCTGGCAAACCTACAGCTTCACCGCAAGCAGTGAGAGTTGTGTGTGGGAATTGGCTCATGAAGCGATCGTAGTTCGGCTTTTTGGCTTGCGCTACTGCGTTGCCTTCCACCGTGTTACGAAGACCAAAGCCATCCATGATGATCAGTGCTACAGGTTTTGGAGCTGTCATTACTTCGCCCCCTCAACAAGCGCGATGAACGAAGCCGGCTGCAAGCTGGCACCGCCAACAAGCGCGCCGTCGATGTCGCTTTGTCCGAGGTATTCTGTTACGTTCTCTGGTTTAACACTGCCGCCGTATTGAATACGAACTGCACTTGCAACCTTCTCGTCGTACAGATCCTTCACCAGGCTGCGGATGTAAGCAATAACTTCATTCGCATCTTGGGATGTGGAGGATTTACCTGTACCAATCGCCCAGATTGGTTCATAAGCGATAACCACTTGTGCCGCTTGATCTGCAGACAAACCTGCAAAAGCAGCTTCCGTTTGCACTTTGCATACGTCTTTTGTTTGGTTCGCTTCACGCTCTTCAAGTGTCTCACCAAGACAGAAGATCGGAGTCAATCCATGACGGAATGCTGCATGCAGCTTTTTATTGACAGTCTCATCGGTTTCCGCAAAATATTGACGGCGCTCCGAGTGACCAATGATTACATAATCCACGCCCAGGTCTTTCAGCATTACGCCGCTGATTTCACCAGTGAATGCACCGTTGTCTTCAAAGTGAAGATTTTGAGCACCAATTTTGATGTTTGTGCCTTTCACAGCCTCTACCAATGTAGGCAGATTCGTAAACGGCGCACAGATTACAGTCTCCACGCCTTCAACTTCCGCTTTTCCTTTAACTTCCTGAATGAAGTCATTGGATTCGGAAACCGTTTTGAACATTTTCCAGTTACCTGCGATAATCGGTGTTCTCATGGTTTTCAACTCCTTCATGCTATAGCTTAAAACTTACTTATCGTTCAATGCAACTACGCCTGGAAGCACTTTGCCTTCCATGAATTCCAGTGATGCACCGCCACCTGTGGAGATGTGGTCCATTTTATCAGCCAGTTTGAACTTCTCAGCTGCTGCTGCGGAGTCGCCACCACCGATTACTGTGTAAGCATCCGTTGTTGCACAAGCTTCTGCCACTGCACGAGTACCGTGGGAGAAAGGCTCGATTTCGAATACGCCCATTGGTCCGTTCCATACTACAAGTTTGGAGTTTTTAACAACGTCAGCATAGATCTCACGTGTTTTAGGACCGATGTCGATACCTTCCCAATCTGCAGGAATGTCGCCAACTTCAACTACTTTTGTGTTTGCGTTAGCGCTGAAATCATCAGAAATGACGATATCTACTGGCAGATAGAAGTTTTTACCCAGTTTTTTTGCTTTTTCGATGAAGCCCAGAGCTACATCCAGTTTGGACTCATCCAACAGGGATTGGCCTACTTCGTGGCCTTGAGCCTTCATGAATGTGTAGGACAGACCACCACCGATGATTACGTTGTCTGCAATGTTAAGCAGGTTGTCGATTACATCGATTTTGTCCTTAACTTTGGATCCGCCAATGATTGCAGTGAAAGGACGCTCAGGGTTGGAAATGGCTTTGCCGAGCACTTCAAGTTCTTTTTCCATCAAAAGACCGGATACTGCTGGCAGCAAGTGAGCGATACCTTCTGTTGAAGCATGTGCTCTGTGAGCTGCTCCGAAAGCATCGTTAACGAAAACGTCAGCCAGTTCTGCAAATTGTTTTGCCAGTTCTGGATCGTTTTTCTCTTCGCCTGCATGGAAACGAACGTTTTCAAGCAACAATACGTCACCGTTGTTCAGTTCAGCAACTTGCGCTTTAACGGTTTCACCGATGGAATCGTCAGCTTTAACCACTTTTTTACCGAGCAGCTCGGACAAACGCTCAGCCGCTGGAGTCAAACGCAAGGATTCCACAACCTCGCCATTTGGACGACCCATGTGGCTCGCAAGAATGACTTTTGCACCTTTTTCGATCAAGTAGTTGATCGTTGGCAGTGTTGCACGAATACGTTTGTCATCTGTAATTTTACCATCTTCGAGCGGCACATTGAAATCTACACGGACAAAAGCCCGTTTTCCTGTCAATTCGATATCGCGTACACTTTTTTTGTTCATCTGTATTTCCTCCGCACCCATGTATTTGGTGGACCGATCAGGAGCCCAAATCCCCTGTCAACCCTGGTGTTTTTGAGAAATTTGCAAAATGTTGATAGATAAAGAGCGGAAACAATAGCATCTGTTTCCGCTCTATGTTATTGCAGATATTACTTAATCATTTTTGCAAAGTGCTCCAAAGTGCGAACCAATTGAGCTGTGTAGGACATTTCGTTGTCATACCAAGCTACAGTTTTAACCAGTTGTTGGTCGCCCACAGTCAGAACTTTAGTTTGAGTTGCATCAAACAGGGAACCGAAAGTGATACCTTGGATATCGGAAGATACGATTTCGTCTTCAGTGTATCCGAAAGTTTGTGGATCGGAAGCTTCTTTCATTGCTGCATTAACTTCATCAGCAGTTACTTTTTGTCCAAGAACAGTTACGAGCTCAGTCAGGGAACCAGTAGCTACTGGTACACGTTGAGCTGCACCGTCGAGTTTACCTTGCAGTTCAGGGATAACCAAACCGATTGCTTTAGCAGCACCAGTTGTGTTAGGGATGATGTTTTCAGCTGCTGCGCGAGCACGACGGAAGTCACCTTTAGGGTGTGGAGCATCCAATGTGTTTTGGTCGCCAGTGTAAGCGTGAATTGTAGTCATCAAACCTTGAACGATTCCGAATTTGTCTTGCAGTGTTTTTGCCATAGGAGCCAGGCAGTTTGTTGTGCAAGATGCGCCGGAGATTACAGTTTCAGTACCGTCGAGGATTTCATGGTTTACGTTGTAAACGATGGTTTTCATGTCGCCAGTAGCTGGTGCGGAGATAACAACTTTTTTAGCGCCGCCTTTAAGGTGCTTCTCAGCTGCTTCTTTAGTTGTGAAGAATCCAGTACATTCCAGAACGATGTCTACGCCCAGGTCGCCCCAAGGAAGTTCTTCTGGGTTACGGTTAGCCAGTACTTTAACTTCTTTGCCGTTCACTTTGAAGAAGCCGTCGTGTACTTCAACATCGCCATCGAAGCGACCTTGAGTTGTATCATATTTAAGCAAATGAGCCAGCATTTTAGCGTCAGTCAAGTCGTTGATTGCTACTACTTCAATGCCCTCTACATTTTGAATACGGCGGAATGCCAAGCGACCAATACGTCCAAAACCGTTAATACCTACTTTAATCATGAGTAAGTTCCTCCCAAGTTTTGATTTAATTTTTTTATGAAGCTATATATTCAAGACAGACGGTGAAGTCCGTCAAGACAACAAGAGTTGTGGTAAAAGAAAAACTTTATTCCATTTCGGCAACGATGACTTCGGCAGCTGCCTCATCAATAATCAGAATATCTTCCTGTCCGAATCGCAGTACGGAATGAATGGCAGCCGCCTTACTTTTGCCACCCGCAATTCCGATCACCACATCGGTCCGTTCAATATCCTGAAGTCGCATGCCCAGAGTGAGCATGGTATGTACCACTTCACCCTGATCGTTAAAATAATAACCGAAGGATTCAGATACGGCTCCTTGCTCCTGAAGCTCTTCTATGATCTCCGCTGCAAGTTTGCGTCTTCGCGCCATCTCCACGGCATCACCGATTCCGTGAATTACGATGCGTGACTGTCGGATCAGCTGAAGAATCTCCTGGACGCTAGGGTCCTGAATTAACGATTCATAGGCATGATCACTAAGCAAATCCGGTACATGCAGGAGTTTGTATTGTGCTCCTACCCGTTTTGCCATTGTCGATGCAATCGTATTGGCCTGAATTTCGAGGCTTTCTCCCAATCCGCCGCGTGCCGGTACGAACCAGACACCTTTAAGCGATGTTGGCGGAGTCAGCTGCTCTGCTACTCCTGCCGTTGTTGATCCGCCTGTTACGGCAACAACGTCGTTATCATTCATTACCTGACTAAGAGCCTTTGCCCCAGCCTTACCCAGTTCCCGTTTGGCAAATGGAGAAATGTCCGAATCGCCGGGAACGACAACTACCTTTTGCAGACCGTAGGCTTGCTTGATGCGTTCTTCCAGCTCGGATAATCCGAACAGCTCTTTGGCTACTGGCTCTAATTGCTGCAGCAAATCATGCCCTGCCTCACTGATCTTCATCCCTGCACTGTCAATTTCAATAAGTCCCTGAGCCTTTAACAAATCGGTCTCAGCCCTCAGAACCCGCTCGGTCATCTGCATGGAATTGGCTAACGTCCTTCTCCCGATCACATCCGATAACATGATCTGGTGCAGAATCGTATACCTCTTCTTCAAGACATCCATGAGATCAGGCAGAAGCTGCTTTTGCACTTCTAAAATCGTTCGCATGCTTTCCACTCCCGCAAGCTTCTCGTTCCAAGCTCTCTTTCATGGCCCTAAAATGTCCCGGGTTAACTTTTTAAGTCCCACGTCTATTCTACCTAAAACTGACGTGACATGCAAGTGTTTCAAAAGCCTTATTTCACAACGTTTTGGGCCAATGTACGCGCTTATTTTCACAATCTCCGACTTCCACCGGAAAGTGCAGCCGCATTTACACCATATATAGAAGAAAATCAAATTTCTCATCTATATATCGCTTCTATTGACTCCAGGATCGTGCTTCATGCAACCTGTCCAAAACTTCTCTTAGCATTTACTTAAATGCTTTCTTTATCCATTCTTCATCATCATGATCAATTTCAGGTCATTCCAAACCATAAGCTTGATCATATCTCTTGCAATTCAGGACTCCATGAGCTATAATCATTATTGCTGTCACATCAACGTGCGCCCGTGGTCCAATGGATATGACGTAGGCCTCCGAAGCCTGAGATCCAAGTTCGATTCTTGGCGGGCGCGCCATTCTTGATTAGCAACTCATAACCCTTTTAACCAATGGAACCGTAAAGGTTTCTTTTTTTTCAAAGTTAGTTTGACTTTCTTTGACTTTTTGTTTGAAATTGTTTATGATGTGGGTAATACGGTAACAGTTTAAATAGATACACTATTCCATGTACATTTCCGAGGAGGTTTTTCACGTGAGTTATATTCCTATGGTCGTTGAACAGAGCAACCGCGGTGAGCGCGCCTATGACATCTATTCCAGATTGCTGAAGGATCGTATTATCTTTCTAGGCAGCGATGTAAATGACGTTGTTGCGAATGCCATCATGGCACAGATGTTGTTCCTCGCTGCGGAAGATCCGGAGAAAGACATTCATCTATACATCAACAGCCCAGGCGGATCCATTACAGCCGGTATGGCCATTTACGATACAATGCAATTTATCAAACCTGATGTATCTACCATCTGTGTAGGTATGGCAGCTTCGATGGGCGCATTCTTGCTCAATGCAGGTGCAAAAGGCAAACGTTTTGCACTGCCTAACAGTGAGATCATGATTCACCAGCCGCTGGGCGGTGCACAAGGTCAGGCTTCGGATATCGAAATCCGCGCCCGCCGCATTTTGAAAATGCGTGATACCTTGAACCGCATCATCGCTGAGCGCACAGGTCAACCACTGGAGCGCATCGAGAAAGATACAGACCGTGACTACTTCATGAGTGCTGCTGAAGCTGCCGATTACGGTATCATTGATAAAGTCATCGAAAACGTTGGCTCCCAAGGCGTATAAGCCGAGGTAACTGTATATTGAGAATATGAACTGGCCGATTGACCTGTTCATACTACGAAGAAGCGCCCCTTGTCATGATCATGACGAGGGGCGCTCTTTTTTTAGAATGATATCGAAAAATTACTCTGCTGCAATTCCACTGAATGGCTGTGTGCCTTTAGGAAGTAACTCTTTGTACGTAAACGGGAATTCCGGGAAACCCTCTGCATAAGCAGTGTACTCATACAGTTGGAAGAACACGACTACGCCTGTAGGTGTTACATAGAAGTCCTGATCCTTGTTCAGCCCTTTATAGCCGTCCAGGTAACCACCGCGAGCCTTAAGCTGTTCACCAACCTTTTTGCCAAGTGTATCGCGCATCGTCTTGTTGTTTTGCAGCACATCATCAAGACTTAGCTCTTTACCTGTATCCAGTGCAAAGGTGTGACCTGTCCGTGTAGTCATCCCGTGTGCTCCGGCATAATCCTCATAACGCTGAGTTACCAATCCCAGCACGCCGTTTTCGTTGTACGTCACCACATAGGTGCTCTCAAATGCATATGGACGGTTTGCTGCTGCCGTTCCGTATTCTGCCGTTTGCTTTTTGAAAGCAGCTACGAATGTATCCACTTCATCTTTCAATACTTTGTTGATAGCCGCTTCGGCTTCATCGCTAGCAAGTCCACTCACCTGCGGATATTGAATATCTACCTCAGCATTTTTGATGTCGACTTTCACAGTTGCTGATTTCACTTTTACGCTATTTTGCTTCACTTTGCTCAGTGCCAGTGTTTTGGTTTTACCATCCCAGCTGCCTTGAACACCCAAATAATCTCTCATCGCTGAAAATGGAATGTACAGACGTCCTTTGATCAGCTTCGCTTCAACGTTAGGATAATAATTATTTACTCTTAGCGACGGTTCACCATCCGCCAGGCTGATTTTCATCGTGTTATTCGCTGCAGTCAGTGTGTACTCTTTTGTTTTTGCGTTATAGGTTAACGTACCACCAGCCACATCCTTAACAGCAGTGAGGGATACCCACGTCGATCCACCTTGTAAAAGTCCCTTTTGTGTCAACGTTTTGCCTGCAGACTTCAATGTAACATCTGTGGATGCCGTAACTTTGGAAGTAACCGAAGCTGCCTGCACGGAGTTATCCTGCCATACCGCCCCACTACCTACAATGATTCCTGCCGCGAGTAATGCACTTGTCCACTTTTTCCATGATGTCATATATAAAACTCCTCTCGAATTTGCCTATGGTTTATTGCGTATGTATCCTGATCGCATATCTCATACGCTCACCTCTATATTATAATTAACCCAATTCAGGAAAGGTTTACAGCACCAGTTACAATGTTGTTCAATCCAAATCCATTTGGTAAAGGTTTTGTCACGAACAAATATACAAAAAAGACATCAAATCAACCTCATTATTCTCGTTAAAGTAGGGATGTTAATGCCTAACTCCTTTAAAGCTCCTCTATATAACAAAAGAGACCCTGCCCGATTGGACACAGTCTCTTCATATCTTCATCTACGTCTACAGTTATTTCATTTCATACGTAATGTTAAGCGTTGTGCTTACTTTAACCTGACCTGTTTCAATTTCTGTACCCGCAGCAGACATTGCCATGTCCTTGGCCGTCGAACTTTCTGTTGCATAGAGCACAGGCACATTGGCATCACCTTGAGTTACAGACAACACAGCACCCAATTGACGTTTAACCGCCTTGGCAATCGCTCCTGCTTTCACATCTGCATTGGCTACTGCCTTCTCGATCACTTGTGCTTCGAAGTTTTCCGGATTTTCTACCATAAAGCGTACATTCTCGATATTGTTGGCACCTGCCTGCGAAGCAGCATCCAGCAGTTCACCAATCTTGTCCATTTCGCGGTACGTAATCGTCAACGTATGATGAGCGGTATAGCCTTTAACTTTCTGACCTTCTTTATCGCTATACGTATAGTTTGGCTGTACATAGAATTGACTGGTCTGAATGTCGTCTGCACTGATTTTCCACGTATTCTTCAGCAGGTTGGATACCTTTTGAATTTTTGCGGCATTTGCCTTCTGGGCGGAGGCTGCTGTCTCAGCCGTGCTATTCACTCCGATCGATAGATAAGCGATATCCGGCTTTACCTGAATCTCACCTTTACCCACGACATTTATCACATTTTGCTGTACCCCTTGTACTTCTGCAGCATAGGCATAATTCCCCGGCGACACCCACGCTGTACCACCAACGAGCAATGTTCCTGCCACCAATACCGCACCAAGCGGTTTCATCCAATGTTTACCCATTACGCATAGCCTCCTTATATTTAAGATCTCAATCTCAAAGCATTTTGATACCTTAACAGACGGAGACATTTTCCAAAATGTTGCACTTGATTATGCCCATAACGCAAAAAAGCCCCTTGCGGGACTTCTTCATGTCATGTTAATCATATCTTATTGGTTTTCAAGTTCTTCCTTGCTCACCAAACTCACTAAAGCGTTTACAGCCTGTTCGGCGTCCGCGCCTTCAGCACTAATTTGGATTTCTGTACCAGTACTGATTGCAAGGCTCATGATCCCCATGATACTTTTTGCATTAACTTTTTTGTCGTCCTTCTCGACGAACACTTCAGATGAGTACTTATTCGCTTCTTGAACGAACAGTGCCGCAGGTCTGGCATGGAGACCCGTTTTCAAACGGACAACTACCGGGTGCTTTGTCATGGAAACTTACCCCCTATTAGAAATCTAGACATTAAATACACAATTATATTTATAACATTATACCATTAACCCGCGCAGGACACTAGAAGAAAAAAAACCAGAACAATTCTGACTATTCAACCAGGTCCAAATCCGTTAACCGTGACGTTCATTCCGCACTTTCTCAGCCAACTCGTCAATCTTGCGAAGCCGATGGTTGACACCCGATTTGCTGACGGTACCTTTTAACAGCTCGCCAACTTCCTTCAGGTTAATGTCAGGATGCGCCAGTCTAACCTCTGCGACTTCACGCAGCTTCTCAGGCAAAGACTCCAAACCGACTTCCTTTTGCAGCAGCTTGATATTATCAATCTGTCTCACTGCAGCTCCGATCGTCTTGTTCAGATTAGCTGTCTCACAGTTGACGATCCGGTTAACGGAATTACGCATATCCCGCATAATCCGTACATCCTCAAACTTGAACAAGGCTTGATGCGCACCAATGATGCTGAGCAGCTCAATAATTTTCTCGCCTTCCTTAATGTATAGGATGAATCCTTTTTTGCGTTCTATACACCGGGCATTGAGATGAAATTCATTGGCCAGGTCCACGAGGGCCTGACAGTGCTCTTCATACATGGATGCGATCTCCAGGTGATACGAGGATCCTTCAGGGTTGTTGACCGAGCCACCCGCCATAAACGCGCCGCGTAGGTAAGCCCGTTTACAACAGTTTTTCCGTAACAGCTCCTGATTAATTCCTGGAGTAAACAAAAAGCCTTCCGATACAATGTACAGATCCTTTAATATCTCCTGTACCATGGACGGAATACGAACAATATATACATTGTTCTTTTTCAGCCGCATTTTTTTGCGGACAAGCAATTCCGTATGCACTTGAAAATGCTTTTTAAGCAGAGAGTATGCCCGTCTTGCGATCGCGGCATTCTCCGTCGAAATATCCAAGATCACTTTTTTATTCGATAACTGCACCGCACCTAGCATACGGATGAGGGCTGAAAGTTCCGCCTTTTCGCAGCACGGTTCACTCTCTATCATGGTTAATTCTTTTTTGGTCTGTGCTGCAAACGACATGGGACTTCACCTCTTCCGTAACATCCAATTTTGTACCAGCTGATAGATGTGGTGACTAAGCTTATCGGCATCATGACGCAGATAGGTTCTAAACAGAACAAGTGTATCCGCAACTACCTGATAACCGGAACTTTTAAGTACATCCATATCCAAAACAACCGGTTTGGCTCCTTTTTCCGCATACCTATTCTGCACCTGCAGCGGAATTTCACCATTATTAACAATAACATAGTCAAAGAGCTGATGCCCCACGTGCTCATGAACCGCCTTGAGGTGGTCACTCACCGTATAGTTATCCGTCTCTCCAGGCTGTGTCATCACATTGCATATAAACATCTTCACGGCCTCTGCCTCGACGACAGCCTCTGCCAGTTTGGGAACTAACAAGTTAGGCAGAATGCTCGTATACAAGCTGCCTGGCCCAATCAGGATGGCATCTGCTTGTCGAATAGCCTCCACAGCCTCTGGCAACGGCTCCACGTGATCCGGTTCAAGGAAAACGCGTTTAATGCGTCCGCCTGCTTCAGGGATTTTGGACTCGCCTGTAACAATTGAGCCATCCTCCATCTCCGCATGCAGCACAACCGCCTGCCCCGCTGCCGGCAAAACCTCACCGCGAACGGCAAACACGCGGCTAAGTTCCCGCACTGCGGTTACGAAGTCGCCTGAAATATCCGTCATTGCAGCCAAAATCAAATTACCCAGGCTGTGGCCTGCAAGCCCCGCGCCTGTATTAAAACGATATTTTAGCATATCCGATAGCAATGGCTCAACATCAGCCAGCGCTGTAAGCACGTTACGAATGTCGCCCGGAGGCGGCATTTGCAGTTCGTTGCGCAGGATGCCTGAACTTCCACCGTCATCTGCTACCGTGACGATGGCCGTGATGTCCAGCGGCTTCTCTTTCAAACCGCGCAGCATCACGGATAACCCGGTTCCGCCGCCCATTACAACAATTCTCGGACGTTCTCTTCGTGGTCCGGCTTCTTTCATCCCTTCACCCTCTTCAATGACGATCACGGTCAGCGTCGCGATGGCTCACGGTAACAGCTTCAGTTTCGCTGCTTCCCAACATTTTGCCCAAATATTCGGATATGGCTACCGAACGATGCTTGCCGCCGGTACATCCAATCCCGATAATCACCTGACTTTTGCCTTCCTTACGATATTGCGGAATCAGGAAGTGCAGCATATCGAGCAGTTTGGTCAAAAACGACTGTGTCTCAGGCCATTTCATGACATATTCATATACATCACTATTCTGCCCGGTATTCGGACGCAAATGATCAATATAATGCGGATTCGGCAGGAAACGAACATCAAACACCAGATCCGCATCGATTGGAATGCCATATTTAAATCCAAACGACGTGATATTCACCGACAGCATATGACTTTCCAAATGAGAAAAACGGGAAATAATCCGCTCTTTAAGCTGCGCCGGCTTCATCGTACTTGTGTTCAGTACCTGGGTAGCCGAATTCTTAAGCTCCTCCAGCATCTTGCGCTCCAGACGGATGCCGTCAAGCGGCATGCCCTCAGGAGCCAGCGGATGTCTGCGTCTGCTCTCCTTGTAGCGCTGTACAAGGACGGAATCAGTAGCATCCAGGAATAAAATTTCGCAATGAATGGTAAAATGATCTTTTATATAGTTCAAAGACTCGGACAAAGCCGTAAAGAATTCCCGTCCCCGCAGGTCAATCACGAGGGCTACCTTACCGATCTTGCCGTTCGATTGTTCAATCAGTTCCGCAAATTTCGGAATCAACACCGGTGGCAGATTATCCACGCAGAAAAAGCCGAGATCTTCCAGGCTCTGTACCGCAATTGTTTTGCCTGCTCCGGACATGCCCGTAATGATAATGAGCGTGGCGCCTGTGCCCGGTGAAACTTCACCTTCAAGCATAAATGTCCCCTCCTTATCATATTGCTGCCTAATCATATGGTTCCGAGGTTACTAAGAACGCAAGAGAAGTCCTGCCGCGCCAACAATTCCCGCATCGTTGCCCAGAGTTGCTTCCAGGATCTGAACACCTTCCTGCAGCGGTTCAGGTGTCAGTTTCGCAAATACAGCACGTACTTCGTCAAACAGGATATTACCGGCTTTGGATACACCGCCCCCGATGATGAACATTTCCGGGTTTATGACTGCAGCTACAGCCGCCATGGATTTACCCAAATAGAATGCAGCACGATTTACGATGCGCAGAGCCACTTCATCTCCAGCTTTCGCTGCATCGAATACTTCCTTGGCTGCAATTTTGTCCACAAGCGCAAGTGACGTATGATCTCCGCGTTCTACTGCATCCTTAGCCATACGGATAATGCCCGTTGCGGACGATACCGTTTCTACACATCCCATTTTACCACAACCACACTGAATGGCTTCCAGATCAGGTACAACACTGACATGACCCAGTTCTCCCGCCATGCCCGAAAATCCCTGATAGATTTTGCCGTTCAGTATCAAGCCTCCGCCAACACCTGTACCCAGCGTGTAGCATACGCAATTATCCACGCCCTTGCCGGCACCTGCCCAAGCCTCACCGAGTGCAGCAACGTTAGCATCGTTATCTATTTTGACTGGCTTGCCCAGACGCTCTTCCAGAACCGAACGAATGGCTACATTCCGAAATCCGATGTTAGGAGCGAGAACGATAATACCCTCGCGTACATTCGTGAACCCGGCTACCCCAGCTCCTACACCTTCAAGCTGCTCCCAGCTATATGGCGATTCTGCCACGATATGACGGACATACTTCTCGATGTTGGCGATGACCGTGTCTACGCCCTTATCCACTTCTGTCGGCCCTTCATACGTATGCATAAGCTGACCTTGTTCATTGCATATACCGACCTTGATTGCTGTTCCGCCGAGATCGACCCCAACGTAGATTTTCTCAGACATGCCGCAAGCCACCTTTATCTATCTAAAATAGTTTAATCCTACGTACCAACTATAATTGAAGGATACGCCTGGGTCAAGACGATAAGACCATTGATACAGAACGCTTCGCCGCGATTGTGAACCACATCACACCCACTTCATGTATACGTATACAACCTCTCCTCTCTTCTACCAAAACGCAAGCTTTCACGCTTCCCTACTAGAAAGGGAAGCCTCAACTCATGATATTTCATGATCACTCGTTCCATGCGTAAAAGATGACAGTTGTCACCTGAAAGTCATGACAACTCTTACTAATCCCGTCACAGTTCGTTCGGTAAGATGGAATTATCTTAGAGAACAGACAAGGGACGTGAATACAGATGAATACCGATTCAACCATCATACAGCTTGAACAAGTCAGCAAACGGTTCGGCAGCAAGCTGGCCGTCAGCCCTATTTCCCTGAAGATTAACCGCGGCTCAATCGTTGCCATCCTTGGCCCAAACGGCGCAGGCAAAACAACCACCATGAACATGATGCTTGGCCTGTCCACTCCCTCCTCAGGAGAAGTGACTGTCATGGGGATGCCGCCAGGTCACAGACAAGTTCGCGAGCGCATCGGTGTCATGCTCCAGGACGTGAGTGTCATGGACGGCCTTACGGTTCGGGAAATCATTCGTATGGTGCGCAGCTACTATCCTACCCCGCTGGATGCGGACAAGATCGAAGCTTTGACAGGTCTAAAGCCTGAGGATCTGAACAAAAGGGCTGAGAAGCTGTCAGGTGGTCAAAAGCGCAGTCTGAACTTCGCCCTTGCCATGGCAGGTGACCCAGACTTGCTCTTCTTCGATGAACCTACGGTTGGCTTGGACTCCGAGACCCGAAGATACTTTTGGAAGCAGATTCGCCAGCTTGCCCAGCACGGCAAAACGATACTCTTCACAACACATTACCTGCAGGAAGCCGATGAAGCAGCCGACCGGATTATCCTGTTCGCCGGAGGTTCCATCATTGCGGACGGTACGCCTGATCGTATCAAAGACGGAATCGCCAAACGGACGCTTTCCTTCTCGCTGCCAGATGGCCACCTGTATACCGAACTTATAACTCCCGATACTGCTCTGCCGGACATCCGTACACAGATTGAAGAGCTACCTGGAGTGGAAAGAATCGAGTATTACAAAGACCGCTGTATTCTTCATACGCAGGATACAGACGCTCTGATTCGTGTCATCATTATGCGCCAGCTGCCTGTTAGGGAGATCCGTATTGAAACCGGACAACTGGACGATGCTTACGCAACCTTGCTCGAAACCATGAAGGAGGAACACTGATATGTCTATGCTGTTTGCCCAATCTCGCGTTGAAATGCTTCGTATGTCCCGCAATGTCTACTTTGTATTTTGGTCACTGCTGATGCCTGTGATCTTCTACGTTCTCTACACCCGCATTTTTACCACAGATGCAGTAAATGCGAAGGAGTGGAACGCACACTACCTCATGTCTATGACCTGCTTTAGCGTTATGGGTTCATCCATTATGACCCTGGGGATCCGGCTCGTTCAGGAGAGAGTGCACGGCTGGGTCACCTATCTGCGCGTCACTCCTCTCCCGGACTCCATTTATTTCGGCGGAAAAATGATTGGTCAGACAGCCATGCATCTGTGTTCCATTGTCATTATTTTTGTAGCAGGCTATCTGATTAATGGCGTTACCCTCTCGGTCTCCGAGTGGATCGGCTCCGCCCTGTGGATTTTGGCTGGTTCTCTGCCCTTTCTCGCCCTTGGTACGTGTATTGGCACCTTCCGCCGCATCGATACCGCAACCGGGCTCAGCAACGCCCTGTATCTTTCGCTCGCTTTGCTTGGGGGGATGTGGATGCCGCTGGACGTCATGCCGAGCTGGCTTGCACAAATCGGCCACTGGCTGCCTTCCTACAGTTTCGGCAATGGAGCCTGGATCATTGTAACCGGTGGTGTACCTGAACTGCAGGATATCCTGCTATTGACAGCATACTTGGCGGTATTTATGTTAATATCCACCTATATCCGCAGCAAACAAAAGGAGGCTTAATCTTCTACATGCTTCAGCGTTTTGAGCTTTTCCCTAAGCGGTACGGAATTTATCCTTACATCTGGATGATCTATCTCGCCATGCCGATTTATTATTTATGGAATGCTCATGGACTGCATTTGTACATCGGTGTCACGGTATTCATTGTATTTATCCTGACCTACCGCCAGCTGTATATGACGTCTGGAACCTCCGCATTCTCCTACTGGCTTGGTCTGCAGATGGCTGCCGTGCTGATATTGAGTCTTGTGATTGATTCGAATATGTTTTTTTTGGGCTTTTTCTCGGCCAATTTTATCGGGTGGTATACGGAGCGAAGAATGTTCCGGCGCTTTTTATTGCTTTTTGCTATCGTTCAAACCATTCCTATTGCTGTTAACATCAAGGAATTTACTGCGGAGCAACTCCTGTTCTTTACTCCGTTTTACCTGATTATGCTGGTATCTCCCTATGGAATCAGAACCATGCTGGATCGTCAGCAGCTGGAAGCGAAGCTGGATGAGGCCAACCAGCATATCAAGGAGTTGATCAAGCGAGAAGAACGCATGCGTATCGCCCGCGATTTGCATGATACGATGGGACATACACTCTCTTTGATCACGCTCAAGAGCGAACTCGTCACCAAATTGATCACCAAAAATCCCGAACGTGCCATACAGGAAGCGCGTGAGATCGAACGCACCTCTCGAGCAGCGCTGCGCGAAGTAAGGCAGCTTGTCTCTGACATGCGGGCGATCAGCATAGCTGAAGCGCTAGCCGACGCCCAAGAGATGCTGAAGAGTGCAGACATTGAGCTTCAAATAACAGGTGATTTGGGGCCTTATGGCGATGTGCCGGACCTGACCCAGAATATGGCCAGTCTCTGCATCCTTGAAGCCGTAACCAATGTTGTGAAACATAGTGGTGCTTCTCAGAGTCTGATCCATCTGGAACGAACACACGATGGCGTTCAGATCACGGTAAGGGATAATGGTCAGGGCATGCCTTCCACCGAACGTCCAGGCAACGGACTGAAGGGCATGTCCGAACGCCTGGGACTGATTGATGGTTCTCTACGGATTACATCTGATTCAAGAGGAACCATTCTCGTCTTTTCCTTTCCGCTGATTGCCAGTGAACCCCAAGGAGGAGTGTAATAATGATTCGAATCATGATTGCCGAAGACCAGCGCATGCTGCGCGGTGCACTTGCGTCACTGCTTGATCTCGAAGACGACTTAGAGGTCATCGGTGAAGCAGGTAACGGAGAAGAAGCACTTCAGCAGATTTCTTCTCTTAAACCTGACCTATGCTTAATGGATATTGAAATGCCTGTCATGACGGGTCTTGAGGTCGCAGAACGTATACAACAGCTTGGCCTGACCTGCCGCATTATCATCCTTACGACTTTTGCCCGGCCGGGCTTCCTGGAACGAGCTATTCAGGCCGGTGTGCAAGGTTATCTGCTGAAGGACGAGCCAAGTGACCGTTTGGCGGAAGCTATTCGCCGTGTCATGAATGGTGGACGGGAAGTGTCCCCCGAACTGGTCTTTGGCGCTGCCAAGGAATTAAATCCCTTAACGGAGCGGGAGAAGGAAGTGCTGAAACTGGCAGCAACCGGCATGAACGCCAATCATATTGCAACCTCACTCCATCTCTCGTACGGTACCGTGCGTAATTACTTGTCCGAAGCCTTTAACAAGCTTGGGGCAAAAAATCGGATGGAAGCGGTCAGTGTGGCTGAGGAGAAAGGCTGGTTGTGAATCGGATTTGCGTCATCCAGTGACGCGATCCACGGCGAACTACATATATATAAATGTGGCCTCTGGCCCATGCGCAAAACAAAACCGCCTCCCCTTACGGGAGGCGGTTTAACTTTTTAACCATATAATCCTCACTAAACCGAGTCGTCGAGCCTTCGTTATAGCTTGGTTTCCACACGTACCGGTTCTTCGGTCTTCTCCATTTTGTTGACATCCAGGATATCGAGCAGGAAGACAAAGATCGGAATACCGATAATAAGGCCCCAGATTCCCAGGAAGTGCTGTGACAGAATCAGTACGATAAACGTGTAAAACATCGGCAGCTTTGTTTTATGTGCCATCAGTTTTGGATTAAGGAAATACGTTTCCAGTGCATGAATGATGACAATCATGACGATAACGATAATGCTCAGCTGTATGCCGCCCATTTGATAGCCGATCAGACACAGAGGCACCAATGATATAATAACGCCCGCTACCGGTACAAGGCTCAGCAGGAATACGAGAATCGTCAGAGCAAACAGATACGGGAATCCGAGTATCCATAGACCCAGGATGGTCAGAGCCGTATTGAATACAGCGATCAGCAGCTGCGCTTCAATCACTTTACCAAAAGACGATACAAATTTGTCCCCAAGATAAGCTACTTCATTGTAGAACCAACCGATCTTGCTCGTTTTGAATTTGGATGTGAACTTGACGATCTCCTGCTTCTGCAGCAGGAAGAACAGACTGAGTATGATGACCAGCAGAATAAACTCAAGCCATTTGCTCAGAGCAAATATATACTTCAATGCATCGTTCGCATAGTTCTTGATGTCGTATGATTGGAGGAAGCTGGCCACTTTGGCTGACAGATTATCCCCTTCGGCGGTATCGAAGAATGTCATAATCTCATTGGTTAACTGAATGACCTGATTGACAATCCTCGGTGAATATCTGGATATACCCAGCACAATGGCTGCAATTACGATCAGATAGAGCAGTATGACGACGACTTTATAATTAATCGGAAATAGCCGATTTAGTTTCCCCGTAATAAACTGCTGCAACCGATTCATGACATACGTCACTAGAAATAGCAGCAAGATCATGTGCAGCATACTCCCCATGCTGAACAGGACCAAACAAAACAGCAGCAGAATCAAAAAGCGTCTGACTGTTGCATTTTTTAACCACTCTTTAATCATTTCCCCCAAAATCTTCACCTCGCAGCTAATATGCCCATTATGTATACGATCTCATGTCCATTTGGTTTCAAAAAAAGAGAAGCCTCCCGGCTTCTCTCACGTGATGAGACTTCCCGTTGTCTCTTATTATAGTTTATGCAGCGCACTACCTTAGTCATGCTTACTTATCCAGCGTCTCGCTCCAATCGTGGATAATACTGCCTTCAAGGTACTTCTCACAATCCATGGCCGCCATACAGCCTGAGCCTGCAGCCGTGATGGCTTGGCGATATTTCGTATCCTGAACGTCACCGCAGGCGAATACACCCGGAATGTTCGTTTCGGTGGTACCTGGCTTCACCACAACATAACCGTGGTCATCCAGAGCAATCTGGTTACCCAGGAAGCCCGTATTAGGCGTGTGGCCAATCGCTACAAATACGCCATCTGCTTCGAGCAGCTCCTCTTGACCTGTCTCATTATTGCGCACCTTCAATCCCTTGACACCCAGTGCCTCAGGTACAACTTCGAGCGGTGTCCGGTTCAGGGCCCATTTCACCTTCTCATTGCTGCGTGCCCGGTCCTGCATGATCTTCGATGCCCGCAATTCGTCCCGGCGGTGAACCAGTGTCACGTCTGTTGCGAAACGGGTCAGGAAGCTGGCTTCCTCCATCGCGGAATCGCCGCCACCCACAACAATGATTTTCTTGCCACGGAAAAAGAATCCGTCACATGTCGCGCACGTACTTACGCCGCGTCCCACATTCTCCTGCTCTCCCGGAATACCGAGATAGCGGGCAGAAGCTCCGGTAGAGATAATAATCGACTCCGCCTCAAGCTCACCAATGCCTCCGACTTTCACCTTGAATGGCGGCTTGCTGAAGTCAACTTCCTCTACCCAGCCATTCTTGAATTCCGCTCCAAAGCGCTCTGCTTGCTTCCGCATGTTATCCATTAATTCCGGCCCCATGATGCCCTGCGGGAATCCTGGAAAGTTTTCAACCTCTGTCGTGGTTGTAAGCTGGCCCCCGGGTTGCAGACCTTCTATGACCAAAGGGTTCAGGTTGGCACGAGCCAGATATATCGCTGCCGTCAAACCTGCAGGTCCGGTTCCGATCACAATCGTTCTGTATTTAGACATATAGATACAGCCTCCTTGATAAGGTTGAGAGTGTGTTGACTGGAAAACTTCTAGAGTGATATGACGAAGCCTATTCGTTAAGTTTACCCGTTTTGCAGGCAATTGTATCCTTCATGAAATTCCGATCTTTCTCAAACTGTCTTCAAGCGCATAATGTCGCTCATCTATACGGCCAACAAGAAAATGGTACATGTAATCCGGAGTATGCTACACGGTTGGCGGGATGCTTCCGCACACCCGAACAATCTGCCGTGCGTATTTGCTAACGGTTGAAGCCGATATGCCGTACCGTTCCGCTATACTCTGATAGGTAACGGGACGACTGTGAATTTTGGCTGCGAGATATTCCAGCCCCGCAGCCCAGCCTTCAATTTGCTTGAGCCCCGGACCATCCGGATGCACTCTGGATACATAATCGGTCCAGATCCGTTCCATCTCCTGCTGCAGCTCCGCTTTCGCTTCTGTCATCTGCAGAGCACGCTCCACAACGGCTTGCCAGTGCAAGGTCGTTTCCGACTTGGCTTGCACTGTGCTTGATTGCATCTTAGGAAGAAGATGGTCTGTTATCCCGGATACCGGTTGCTGATCATGGTTCTTGCCCTGATTCTGCTCTTTCATTTGGAGTCCGCTCAGCACAGATTCAGCCGCAGCAACCAGATCCTGATCTTCATCAGGCTCTTGTACGAAGGATTGCAGGGCTTGCTGCACCTCATAATCACCGATCATGGCCAAGGCATGAATGACCTGAAGCTTGGTTGCACGATCTCCATGGCGCAGCGCCCAGAAGAACGATGAACGGATGAGCGGATCATTTTTCATCTCTTCCGGTATACCGTTACCATAGTTCTCCCATTGTCTGAATTGCTCGTCAAACGGAAGATGGTAATGATAGCTGAGCTTCTCCGGCTCACGCTCCCCTTCCCGAATTGCATCAAGGCCAGACAGATAGAACTTGGAAACCTCTGAGCCCGGATCTAGCTTGGACACATGGCGCCAAAGCCGCTCTGCAACATCGTAACGCTCCGTATTATATGCTGCCACAGCCGCGTAATGAGCAAGCGCCGGATCGGCTGCCGTCTCTTCATCCTTCAAGAGTCGGCGGAAATGGGTATAGGCCGAGTCATGCTGCCCGAGAATTCCCATCGTGGTAGCCAATTTATACACCTGCTCCTTCTGGTAAGGCACGATGACACGTAGTTTTTTGATCAATAATAGCACTTGGTCTGCCCGATTCTCGTTCTGGTGGAAGATCGCGAGATTACACAAGGCATGCAGGTTTCCCGGCTCCTGCTCCAGCACTTCGGCAATCGTCTCTCTCGCCTTGGGGAACAGTCCCATATAGTAATAAGCCAGCGCGAGATTGTTCCGGGCTGCCAGATAGTCAGGGTAGTCGGGTGACATGCCCTCCAGAAGTTCGGCTGCCTGAGCAAATTTCCCCTCTTCCAGCAGCTCTCTTGCCTGATCGTGCTCAACCACACCTTTACGGGATTTGATCCGGTTCAGCTTGGCTGGGCGATCCAGCTCATAATACAGAAGTTCCATCATCTCTTCGGCTTCCGTCATGAACTGCCCCTGTGGGTCCTCCTCCAAATACGTAACAAGTGCCTGCTCCGCTTCCTCAAACCGGTCCATATTCGCATAATTGTTGGCCATATAGAAGTAGCATTCCGTCATGGACGGATCTACCACCTCAAGCACATGCGCCAGAACAGCATTGGAAGCTTCGTAATCTCCCTTCTCAGATAATATACCCGCCATATTGCAATGGTTCACCGGATTTTCCGGTTCATATTCAACAGCTTTACGAAAATATTTTAATGCCTTGTCAACATGATTACGGTCCAGCGAGCGGACAGCTCTCTCGAAAAAGAAAGAAGCATCCAAGTGAATCGGTATAATATTGGCAAGGGGTCCTTCTGCCCGCACTAGCTTGCCCTTCATCTTCCAAGGCACCTCCTCTTTGCTTTCATTCATACTCTCCAGTATACCACATCTGGCGGCGGTCTTCTCAACATGTAGTTTCAAGAGCTTTATGCAAAAATTGCACATAAAAAAGATGCCATTCCACCCTACTTGAAGGGTGAAATGCCATCCGGATATCATCGAAATTTATCTTTTGAAAATGGAGACCCCTGTCCATTTACAACTTCGCTGCCATCGTCGGTGACAGTGTAATGTCTATCGTCTTTCTGAACGGTGTCATGAAGTTGACCAGCACAACCTTGCACCTGTCTGGTAACCTCGCCTCGCGTACGGTTGCTGCCAGATGGCCCATCTCGCCTCCGGCCAGCTCGACCCAGTCCTCTCCACAGGAATAGCGAAGCGTTCCGCCCTTCCACAGATAATGACCTCCATCCGTCTCCAGCAGTTCGCCGGAAGACAGCTCTCCCTCATCTCCGAATACGAAGGACAACTGCATCATGATCTCCTCTGGCTCGGTGCCTGACAGTTCCAGCTTCCACCCCTTCTCTGTCTGTATAACCTCCGCCTGCGTACGGAATGTCTGTTCATGGGTAAGTTCTCGGTTCTGATGAGGTAACACATACCATGGGCTAGTGGAAGTTTTCACAGTTTCGGGCAGCTGATTTGCAGGAATAGGAGCATAATAGCCTTTCTTCTGCTCACCCCTCAGACGATATCCTGTGGGCAATCGGTCCATCTTCTGCATTGGCAAATAGCCGGGATTGAAGTAGGAGGCCAGCTGCACGGCCAGCAGACGCACCGAGCCATGACGAAGAGCGAAAAAGGACGGCACTTCCGTCATTATGGTTATGCTTGTAGCATGATCCCTTATACGAGCAACAGGCGCACCAAAGTCCGTATGCATCCGGCTATGAGAAATATGCCCATAATGTCCTGCTGACACCATTTGTTGTAAATAACCCTCACGCGAAAAGTGTTCATTCAACATGATCTCATACTGCTTAGGCAGTTCATCTTCCACCTCATATATCTTCTGCAGCTCCGGTTCCAGCAATAACCGAATGAGCGAATTGACCGAACAGACGCCAGGGTCTGTTAGTGAATCGCCTGCCCATTTCGCCATGTTGGCCAAGAGCGGATCATGGTCAATCCGGGCAAGAATGGCATATGGCAGGTAATAAGGGGACAAGTCATGCAAACTGCCCAGATCCTGACGACCCGAGTAATCCGTAACAATCTCACCTGTCGGATGTACCAGATACACCATCATGCGCAGATTAAGTCTGACGGGCTCAAGCAGCTCAGGACGATTCAACAAGCGAGCCGCATGGATCAGCATAATATCGCTAACTGCGTTATAGATTCCGTTGCTGCGTTCTGTCCATTCCCCATCTGGAGTTATATCCATTCCTTCCGCCAGCCACTGCTCTGCACGCTTCACTGTCTCTTCCAGGTCAAACAGCTGATGCAGGAAACCAAGAGCCGCGCATAGCACCCAGCGATGGTTCGGCGTATGGCAACCTCCTGTAAGCATGACAGGTACAGTTCGTTCCAAAAACAACCGCATGTTTTCCAGCACAGGCTGGAGCTTCTCCCATTCCTGCTGTTGAAGCAGCTGGTACAACTGAGCATACCCCACAACGACAAATGCCGTGTCTGGCGGTGAATGATAGTTGGTCCATCCCGGAGATATGGAGCCATCTTCATGCTGGTTACGGAGCACAAACTCCGTTGCCAGTAGAAGGCGATGTAACAGCTCTTCATTCCGATAATAGATTGAATCAGGGTTAGCAAGCGCTGCCCCCCAGTAACACATATCCGTAGGGGTTCCGGTCGTATGATTAACCCAGGCGATACCTGTGTAGGGATCGATTGTTCCACCGTAGTATCGGCTATTTGGATCAAGCACCTGCCGGGACAAGCCTCTCTCCACCGCCTTGTCATTGCTATCCACCAGTTGCTTGTACATGTGCCATTCCCTCCAAACTGAGTAGTTGCGCGTGGCTGGGCTGGATTGCCAAAGAAACAGCCGCAGTGCAATCATCCAGCGCGCGGTCTGTTTCCAACATCATCGTCCCTCCCTTGCCGTATCCATCTTCTTCATAAGCAGTTCGTGACTCTCGTGAATTTCATCCGGTGTACAAGCTGATTTCAGTTCATAGACCTTGACCCTTGCCCGGCGGATCATGGGGAGGTATGCATCATAGAAATGCATATCTTGACTGTGCACATAAGGGCACCAGTGATCCGAAAGGCCAAGCGTCTCATGAATATGAACGCCTACGATATCATCCATCAGCCCTTGCATCTCACCAACGCTGTCGTAGAGCCCCAGGCGATCCATCATGATGGCATGCCCGGTATCATACCAGATGCCAACCGGAGCCCCTTGTAGAGCCTCAATAATTGTCTTGGCTTCTGCCAGCGTAGGAATCTGCTGTGGTCTGGAGCGGGTTTCGATGCCGAACCGGACATGGAGGCCTTTGGCTGCTGCCTGATTGCAGACTTCATCCAGGCTGCGAATGATCTGTTGGACGTAACCTGTGCTCAGTGCCTGCCGCCGTTCAACAAATTCCTCCCATTTGCTGCGATACTTAGCTGAATCCTTCCCCTCGTCGTGATACAGCTGTGCAAGCTCCTTGCTGACACTCTCCGGGATAGGTACCTCTCCCGGGTGTACAACAACAGCCTCAGCACCGTAACGATGGGCATATTCTGCGGAACCGACAAGCAGCTGAATGGCCTTTTGACGTTTCGTTTCGTCCTGGAATCCGAGCAGTACCGAGTCTGTACCGTAATCCGGGTCCGGCACATGGGGAAATGTGTTATGCACACTGGAAACACCAATCTCCCCGCGCTCAATCATAGGCTCAATAGATGTCAGCATTTCCTTCGTCACGTTGTAGTTAAGTTCAACACGGCGGAAACCAAGCTCGCGAATTTCCTGGATCATGGACTCACCTACCTGATGACGCTTAATGTTCCAGCATGTGGAGAACGAATACTCACCCTTGTCATTTTGCTGCATACAAGCTCACTCTTCCTTTCTGTTGCAACCTTTCCCACATATGATGGATATGGCTTCAATCAACCTTTTACAGCTCCAAGCATGGCACCACTAACGAAATATTTCTGCAGCCAAGGATAGACCAGCAGGATGGGAACGGTAGCAAATATAACGGTGGCAGCCTTCAGACTTTCTGGCGTAAGCGGTGCGCGGTTTGCACCCTCCATCTGTGTCAGTTCACTCACCATGTTGTTCTGTACCATTTGGAACAGCTTAAGCTGCAGCGGATACAGCTGTGGATCGTTAATGTACATCAGGGAATCCTGGAATCCGTTCCAGCGTCCCACCGCATAGAAGAGAGACAAGGTGGCCATCACTGGCAGCGAGAGCGGAAGAATGATTTTCAACAACGTATGAAGATGTGAGCTTCCATCGATCTCAGCCGACTCCTCCAGACTTTCCGGGATGCCATTGAAGAAGGAGATCAGGATAATCAGGTTAAACGGACTGACCAAGCCCGGCAGTATTAATGCCCAGACCGAATTTAGCAAATGCAGATCACGAATCAGCAAGTATTCCGGAATGATCCCGCCACTGAAGAACATCGTAATGATGATGACGTACATGAAGAGCTTGCGGCCCTTCATTTTTTTCTTGGTCAACGGGTATGCTGCAGCGATAGTAAACAGCATGCATAAAACCGTTGTCGCAATCGTTAGAAGCGCAGTGTAACCAAGTGAATAGAGCATGGAATGGTCAGAGAACACCTTGACGTATGCATCCCAATTAAACTCCTTCGGAAACAGCCTCACTTCTCCTGATGTTATCGCTCGGTTGGAGCTAAACGATATGGCAATCGTGTGCAGAAAAGGAGCCAGACAGAACACGACAAACAGGGTTACAAAGGAGATATTAACGATATCAAAAATCCGATTTGAGGTGCGGTCACTCATATGCGCACAACTCCTCTACTGATGGTCTAGAAAATAACAGGCCTCGCGTACGTTCTTTTCCTCTACAAAATCCCTTCACCAGTTACCTTTTTCGAAATGTAGTTGGAGCCCAGCACGAAAATAAGACCCACGACGGCCTGGAACAGTCCGACTACCGTTGCCAGTGTATACTGCCCGGATTCCAAACCCATCCGGTATACGAAGGTGCTTAGAACATCTGAATATTCACGCACCGCTGTGTTCCCGATAATGTAAGGACGATCGAATCCAATCGTGACCATGTGCCCCAGATTCAGAATAAGCAGGGTTACAATGGTCGGCTTGATGCTCGGCAGTGTAATATGCCATATCTTTTTGAGACGTGTTGCTCCATCGATCTCAGCCGCTTCAAACAACTCCTTGTTCACACCCGTCAGTGCAGCCAGATACAGGATGGTTCCCCACCCGGCACTCTGCCAGACACCAGTAAACAGGTAGGTTACAAGCCACGGATTCTTCTCCGTTAGAAATGGGATGGGGTTCAGCCCCATACTCTCAAGCACACCGTTTACCATACCTGATTGGTTGCCAAACAGCTGGTATACAATCCCCCCGATAATCACCCATGAAATGAAGTGAGGGATATACAGGATGGTCTGCGACAGCTTTTTGAACCATTTAAACCGAATTTCATAGAGCATAATTGCCAGGATAATTGGAGCAGGGAAAGATACAATCAGATCCAAAAAGTTGAGCATAAAGGTATTTCGCAGCGTGGTGTAGAAGTCCCGCATCCCAAATACCTCGCGGAAGGCATCAAAGCCAATCCACTCGCTGCCGCCAATACCCTGAAACAGGTTAAAATCCTTAAATGCGATCTGTACGCCATACATTGGTCCATAACGGAAAATTACGAAGTAAATAAGGGGCAGGGAAATCAACGCGTATAATTGCCAATACCTCTTCAAGTAGGGGGTCATGTCTGTCTCCTCCAATCCGTGAAGATAAACTGTGCCGCCTCAGGTGACGGCACAGGTCACTTCAAAGTTTATCCGCTCTCTCCAGTAAGCTCTGTACCACTTGCGAGGATCATTTTTCTTATTTGGCAGCAAGCTCCTGAACAGCCTGTTCAAGTTCTTTCTTCAGTGCTTCGCCGCCGAGTGACATGTAATCATTCATTTCCCGTTCGTATACCGCTTCGAATTCTTCCGGTTTCGCCATTGCTGTTTTCACGATAATGACATTGAGCTTATCTTTGAGTGCCGTGCCGTACTTCATTTCTGCTTCAATTGGCTTGTCGAAGATAATAGGTCCTACCGTGTCCGTATTGGCAATATCAATGGACTGCTTCAACATCTCTTGATTGTTCTGCGGGAATCCCAAGACCCAAGCTTTTTCATTCATGGCCTGGTCACCTACATTTTTGCCGTTCGAAATGATGGCCATATCCCCTGCATTGAAAAGACGATCCTTGGCTTCCTGCGTAGCATCCTCTTTGACAACGGGAAGTCCATCAACCAGTTCATAGTTCTCACCTTCAACCCCATTGAGGATATCCGACAGGTTATTGTCTGAAGCCATCCAGTCCAAATATTTAATGGCTTCCACAGCGCGTTTGCTGCTTTTAGGAATCATAATGTACATACCGTTGGAGCCGTAACGAGATTTAATATGTTTGTTGTCTACATTCGCATTGGTATAAGCATCGACTGGAACCAGGTTGCTTCCCTCTACATTTTTGCGCAGATTGTCCAGTGTTCCATCCGCGTAGAAGATGGCATCCACATCTTCAGACCAGTAGCCGATGTTACCGTTCTGCACGTCCTTGGCCAGTTGGGTTTTATCTTCATCCAGACTGAAGTCTTTGCTGATTAAGCCCTCGTTGTACAGCTTGTTCATGAACTTCATGGCATCCTTGAAACCCTCATGCAGTGGCAGCTCAAAACGCTGAGCGTATGTCAGATCACCACTAACCGGCTTGATAAAGGAGTAAATCAATGTTTCAAATTGAGCTGGAGCCAGCGCCATTCCCATTGGAATGTTTTTGCTGCCAAGCTGGCCAGGGTCCTTCTCTTTAAATGCCTTCAAAGTGGTATACAGCTCATCGGTGGTTGTAGGCAATGGTAATCCCAGTTTATCCAGCCAGTCCTTACGAATGTACGAGCTGTATCGTCCTGTAATCGCACGTTTACCCGGTATAGCGAACTGCTGGCCTTCCAGCTGTCCAAACTTTAATGTATCCTCGCCCAGGAACTTCTTCAGGTTCGGTCCATACTGATCCAGCAGTTCACCGACATCGGTCAACCCGCCCTGCTGGGCATAGCGGTAGAACACACTTGAGTCATATACAAAAACAATATCGGGAACATCGGTATTGCTGGCCATGAGAACATTCAGCTTTGTCACTTCTTCCGAACGCTGAATTGGTACGAATTGAACATCAATGTTATTCGGGTCACCGAATTTTTCCTGCACCAGCTTTGATAAGTAGTTGTTCGTAATGGTGTAAGGTGAAGGACTGTTACCGCGATCAAACACTTCCACTTTCAAGGTGACACGCTCGCCATTACCTGACGCATTGCCATCTGCTCCGCCTTGTTCTGATGCGGATGAACAGCCAGCTAGCAAGGAAACACCCATTACCATCGTAAGCGCAAGTCCTACCCATTTCTTTAGACTCCCTTTGGTTGCTTTTCCTGTCATTTGTGTCATCTCCTTTGCCCTTGTGTGAATGGTTAAATCCTGCCCAGAGTATTCCACATCATTCCTGACATTGGCAACAAACTCGTTTCGTAAACGCTTACATAAGGAGAATGGTTTATCCCAGCGACGATTTTCGTACACTGACCATTTTCATTGGTTCCTTGCCCCATGTATTCCATCCATGCTGACAGTGTTGTTACCGCCCAACCGACCTGCTTTCAAAACACGATAAACCATTTTCATACACTGCCTATATTCGCATGAGACAATAAACCGGAATCATGTGAGTCCGTCACACGATAACCTGCCCCCTCTGTCTGTAGAATCGTTATGTTCCAACAGCAATAGGGCGAATTCATACATGATGCTCTCCTGACGGAGAGCGCCTGCACGAATTCCGCCCTGTACATGTTCTGCTGTAGTCAGCCGCTGAACTCTTTCCCTTCGCCCGCGGGATGCTCACGCTTCGAACGGCGATAATCACCTGGTGTAATCCCTGTTACCCGTTTGAACACACGTCCAAGGGTAATTCCGTTGGCATACCCAACTTTCAGAGCAATGTCCTGCAACGAAAGATCGGTATGGACCAGAAGTCGTTCGACTTCCTTCATCCGCAGCTCGGTCAGGAAATCCACAAACTTCATGTTAAACTCTGTTTTGAATAAATAACTTGCATGCTTGCCCGAAACCTGGAATCGATCACTCAGATGCTTCAGCGAAAGATCCGGATTCGCAAACTGCTCTTCGATGTATGTTTTCATCTCATTGACCAGTGCTCTGTAACTCTTGGTTTCGGTCACCGATACATAAGTTCGGAACAGTTCGGTCAGATCATCAAACAGCATGGATTTAACATCCTCAAGCGTCTTCGCTTCCTTCATCGATTTTAACCACTGATTCAAGTTCTCTTCGGATAATTTCTCCTGCAGCTCCTCTGACATCATGGCCACTTCGCGGCGAAGCATCTGCAGCATGGCCTCTAGAAGAGAGAGAATATCTTCATCGGGCAGCATGTTATGCTCAAAGGCAGTAAAAATCTCCTCAAGCAGGTCACGCCACTGGCCGCTCGACATTCGGAATCGCTTCACAAAATCGGCGATCATCTGCAAGTAGGTGTAGGTTTCCAGCAGCTGCTGAGAGGTTTCACCAGCCCCGGCCAGAACCACATCTCCATTCATCAGGAGCTTGCGCTGCATTACGGCTTCTGCTGCTGTATATGAGTCGTGGATCGCTCCTACGCCCCTGGCAATCGGCCCGATTCCGAAGCTAAGCGAGATACGGAGATTCTGTTCCACCCAAGTCCTGAACTCTTCTGCAACTGCACAGATTCGGTCAGTCATATCTTCACTTGGTTCCAGGGACTGGAACAGGATCGCAATCCGGTCCGCACTCACCCACTCCATCCAGCATTGCATTCCTGTGTTACGAGTGAGCTCCTGCAAGACGTTCATCAGAGCGAATTTTAGCGTGTTCTGCTCACCTCGCGTATATCGTTCCTGGAACCCCTTCTCATATCGATTGATTTCTCCCAGTACAACCGTGAAGTGTGATGACTGATCCGTATCCGTTAACGGTGATAGCTCCTTTAATCGTTCCGTGACACGATCCAGATTGTCACCTTGCAATAGATCGTTGAATAGCTTGCTCCGCTGCAGCAGCGCATTTTCCCTGCTTTTCTCGTCATAATCCATCATGTGATTAATCAGATTTTCCAGCACGCCGTCAATCAGCTTCATTTCGTCCACACTTGACCCTGATTGCTCCGATGCTCTGATTTGATGGGCCTCAATTCGGTTCATGATTATCTGAATAGGCTTATAATTGCGGCGAGTGATATAGACAATATAAATGATGGCACAGACAACAGTCAGGGCTGCAATAAACACCCATACATAAGAAATGACCGATACCCAGCCAAAGAGATTGCCTGCCTTAATACCACTATGGAGCGTCCAACCAAGCCTTTCGAGGTGAAGGGTATTTAACGGTTGTCTCCCATGAGCGCCTTCACTGTCTGAGTGGGCATTATATACAACCTGACCCTTCTGATCCGTAACCGTCATGAAGGAAAGTTGTCCATTCACCATGCTGTCAATGCTCTGTTCAATACTGCTCATCTTGATGTTAATGACCAATACACCATCGGTACCAAAGGGTAACGGCATGTCTTTATTAACCGTGAGCACCCGGATTGGGGTACGCTGAACCGACTCCACATCATATACGCGGACGGGCTGCCACCCGGGAGCAAGGGAACCAGACATGATCTGTTCAATCCAGTATTGATCTGCAAAACCTTCTATTTCTCGTGCTCCGCTTGAAGTTAAAGCGCTATCATTATTTTTGTCATATAAATAAATCGATTGAATCCATGAAGAGGAATTCGTCAGTTCACGCAAACTCTGCGCAATGGTATAGACGGTTTCCTTGCTTGCCTGACCTGGATTGTTGAAGTAGAGCTTATACGCCAGCTCACTCTGTACGGCCTCCGTCACCGACAGTTCAATATCACGAATAGTACGATCGAGGTTATCTACCAGATAACTGGCGGATATACCGTCCGCTTTTCTCGTTTCTTCTCTGGAGATATCGTTAATGAACACAAAAGCAATAAAAATGAGTATGGTCACGGTAAGAAAAAAAATAGGGAAATACGAAAAGAGTAACCGATAATACCAAGTACGGGACAATAGACCCCACTCCTCACTCCACTAAGCTATGTACATCAGCTGTGGTTCTCCTATTTATCACATTTTCATTCATTCTTGCTCTGGTTGTGGCGTAATTGGGTAACTCCAAATAAGTTCGATAGATGCAATTTGATGTTATTATAGCACAAGCTTCAGAGCAGCCAAGCAGGGAATTATAGCATCAATCAGTTCATATATAATTTAGATAAAAAACAAAAAACCGTGCTGAGCAGTTAACTACTCAAACACGGATCAGCAAATTTCCATGAACACTTCAGATTCCCGAATCTTTAAACAATGTCGCCATGGAGCCTCCATCCACAATAATGCGAACGGCTCTTGCCAGCATTGGCGCAACAGGCAGCACTTTGAAGCACTCCGGATGGTCATCAGGCAGCGCAATGGAATCTGTGACAACCACTTCGGCTATGGATGGATGATTAAGCTTGGTTAGCGCATTACCCGAGAATAGACCGTGTGTCGCACACACATACACATTTTTGGACCCGCGTTCCTTCAACCCTTCCACCACATTCAAAATCGTCGTCCCTGTATCAATTAGATCCTCAATAATGATGGGCGTGCGTCCTTCCACATCTCCAATCACATGTGTAATGATGGATTCATTGTGGCTCGGCCGCTTTTTGATCATAATGGCAAAAGGTGAGTCCAACCGATTGGCCAGCTTCTCCGCCATGGATGCCCGTCCTGCATCCGGGGATACGACCACCGGATTTTCAATGCCTTTGCTGAGCAGGTACTCGCTTATCAGATCAAGCGATGTCATATGATCGACAGGAATGTTGAAGAAGCCCTGGATCGCTGCTGCATGCAAATCAATCGTCACTACCCGGTTTGCACCGGCTGTCGTCAGGACATCTGCCACCATCTTAGCCGAGATCGGCTCACGTGGTGCAGACTTGCGCTCCTGACGGGCATATCCGTAATAGGGAACGATAATGTTCACTGTGCGGGCAGAAGCCCGTTTGGCTGCATCAATCATCACGAGCAGTTCAACGAACAGCTCGTTAATCGGATGAGACAGTGACTGGACCAGAAACACATCACAGTTACGGATGGTTTCTTCGTAATGAACGTATATTTCTCCGCTCTTGAACCGGGACAGCTTAATTTTGCCCAACTGTACACCCAGCTTGTCACATACCTGTTCTGCCAGCTTGGGGTTCGATGAACCGGAAAAAATACGTAACGAATGTTGCATAATGCCCCTCCCGAGGGTTAGATTCCCTATATAATCCCTTATTGAACAAGGTTATTTCCCAACCTCATTATACCCCACTGCCTTATACATTTAAAGGAACGAAAGAGCGGCGGCGGCCTTCAAAAACAGCCACCTCCGTACAACCCAGCTCATGTAGAAGCTGCTCGGCTTCAGGCAAATGTTCACCCAGTTTAAGTGGGTCGTGGGCATCAGAACCAAGGGTGAGCGGGATACCCAGCTTAATGGCTTCTGTTAACATCCGGCGACTAGGGAACATCTCAGCACAAGGCTTCGACAATCCCGACGCATTAAGCTCCATAGCACAGCCACTCTGCGCAATGGCTTGCAGAGCAGCATTCTCCAGTGCAATACGCTCTTCCGTCTGCTCCGGTGAAGGATTGAAGCCAAAACGCTTAATAACGTCAGTGTGCCCCATAATATCGTACATACCTGTAGCAGCTGCTTTACTTACCGCATCATAATACTGACGGTATACTTCTAAAATATCTTTGCCTTCCCAGTGATGGGTCTGACGGAAGTCGGTAATATCCCATTCCCCAAGGAAATGAACCGAACCGATGATGTAATCCCAAGGATAACGTTCAATGATTGACCGGATTTCGGACTCCCATCCTTCGATGTAATCCCCTTCAAGGCCAACACGCACCTCGATCTGTCCGCGGTACCGCTCTTTCAGCGAGAAGCATTCTTCCACATAGCGAGGCAGCTCCTCCATGGGCATTGCCATTTCGGGATAATAACTCGCTGGATCTACATGCAGCAAAGGCATGTGATCAGACAGTCCAATCTGGGACAGTCCAATCTCCACGCCTCGCTGTACATAAGCCTCAAGCTTGCCGACAGCATGACCGCAGCGCTCATGGTGAGTGTGATAATCAATGCGCATTAGAGCACCCCCTAATCGCGGCGTGGCCGTTCATGACGGCGGCTCAGCTCAGCCATAATGTCGTCCAGCGGCAGTTTGCGCTCTTGCAATAGAACGAGCAGGTGATACATCAGGTCACTGACCTCAAGTCGAAGCTCGTCATTATCTTTATTTTTGGCGGCGATGATCGTTTCGGACGCTTCTTCACCGATTTTTTTCAATATTTTATCAACGCCCTTATCAAACAGATACGTGGTATATGCACCTACCGGACGTTCCACTTCACGTTTAGCAATGACGGATTCAAGTTCAGCAAGTACGTCAAAGCGGCCTTCGGCTCTTGATTCCGAAGAGTCTGCGTTTGTCTCATTTCCGGATTGTTCTGTCGATTTCTGAGGCAGTCCCACAATTTCATTATGGAAACAGGTCACTTCACCGGTATGGCAAGCAGGGCCGTTTGGTTTAACCTCTACCAGCAGCGTATCCCCATCACAATCGTACTTCAGTGAGGTAATCGTCTGTACATTCCCGGACGTAGCGCCTTTGTGCCACAGCTCTTGGCGTGAACGTGACCAGAACCAGGTTTCTCCCGATTCCAGCGACAACTTCAATGATTCCCGGTTCATATATGCCATCATTAATACTTGGCGTGTCTCGGCATCCTGCACGATCGCAGGGACCAGACCATCACTCCAGCGGATATGCTCTACAACCTGCTCCAGGGATAAGCGCTCCCTGATCTCGTTACTTACATTACTCACGGATCTCCACCCCTTGTTCTCTCAAATGTTGTTTTAACGCCGGTACAGCGATCTCTTTATAATGAAATATCGTTGCAGCAAGTCCTGCATCTGCTTTGCCTGCAGTAAACACGTCGTAGAAATGAGATTCCTTACCCGCACCACCTGAAGCAATGACAGGAATTCGTACTGATTCGGATACAGCAGCAGTCAGCTTCAGGTCGAATCCATCTTTGGTTCCATCCGCATCCATGCTGGTTAGCAGAATTTCGCCGGCTCCCAGTTCCTCAGCCTGTTTCACCCATTCGAGCGCCTTGATTCCTGAAGGTTTCCGTCCCCCGTGAGTGTAGACCTCCCACTCTCCCCAGGCTTCATTGTACTTGGCGTCTACGGCCACTACAATACATTGGGAACCGAAGCGGCGAGCACCGTCGGCAATCAGCTGGGGATTCAGTACAGCAGCTGTGTTGACTGCGATTTTGTCTGCACCCGCACGCAGGATGCGCTTCATGTCTTCAACTTTGGAGATGCCACCACCAACAGTAAAGGGGATGGCGATTTCGCCAGCGGTCTGCCTTACCACTTCTTCCATCGTTTCACGACCTTCGACGGAAGCGGAAATATCGAGAAATACCAGTTCGTCTGCACCTTCACGGTCATACAGTGCCGCCAGCTCGACCGGATCACCCGCATCGCGGAGATTCACGAAGTTAACGCCTTTGACAACCCGGCCGTCCTTAACATCCAGACAGGGGATAATTCTTTTTGCCAGCATACTCCTCTTCCTCTCTATCCAGTTCCTTTACTTGTTGACTGCGCGCACCGCTTCGGACAGATCGATACTGCCGGTATACAGCGCCTTACCAACGATTGCTCCTCCGATTCCATCATCCGCATGACGGCTCAGGCGAAGCAGATCATCCATCACACTGACACCTCCGGAAGCGATGACATTACGTCCGCTCGCCTTGGCGAGAGATACAATGGCTTCCACATTTGGCCCCTGCATCATTCCATCACGGGAAATGTCGGTGAAGATAAACGTCTCGGCACCGAATGCCGCCAGTTCCTTCGCCAGTACTTCAGCTTGCACCTCAGATGTTTCCAGCCAGCCGCGAGTAGCCACATAACCGTTTCGGGCGTCGATACCGATCGCCACTTTATCTCCATAACGTCCTAACACTTCTTCGGTGAATGCACGGTCTTCAATAGCTGCTGTTCCGATAATGAGCCGGCTCACACCAAGACCCAGCAAGCGTTCTACATCAGCTACGGTACGCAGCCCGCCGCCTACCTGAACAGGCACGTTCACTGCGGATGCAATGCGACCAATAAGTTCGTCATTTATGGGGTGACCCGCTTTTGCACCATCCAGATCGACCAGATGAACGTATGTACCACCTTGCTTCTCCCAGGAGAGGGCAACCTGTACAGGGTCATCATTATATACCGTCTCCTGATTGTAATCCCCCTGCACCAGTCTTACACATTTGCCGTCCCGGATATCAATTGCCGGATATATGATAAAAGATGACATACAAGGCCTCCTGATTTGTTCTTTATTTGTTTATCCATCTATATGGGTATGACTGCTTATTAAAAGTAGGATAGGGGCTGCCTATCCTGCATAGCATAGCTTTAATCTAAACGGGTCTTCTGCTCGGGAATCCGATTTATTCCTGATTCGGCTTGCCTGTCAACTTCAGGAAGTTTCCGAGCAGCTTCATGCCCAGTTCACCGCTCTTCTCCGGGTGAAACTGCATGCCGAAGTTGCTTCCTCTTCCCACAATGGCTGTCACCGGGTGTCCGTAATCCGTTACTGCCAGCAGATCACTTTCTACTTCGGTACGTGCATGATAGGAATGAACAAAATAAACATGTCCGGCCTCAAGACCTTCAAAGAGAGGATTTTCCGGATGAAGGAACTCCAGGCGATTCCAGCCCATATGGGGTACCTTCAGCTCTCCTGCTGCAAAACGCACCACTTTCCCTGGCAGGATGTCCAATCCGGTGTGCTCCCCATGTTCCTCACTGGAACTGAATAGCAGCTGCATGCCCAGACAGATCCCAAGCAGCGGTTTTGTTCCAGCTGCCGCTTCTTTCACAACAGCGTCCAATCCACTCTCCCGCAGGTGCTCCATGGCATCACCAAATGCACCAACGCCAGGAAGGATAACCCCGTCTGCCTGTAAAATCGTTTCCCTGTCACCTGTCACCAGCGCTTCATAGCCAAGACGTTCGACCGCTTTGCCGACGCTGTGCAGGTTCCCCATACCGTAATCGACAATTGCAATCGCCATCGTCTACAGCACTCCCTTCGTGGAAGGAACACCCGTTACACGTGGATCGATCATCGTTGCTTCATCCAGTGCGCGTCCCAATGCCTTAAATATTGCTTCAATCATGTGATGTGTGTTCTGGCCGTAGTGAACAATGACGTGCAGCGTAATCCGCGCCTCCAGCGCCAGCTTCCACAGAAATTCATGTACCAGTTCGGTCGAGAAGCTGCCCACTTGCTGGGATGGATACTCCGCACGATACTCGAAGTGAGGTCTGTTGCTTACATCAATGACAACCTGAGCAAGTGCCTCATCCATCGGTACAAATACACTCGCATAACGCTTGATGCCCCGCTTGTCTCCGAGCGCCTCGCGAAGGGTCTGCCCCAGACAGATTCCGATATCCTCAACGGTGTGGTGATCATCAATATCAATGTCACCACGCGCCTGTACATTCAGATCGAATTGTCCGTGCTTCGTGAAGAGATCGAGCATATGGTTGAGGAAAGGGACGTCCGTCTCAATCGTCGATTGCCCTGTACCATCTACGGCAAATGCCAATTGAATATTGGTTTCATTCGTCTTGCGGTCAACCTCTGCCTGGCGCACAGCACCTTTAGTTTCAAGCTCTACTCCGTTATTTTGCTTATCCATTGTCCGATTCCGCCTTCCCTTCCTGTTCTAACCGTACAGCGATTGCGCGGGCGTGCCCTTCAAGCCCTTCATGGCGGGCCAGTTCTATGATAGCCGCTCCGTTTTGAAGCAGCGCTTCCTTGCTGTAGTATATCAAACTTGATTTCTTAATAAAGTCATCCACATCTACTGGAGAACTGAACCGTGCAGTTCCGTTTGTCGGAATGATATGATTCGGTCCGGCAAAATAATCTCCTACCGGCTCCGAGCTGTACGGGCCGAGGAAGATCGCGCCTGCATTTTCGATCCGGCCGGCATAAGCCATCGGCTCCTGCACCAGAATCTCCAGATGCTCTGGTGCAAGCCGGTTTACCACGTCGATTCCTTCATCCATGGAATCGACCACAATAATCGCGCCATACTGCTCCACGGAAGCAGCGGCGATTGCCTTCCGGGGCAGCGCCTCAAGCTGGCGCTGCACTTCGGCCTGCACGGCTTCCGCCAGCACGGCCGAGGTCGTGACGAGAATGGCCGATGCCATCTCGTCATGTTCCGCCTGCGACAGCAAGTCTGCGGCGACATACACCGGGTTCGCCGTATCATCGGCGAGCACCACAATCTCACTCGGCCCGGCGATGCTGTCGATATCGACCGCGCCGTAGACCTCGCGCTTCGCGAGCGCCACGTAGATATTACCCGGTCCACAGATCTTGTCGACCGGGGCAATGCTCTCCGTGCCGTAAGCCAGGGCGGCGATGGCCTGCGCGCCGCCAACCCGGTACATCTCGTTCACGCCTGCTTCCGCGGCAGCTACGAGAATGTACGGGTCAATGCCCTCTCCGCCGTTGGTTGCCGGCGGCGTCACCATAACAATCTCCGGCACACCTGCAACCTGTGCCGGAATGACATTCATCAGCACCGACGAAGGATATGCTGCTTTGCCGCCAGGTACATACACTCCGACCCGCTTCAGCGGCCGGATGACCTGGCCCAGCAGACTGCCGTCCGGCTGCCAATCCATCCACGAATTACGTTTCTGTTTCACGTGAAACGCTCGAATGTTGGCGGCGGCTTGCCGAATCGCCGTCACGAAGGAAGGTTCTACAGCAGCGTAGGCTGCCTGAAGCTCTTCCTGCGGCACGCGCAGTCCCGCAGCAGTCAGTTTCGTACGGTCCAGCTCCTCCGTATAGCGCAGCAGGGCCGCATCTCCTTCCCGGCGGATGTCACTGACAATGCGCCGGACTGTTTCATTTTGCTCAGGTGTACCGTAATCCACTTCACGCTTCAGATCAAATTCCCGTGCGGGTACAATTTTCATGCCTTCTACCTCCCTGGCCCTGTATATCCTGTCATTCACAAGTATTAATTGATTCCTCTAATCCTTTTTGCCCGATCTTTTATCCCTGAAGGCTTCCTGCGGTAAATTCATTAGGCGTTGGAATGACCTGCTGCAATGCATCGCACAATGCCTGAATCCGTCCATTTTTCATCCGATAACTCACCCGGTTCGCGATAAGGCGGCTCGTGATATCCAGAATGCCTGTCATCTCAACCAATCCATTCTCACGCAGTGTCTGTCCCGTCTCCACCAGATCCACAATCCGGTCAGCTAACCCGATCAGAGGTGCAAGTTCAATGGAGCCGTTCAACTTGATGACTTCAACCTGCTGACCCTGTTCGCGGAAATATTGAGAGGCAATCCTTGGGTATTTCGTCGCCACACGCTGCTGAATACCCGGTGTCCAATCCGGCAGACCGATAACCGACATGCGGCACTGGGCAATCCCCAGATTCAACAGTTCGTAGACATCCCGATTTTCCTCAAGCAGTACGTCCTTACCGACAATTCCGATATCCGCTACACCGTATTCCACATATGTTGGCACATCTACAGGCTTCGCCATGATGAACTCCATTCCTGCTTCGGGTACTTCAATGACCAATTTGCGTGTATCGTCCACATCAACAGGAATATCGAGGCCCGCTTCACGGAAAAGCTTGGAAGCTTTTTTATAGATCCGACCCTTGGGCATGGCTACCTTCAAAATATCCGACATCTCAGCGTCCTCCTTGTTCAGCTTGATAGGTGATAACCTGATCGTAGACGTCCCTTGCCGAACGTACTGAGCTACCACCGGATGATGCAACCACTTCTGCTGCTGGTTCGGTTACTTCTTGATCCGATAAAAGGCTAGTCACCACGTTTTGTCCGGCGCTCCGTAAACGGGCGGCTTCCGCCAGTGCTTCAGCTCGGCGCGCCTTGTCATACTGGATAAGCACAGGTTTGTTCTCTTCCATCGTAATGCCGTGCACACCATCGATGATCCGGTTCGTTTTCAGTGCAAATCCCGTTGCTGGAAGCGAGCGGCCAAACTGCTGCAGCAGATTGTCATATCGTCCCCCGCTGCACACCGGTGATCCCAGTTCTGCCGCATACCCTTCGAAGGTCATACCTGTATAGTAGGAGAAGTCTCCGATCATTGTCAGGTCAATCAGTACATGTTCTGATACACCGTAGGCTTCCAGTACTTCAAACACAGCACACAAATGAGCAATCGATTGCGCTGCTTCAGCACTGGAGCTAAGCTCTGCTGCATGTGCACATACTTCTTTCCCGCCACGCAGCCGCAGAATGGCTTCCAATTGTTCCTTCGGTTTGGGTTCCAGATTAAGCTCCTCGATTGACTGACGATATCCAACATAGTCGCGTCCGAGCAACCCTTCTTTGAGTGCGGCCTGCTGTGCCGTCTGTCCGGGAATCACTTCTTCCAGCAAACCGTTTAGAAATCCCATATGTCCCATCGCTATTTTAAAAGAAGACACACCCGCTGCCTGCAGCGAGGCAATCGCAAGTGCAACCACTTCGGCATCCGCCTCTGGTGAGTCATCCCCAACCAGCTCTACACCTGTCTGAAAGAATTCAGCCTCACGTCCGGCTTCTTCTTCAATGGAACGAAACACATTCGCATGATAGGACAGACGCAGCGGGAGCTGTTCATCTTTTAATAGAGAAGATACTACTCGCGCAATGGGTGCTGTCAGATCCGATCTTAGTACAAGTGTAGTTCCCCGGCTATTCAGCAGTTTGAACAATTTTCGATCCGAGGTCGAACTCGCCACTCCCACCGTATCGTAATATTCAATCGTTGGCGTTATAATCTGGCGGTAACCCCAGCGTTCCATGCATTCCAATACGTTCCGTTCAATCGTTCTCAGCTTGTTTACCACAAGTGGTGTATAGTCACGAAAACCTGTCGGTTTTTCGAAGCCTTTTGGTTTGGACATTGGTATCATTCACCCCGAGTCAGTAGTTTGGTTTATGGGCTTTAGCTTTATCTTAAATAGGATTTATGTATCGTAAATCCCGATTCCATCTTCTATTACCCTTAAATAAGGGGACTGTGTTCAGATGCTGCCGGGCAGCCTTCTTGATGCATTCTGGATCTGTTCTTGATTGATGATACGTTCTTACTACTCCATAATGCTTTCATATGGTAAAGTGCTAACAAACTAAAGGATATGGGATATGATAACATGAATGACTCCTCATCGTCAACAATACCGTCCTCTAGCTTACCGGCTCTGCCTTTAACATTTATTTCTATTCAAACAATTCCTCTCAGCAACTTCTGTATACGAAAAAAGCTGCCATCAGCAGCTTATCCCATCGAAGCACAATTGCCTTGTGCCTCTGTATATCATGTAATTTTGGACGACTCCTCATAACTTAGATGGGTGGTGTCCACTGCTATACCTTTTGATACCCTACCCTAATGGATACGCTCATCCATTTTCACGTGAAGCTCCAATTCACTGGTATCGACCTTGCGCGATAGTTCACGAAGTGGATTCCCACCGACAAAAGCTCCTGGGGCTACATCCTTATGAACGACCGCTCCTGCAGCAACCACTGCTCCATCCCCGATAGTTACCCCTGGGAGAATCGTTGTGTTGGCACCGATCAGCACATTTTCACCGATAATGACTTCTCCCAATCTGTACTCTTTAATAAGGTACTCATGTGCGAGAATTGTTGTGTTATAACCGATGACTGAATTTTCGCCGACTGTGATCTTCTCGGGGAAGAATACATCCACCATAACCATTAGTCCAAACGCCGTATGTTTACCCACCTTCATACCGAGCATGTGGCGATAGATCCAGTTCTTCACCGAAAGAATCGGACAATACCGTGACAACTGAATCCATATAAAGTTGCGAACACCCTTCCACGGACTTACCGTCTTGTAGATATGCCAGAGTGCATTGTGGCCCTCTACTGGATAGCGGGTGACTTTCCTCATGAACGTCCCGTTTCAATACGGGTCAGCGCAAGCAAGTCCTTCATGTCATGTAATATATAATCCGGGCCATATTCACTCAGGGCTGCCTCTCCCTTAAGAGACCAGGCAACGCCTGCCGCAAGTGCACCTGCATTTTGGGCGGATTGGATATCGACCGGGCTATCCCCAACCATCAGCGTTGTAGCCGGGTCTGCACCCAGCTCCTCCATTGCTTTAAGTACAGGTTCAGCATGAGGTTTCGGATGGGTTACATCGGTCACCGTTACAATGGATTTCATATATTTCATCAGGTCAAAACGTTCCAGCACTTTAAGCGTAGATGGGCGAATCTTGGTCGTCACTACTCCCATTACAATACCCGCTTGGTGCAGAGCCTCAACAACCTCATTCACATGCGGAAAAGGTTTTACCATCGCTTCATGATGGATATCGTTATATGCACGGTACCCTTTGACATACTCGGCAACTTCTTCCTGTCCGGAGAAGGTACGCATCTGCTGCTCCAGTGTGCCTCCCATGTGCGGGATAATCTGTTCACGCGTCCACGGAGCAGAATGCTCCCATCCTTCCATGACATGCAGGAATGAGCTGATAATCAGCTCATTTGTATCAATAATCGTTCCGTCGAGATCAAATAATACCGTTTCAATCATGCTGCATTACTCCTTTTTATCCTCAGCTTGCTTCGTCTCCTCTTTAGCGGGGCTTGGGCTTGCTTTACTCTCTTTGCTGGCAACCGGGCCTGCTTGCGGCATATCATCCGTTGGTTCAGATGATACCTTGGAAGATACAATGGGATCACTATAACGTGCATCGGCTTTTCCTGTTACTCTTCTCACTACGATAAATATGATAGCTGCAATAATGATGCCAATGGCGAGCAATTGCGAGATTCTTACGTTCCCGTAGGCTGGATCCAGATAACCCTGTTCGAAGCCCAGTGCAGTCATTGGAGACCATAGACCGTTGACGAGCGAAGCAAGCCATTGTGGTGCCTGGAAGCCCAGACTGTCTGTACGCAGAGCTTCAATGAAGAAACGACCGATGGAGTACCAGATAAAGTAGGACATGAACAACTCACCAGCACGCAGAAACTTTTGCCTACGAAGAACTAACAACAGAACCAAGCCAACAAGGCTCCATAACGACTCATACAAAAATGCAGGATGGTGGAATACACCTTCCACATTCATCTGATTGACGATAAAGTCTGGCAAATGCAGCTTGTCCCGTAAAAAGGACTCTTCCACAGGTCCGCCGTAGGCTTCCTGGTTTACAAAGTTCCCCCAGCGTCCAATCATCTGACCAACAATGAGTCCAGGTGCGCAAATGTCAGCCATGCGCCAAAAATTATACCCTTTGCGTCGGAAGAAAATGACGGCACAAATGATTGCGCCAATCAGCGCACCATATATGGCGATACCACCATTCCATATCTTAAAGACATCCCAGAAATTATCCTTATAATCATCCCATCGGAATGCTACGTAGTATATACGAGCTCCGATAATGGCAGAAGGTACACCCAGCAGGACCATATCCATAAATACTTCCTGCGGTATGTTGTACCGCTTGCCCTCCCGGATAACCAGCAGCAGACCTACGAGTGCTGCGGTACCGAGAATAAGCCCATACCAGTGAACCTTTAACGCTCCAATGGAGAACGCAATGGGGTTCAACAGTAATAATGTATCCATTCATTCACACTCCTATAAATTCACTCATCTGTATGCATGACCAAATGGGACCTGCTCCATATTCCCTAAGAAGTAGAGCAGGCCAGTTTTGGTCTTTATTTTAAAAACGTATAACTCATGTTCCTACATTTCTAATAGATATTTCTACAATCCTAGTCCATGTCTTCCATGTCTTCCGAAATCGTTGCTGTCAGCTTGTTCGTAAATTGCAGTGCGGCGTTAAGTCCCATTTGCTTGAGACGATAGTTCATCGCCGCTACTTCAATAATAACAGCCAAGTTTCGTCCCGGGCGAACAGGAATGGTTACCAGCGGTACATCCGTATCGATGATTCGTGTTGTTTCCTCATCCAGACCGAGGCGATCATATTGCTTGTCCTGCTGCCAAGCCTCAAGACGCACTACCAGGGTAATTCGTTTATTGTTACGAACAGCCCCTGCACCAAATAGTGTCATTACGTTGATGATCCCGACTCCACGAATCTCAAGCAGGTGACGGATAAGCTCTGGTGCGGTTCCGTGCAGCTGGAAATCTGAAGTTTGACGGATTTCAACGGCATCATCGGCAATCAGGCGGTGTCCGCGCTTCACCAATTCAAGTGCCGTTTCACTCTTACCAATACCACTGCTGCCAGTAATCAGCATACCAACTCCGTTCACATCACACAGTACGCCATGAATTGTTGCTGTTGGCGCAAGCTTGCGCTCCAGGAATCCGGTAATACGGCTGGACAGAATTGTCGTTGCCATGTTGCTGCGAAGCACCGCCAGATTCTGCTCCTCACTGATCTCGATAAGTTCCTGTGGTACTTCCAGTCCACGAGTCACCAAGATACACGGCGTTTCCTCTGTGCATAAGCGCTGCATCCGGTCACGACGTTCTGCTTCAGGTAACATTGCAAAAAAGGCCAGCTCTGTTCTCCCAAGCAGCTGTACCCGTTCTTGTGGATGGTATTCAAAATAACCGGCCATTTCGAGGCCAGGACGGTTCAAGTCATCTACAGTAATTACTCTCTTCAAACCTTGAGATCCGGAAACGACCTCAAGCTGGAACTGCTGTACCAATTCAGATACTTTCACTTTTTTCGCCATTTGTCTCTTCCTTTCAGCATTCGCTGCCTCTCTATGTACATCAGCATTTTTGCGTCTTTTCCATTCCATTATTAGCGCATTCATTTTGTTTGTTTCAGGTTACAGACTTTACAAAACAAAACCAGCCTTCAAATAATCTTAAATGAATTCAGTGTTGAATGCAATCGCGGACCATAGCCGCCCATTAATCAAAAAAGCCCCTTCCAGCAACAACGGAAGGGGCTCTGAATACAATGTATGATTGCGTTAACTGATGTTCCATCGGATCCGAGGAATCCCAGTATGATTAGTCTTGAAGGAGAACGTTCACTTCAGTCTCTTTGTCAAAGATATGAACCTTGTTCATGTCAATTGCCATTTTAACTGTGGAACCATCACGAGTATTGGAACGTCCATCTACACGTGCGATAGTCGTATCGTTACCCACACCGCTCAAGTAGAGGAGCATTTCGTGACCCAGGTTCTCTGTTACGTCTACGTGTGTAGAGAATACAGAGTTCGGGGATGCTTCCAGGAATACTGGCTCTTCGTGGATGTCTTCTGGACGAACACCCAGAATAACTTCCTTGCCAATGTATCCTCTTGATTTCAGCACTTGTGCTTTACCTTGCGGGATTTCAACGTCCACGCCTGGAGCTACGAAGTGCAGGTTAGCACCTTGCTCAGCCAGTTTACCCGAGATAAAGTTCATTGTCGGGGAACCGATGAAACCTGCTACGAACAGGTTAGCCGGGTGGTTGTACAGCTCTTCAGGAGAAGCTGCTTGTTGAATGATACCATCTTTCATAACGACGATCCGATCACCCATGGTCATGGCTTCGATCTGGTCATGCGTTACGTAGATAACTGTTGTTTCCAAACGTTTAGCAAGCTTTGTGATTTCCGCACGCATTTGACCACGAAGTTTCGCATCCAAGTTGGAAAGAGGCTCATCCATCAAGAAGACTTGTGGATCACGGACAATCGCACGTCCCAGAGCGACACGCTGACGTTGACCACCGGACAATGCCTTAGGTTTACGCTCAAGCAAATGCTCGATATCCAGGATTTTAGCTGCTTCACGAACACGTTTGTCGATCTCATCTTTTTTCACTTTACGCAGTTTCAAACCAAACGCCATGTTTTGATATACGCTCATATGCGGATACAAGGCATAGGATTGGAATACCATCGCGATATCGCGGTCTTTAGGAGCAACATCATTAACGACACGGTCACCGATATAGAGTTTACCTTCAGAAATTTCCTCAAGGCCTGCGATCATACGCAGTGTTGTTGATTTACCACAACCGGACGGTCCAACCAGTACCAAGAATTCTTTATCTTTGATGTCCAGGTTAATATCAACTACTGTTGCTTTATCAGAACCCGGGTATTTTTTGAAAATATGCTCTAAACGTACACCAGCCATGATTGTTGCCTCCTCAGAGATCATTTTGTAATCGAATACATTTTGTAGTTTTATATTAACCCATCCATGTGATGTTTGACTATTCGCAAACTGCACAAAAATATCAGAGCTTTTTCGTCACTTTGTACATAAGCAGCAAAAGCCGCACCAGAACAGCACTTTCAAAGCTTCTTACATCGTAACCAATTTCCTGTTTGATCTTGTCCAGACGGTATATGAGCGTATTGCGGTGGATGAAAAGGCGCTTTGCTGTCTCACTGACATTGCAGTCCAGACTAAAATAGGTCTCCAGTGTCGCAAGTGTCTCACTATCCTCAAAAATCGCCGTATCCTTACCTGTCTCCTTGATAAAACGAAGACGCTGCTGTTCAGGAATACTCGCCACCAATCGCTCAAGATGCAGTTCCCATGGTAAGTGAATATGCTCAGCCACGTGAAATGCTCTTCCCAAATGAATACTCTCTTCAAGCCGAGCAGTAATTGTCGATAACTCCTGCACTGGAATACACGGCATGGACGCAGATAAATGAAACACTCCTGCCCATTCACTCGCCACCAACTCATATAACCCCAAACAAAAAGCATTTAGTAGATCCTTTTTTGCTTCGAGAGTATCCTCTTCCGCTTCACCTGTTACAATCTGCTCATCACTCAGAAAGAGCCAGTCCTGCTCTCCCAGAGGAATCAGCATAATGTCCTCACCAAAATAACTCCCCAGCAACTTGTTCAATTCCTTTGAACGAATACGATGGGCGTCTGGTGTCTCACATTGCAGTAGAAACGGGATCTTTTCAGAATGCAGCTCATCTCGAAATGAAAAGTGCTCCGGAATGGATTCCTGCTCCGCCGGGTGTTCTATCTTCTGACGAAGCCATTTCCCCAATTCAGCAAGTTCCTGTTCCCGATTATTCTCAGGCAGCTCTTCAGCTATTCTGTCTGAACTGTTAGTAATCAGCAATTCAATTAAGCGTCTTGTTTCCATGGTTATGGAGCTAGCAGAACAACCCCAACATACTAAAGTTCCTTCATTCTCCTTAAACTTAACTTTGAAGTAGATACGTTCCTCTGTATTTAAACTTTTCACACTGGCTATCGCGTCAGAAGCAAACTCCTGATTAGGTTGTCCTTCCTCGGAAGTTTCCATCTCAAGTAAACCACTTTGATTCTGTTCCCAACCGATTAACTGCATTGCAGATTGATTCCATTCTTCTACCGTAATCTCGTATTCGTCCAAGCTAGTGCCGATAATGGATTCAATCTGTTGTTTAAGACCAAGTATGAGCTTCATATAATGAACGCCACCACTTTGCTTTTTTCTATTATTTTATCATATCTTACAATACATCGCCTTCGAAGCCTTGGATCTGTAATCAGCTGTTTAATTTTCAAATATACAAAAAGAGCGATTAATCAAATTAATGATTAATCGCTCTTTTTAACAAGATGAGTCATGAAGGGCTCGAACCTTCGACACCCTGATTAAAAGTCAGGTGCTCTACCAACTGAGCTAATGACTCATAA
>NZ_JBYTCE010000018.1:0-147803 GCF_058789975.1 Paenibacillus sp. FW104-T2 | reverse complement strand
ATACAATATTATGCAAATAAACCAATTGAATGTTTAACTAAAGATCGGCCATCAATACTTTAAAGAACGCCCTTCCTCCCCTGCAGCGATGCGAATTTCCAATTCGCCCGGCCTTTGATGCGGTCAGTAAGCGCTGCCTGAGCTAAAAAGGCTACAATTTTTGCATATCTATAAGGAATAAAAAAGAAGCACATCTACAAGACATGCTTCCTCTTTGGCCATCTTGGCTATTTGCCTCTGTGCTTCTTCTTAGCCTTTTGAACTCTTAGTTGGTATTTTCTCTCATTCTCTTCGAGAATTTGTTGACGATTATGCACTTCGTTGGAGTTTCCTAGACTCTAGGTCCAGCTTTATTGCCTCCTGAGCATGACTAGTTAAACCTCTTTGGGCAATCTCCTTAGACGCCTGGCGAGCCAATCTTTTCGGATTTACTCGAGTGTTTTTGCTTCGTTTAGCATTCGTCTCTACCGTAGTAAGGCTCATCACTTTCATCATTTTCTCACTTACGAACTCTAAAACCTCTGAATCCTTCGGTTCGTTACCAAAGATATGACGACAAGCTCTTAGACGTCCCTGCTCTTCCTGCTCAATCACACCGATCCAGAACTTACAACTTTCATCAAACAATACGGTAAGTTTCACAACTTACTCCCCCTCTGTTTATACTGGAGTGATGGACATCCCGAGGGGGGGAAGGTCACTGACACAAGGAATATGCTTATGCGACCGGACTACCAACCGATCTGTGTTTTTACACTCCTATAAGGTTATACCACACTTTTTACAATTGTTAAACTGCCCTAATAACTGCTCCTTAGTTTAATAAGTTTAATGAAATGACGCGAAAATTACGATTAGATATTCGCCTGAAACGTCAATCGTATACGCCCTTGTCCATTCTGGTAATCAGTATTGATTCTTGAACTTTCAATCATTCTATAAACGAGCCCACAAACGAAAAAATACCTGCCCTCTCCCGGGCAGGTATTAAAGGTGAATCGTATGAATGGCTTACCAACGTCGATCACTATATATTAGTCCAGCAGGCTGTAGATCTGAATGCTCTCCACCTTGGCATCCTTGATATGAAACGACATCACGTCCACATAATTGGACGGCTCGTAACGGAAGTCATCCTCCTCATCAGGGGCTCCATCACCAAGCAGTTTCCCCTCAGGGTAGGCGTTTTTGAGTGTATCCAGGCTGTCTCCTGCTTTAATGTTTCGTACTGTTGCGTACTTAGGATCTGTAATTTCGATATGAAAGATGGAGTCTTGTTTGCCCTCCGGTATGCTGATGGTTTTAATCTCCAGACCAGGATACGTGTACACTTTTTCTGTAAAACCGATTAATGTATCCATGTTTGTTCCATCGCCTGCACTGTACGTATGGGATTTCAGGTTATCCGGTTTGCCCAGCATCTGTTCCATCTGATCTTCATTCGCTGTATCGGAAATCGCAATGGTGTGCTCATTATAAACAAAAGCAAGCTCCTTCAACACCACATTGCCTTCCTTCTCCATCGAACCTTCCTTAATAGCTTCAGTACCCTTTTCTTCCGAATTTTCTGAAGCAGGCGCTGTGGAATTCGCTGCTCCTTCGCCTTTGCTTTGTTCATTCGCTGTGCTCTGTCCGGTTGCTGGAGATGTAGCATCACTGGACTGACAGCCTGTTAAGGCCACCGTTAGTAAAGCACCTAGTACGATAAAACTTGCAGCTTTCTTTGTTAACTTCATCTTGATCCCTCCATAAATCTGTGATTTCTTCTTATGAAGTGATTATAAAAAAAGCATTTGTTAGTCTCATAACAGAAATGTACCAATCTTGTAACGTTACCTATTTAGGCTTGGGTTTAGATGCAGTTCTACACACGAGGCAAAACAATCGTAACGGTCGTTCCTTCCCCAATCTGACTTTCCATGTCGATATATCCATTAAACCGCTCTACAATCTCCTTGCAAATCGAAAGTCCAAGACCTGAACCGTTCGCTGTGCTTGCATTTTTCGCCCGGTAAAAGCGTTCCTGCACTCTCTCCAGTTCATCGCTCGCGATTCCGATACCTTGATCACGTATCCGAATAACGATCTCGTTTGGCGTATGTTCCATCTCTACATTAATCTGTGAGTGATTGCCTGAGTATTTGATAGCGTTGTCCACAAGGTTGGCGATTGCATGGGACATTAACATTGGATTGATGTTGGCATAAACTCTTGTCGTACCCTCATCATCCGGTTCTTCCTCTGCTTTACTAACTTTGATCTTGATCTCTTTATCCTTAGCCTTCGCTTCCATATTCATTGCGACCTGCTGAATTAGTTCGTTCATTTCCGTTTTCCGGGCTTCCAGTTCGTTAGAACCAGCCTTGTCGAAGCGGGAGAGCAGCAACAATTCATTAATCAAGCGTGTCAACCGATCCGACTCCTGCAGCAGATGACCATAGATTTTTTGCAGTTCCTTGTTCTCATTCTCCCCCTCAACCAAGTATTGAGAGAAACCACGAATCGCTGCCAAGGGTGTTTTTAACTCGTGAGATACGTTGGAGACAAATTGTTTCTGGTACTGAATGTAATCATGCAGCTGACGCCCCATGGAATCCAGCCCATCTGCCAGCATGCCCAGCTCATCCTTCCGGTTAAGATGAACTCTTCGAAACTCTTGTCTTGAGAAACTTTGCACTGCGCCAAGCAGCACCTTAATCGGCTTGGTTGTGTTGCGGGCAATCCACAAACTGGCTAACGTAATCAGCACAATGAATCCGCCTGCACCCACAAAGAGGATATAACGAATTTGATCCATCATCGCATAAAAGTACGAAATGTCGTCCACGAACTCATACACATAAGCATTTTCGTAAAATTGATTCTGAATGGGAGTTGCAAAATAAAGCAGATGATCTTCCGTTACGGTGTAGGCATAACTGCCGCTCAGGGCTTTCTCAATATTTTTGTCAAAAATAAGCGGTTTGCCATCATTAATGATGATGCCATCCACAGCGAGGCCCAGCAGCTGCTTGGAGCTGTCGTAGATACGCACTTCTTTGCCTGATGCTTTCAGCTTCTCCAGAGCAAGTCTGACGATTTCCTGAGTCTGCGGCTCTCCTGTCGATGACCTATGCTGTGCTAACACCTCTCGAAAGGACAGCTCGGACAGATCCGCCTTCTCCATCATTTGTTTTTCAATAGTAACGAAGCTGTAGTAATCAATGGCTTTATTCACCGCAAAAATGATGATGCTAAAGGACAGCACCGAGAAAAATAAATAATTCAGCAGTAACCGGGTTGCATACTTCAGGCCTCGCCACCTCCAAGTTGATAGCCGAATCCATAGATCGTCCTGATATATTTCGGTTCGTCCGCGTTATCCTCCAGCTTCTTCCGCAATCGCATGATGGTCATATCCACACTTCGACTGTCTCCCATGAAGTCATACCCCCATCCGATCTGCAGCAGTTCATCCCGGGTGAAGATTTTGTCCGGCCTTTTGAGTAACGTTTCCAGAATTTTAAACTCTTTGGCCGTTAAAGACACGGGTATACCGTTTTTCAGCACCCTTCGGCTTTCCAGATCAAATGTGAGCTCTTCATGAACGATGCGTGTTGATTTCACCTCTGTTCCTTCACTGGATTCCTCCTTGCTCTCGTTTCTTCTCAGAATCACCTTGATCCGAGCGAGCAATTCACGATTGTCAAAGGGTTTGGTCATGTAATCTTCCGCCCCCAGTTCAAGTCCGAGTACCTTGTCGATAACCTCATTTTTGGCAGAGAGCATGATCACAGGAACGGCACGTTTCCCGGTGATTTCCTTGCACAGGTCATATCCGGAGCAGTCAGGCAGCATCAAGTCAAGCACCACTAAATCGGGTTGAAAAGATTCAAGCAAATGCAGGCCAGTTTTGCCATCCTCTGCAGTCTGCACATCGTAGTTTTCTCGCCTTAGTACCAGCTCAATTAAATCTCGAATTGCAATTTCATCATCAATGACTAGGATTTTCTTCATTGTACACCCCTATGTAGCCTTATTCTCCAGCTTCAATTATATTTAACCCAATCTTAGCACAGACACTTTAGATTCCTCCACCAATTGGAAGATGAGGTATATTCCACTGAGCCCAACATAACTTGTAATAAACCCGAAGAAAGGAGAACAACTCAATGGATCTGCTCTGGGTACTCATTGTTGGTGGACTTATTGGCTGGCTAAGCGGCAACTTGATTGGGCGTGATGTACCGGGAGGTGTACTTGGGAATATCATTGCGGGTTTTATCGGTTCCTGGTTAGGAACAGAATTGCTGGGACCAAGGGGTCCCGTGATTGGCGGATTTCATATTATTCCGGCCATCGTTGGCTCGATTATTGCCCTGCTCATCTTCTTCGCTCTGGCACGAGGCGGAGCCTTCCGAAGACGTTAACGAGGTGAAGCGGAAACCGATACCGTTGTTTATTAGAATTGTATTAAAATGCTGCCATTGCATAGTAGGTGAAGGATAAAAACAAAAGGACCGAAAGCATTCATCGATGAAAGATGAACACTTACGGTCCTTTTTTGTACTGAATTATCCCTTCTTCAGCGCAGCGATCTGGCGTGCTACCCTTTCGGCTAATGTTGCATCAGCCTCGAAAAAATAGCCTAACACAATCGTCTGTATCTCTTGAGAAACTGCCGATAAGTCATCAGCGAGGTTCTGAACAAGATGATCCTGTTGAACTCCTGTTAGCGACTGGTAGAATTGTCCCGCTTGGGTGAAATTATCAGCCTTCGGAATATCGGATCGAACGAGCCGACCAGCTACATAACGCCCTTCTCCGCTCGTTACCTGATCCGTCGGTGACCAGCTGGCTTGATGGTTAATCGGAATTTTGCGAAAGTCCGATCCAAGGCGATGGCGCTGTGAATCCCAATAAATATTACTGCGGCCTTGCAGCATTTTATCATCGGACAGCTCAGCACCATCCAGAAGGTTGGACGGGGAGAATGCCAGCTTCTCGATCTGCTCCTGATAATTCGTAGGGTTCTTATCCAAGACGAGTCGACCAACGGGCAGAAGCGGGAATTGACGCACATCCCACACTTTCGTGTCATCCAACGGATCGAACGGCATCATTGCCTCATCCTGTGGGTTCATCAACTGCACATACAGCCCATACTGGACAGGTGTACCTTGTGCAATCGTGTCATATAAATCTTTACCCGAATAATCGGGGTTCTCGCTGGCCAAACGAGCCGCTTCTTCCGCTTCGATATATTGCTCTCCAGCTAAAGGAATCCAGCGATATTTGACGTAGAAGCGTTCGTTTTGTGCATTTTTCCATACATAGGTGTTAACACTGTGTCCTGGCGTATGGCGGAGGCTCTTGATCGTCCCTTCGTCCGAGTACAGTCGTACAACGAAATGAGTTGCCTCTGGTGCTCTAGCAATGAACCCCCAGAATCGATTCGGATCAATGAGATTGTTAACGGGTGATGGCAGGAAAGCATGAATTGACTCAGGAAACCGGATCGGATCTCGTACGAGAAACACGGGGATATGATTACAAAGCAGGTCGAAAACGCCTTGCTCGGTATAAAATTTCGTCGAAAATCCACGCACGTTGCGGGATGTATCGGGTGTTCCTTTGTTGCTAACCGCAAGTGAGAAACGAACGGTAACAGCAACCTGTTGTCCTGGCTTTTGCAAGAAACACAGGTTCGTATAAGCGGCCATCGAGTGTAGGGTTTCAAAATAACCCAATGCTCCGAATCCCTTTACGTGGACCGGACGCTCTAAGATCTTTTCGTGGACAAAGGTTTCGAGTGTTTCATGCAGCATGCTGTCCTGCTCCAGAATCGGCCCCCGTTCCCCTACTGTCTGTGAATGGTGTTCTGGCGACTGCTTGGCATGCCACTCGGATTGTACATTGCCTCCCTTCCAGCTTCGACTGTTTCCCTGATTATTAGCATTGTTACCGTCCATTGTTCCGCCCCCTATACCTACATTCTCGGGGATATATATGCATGGCTAGGTACTCAATATGACAGTATGTCATATTGAGTGGCCGTGTCTAGAACTTACAACGAACAACTACTAGGACAAACCTTGGTTTGAAACGACGATGCGTCTTTTTTATAACAGACTGGTGACAGGATGATTCTCACTGAACGTTCAGACTACTGAAAAATCGTTCAACAAAAACATCACCATATATTTTCTTCATATGTACTGTGTTAAAAATATATTGATCCATATGCTCAAGCTTGCGCAGACTGCGTACCAATATTTTTCGTTCATCGTCAGATAGATGAGGGTCATTTTCAATCTTCGGTATCGCATTTTTCACACGTGAGGATACCTGTTCAACATACAGATGATTTTTGGATTTTGGCGGAATACATTGCGTCAGATCACAGTTCACAAAACGAACACCTTCAAAGATGCAGTTTTCAAAATTGGCGATTAGCTTTTGTTTGCCATGTCCCTCAAATGTAATATCCACGAGCTTCCCGGTAAAGGAACAATTTACGATATTCGCTGCTTGTAAAATCCGGTCATTAAATCTGCATTTAACAAAAGTACAATCGATGAAGGTTGCATTCTCCAATGTCATGCCTCTCATATCGCAGGAGGAAAATTCGCAATTGGTAAAAACAGCTTCGCCCTTGGCAATGCCAACTGAGCGCAAGTCGGAACGAATAAATGTACAATGATCAATCGTACTACCGGCAAAAAATCTCGCATTGGTAAGATCGCAGGTATCAAACACAAGTTGATTCAGATTACAGCTCCAGAATATTGGTGAACCAACATTCGAGTTTTTTATGGTCGTTCCGCTTATCGTTACGTGCTCATACCTGACAATATCAGAAAATAATTCGTTATCTATGGACATACCAGACTCGAGTCTTTTCATCCTTCTCATCCTTTCATTTTTTCCTTCAGAATCTCTTATCATTAAAATACACTATACTTTCAAATGCTGCTTCTAAAAGTGATGATTCCCTCTTAAATTTTTCAAGTTATTTCTATATAACTAAAACCCGAAATTCTCAATCCACCATCTCAGTTTATCAAGCAATTTTAAATAATTTATTTATCTGGAGAGATCAAAACAAACCGACGGGTGTTTCAATACAAGGCTATTTGTTTTATTTTATCAACAGCTGGCATTCCGAAATATTACATGCTGGACTAGTACATACTAAGGAAATGTTGGATGAAGCTTACATATCGGAGGTCTCTTCATGGTATTTACAATCACAATTATCATCGTTGCACTATTTGCAATATGGGGAGCTGTCGCTCCTGATCAGCTGGCTGATGCGGCTAACGTAGCCTACAACTTCTCTATTCAGAATTTTGGCTGGTTTTATTTGCTGGCGACGCTGTTCTTCCTGATCTTCGCTTTTTATCTGGCATTCAGCCGATTTGGCAGTATCAGGCTGGGGGATGACGATGATGAACCGGAATATTCTACGGTTTCCTGGCTGTCCATGCTGTTTAGCGCTGGCATGGGTATTGGGCTGGTTTTCTGGGGAGTGGCTGAACCGCTGTCCCACTATTTATCTGCACCGGAAGGAGCGGTACCCGAAACAACGCAAGCCGCAAGACTTTCAATGCGTTATTCCTTTTTCCACTGGGGGCTGCATCCTTGGGCAATCTATACCGTCATCGGCTTAGCGCTCGCTTATTTCCAGTTTCGAAAAGGCTACAAGGGGCTAATCAGTTCCACCTTTATTCCTTTGATCGGTGAACGTCTTGCTGCAGGATGGCTTGGCAAGGTCATTGATATTCTGGCCGTCATTTCCACCATCTTCGGAGTTGCGACCTCGCTTGGATTGGGCGCCCTTCAGATCGGTGGGGGGTTGAATTACTTATTCGGCATTCCCAACTCAACGCTGTCCCAGGTTGTCATCATCGCCATTGTAACGGTATTGTTTTTAATCTCGGCAACCTCCGGTCTGGATAGAGGTATTAAGATTTTGAGCAACACCAACCTCGTTATAGCTGTGCTATTAATGTTGTTTGTTTTGGTGACTGGGCCGACTTCTTTTATATTTGACACATTCACGACCACCTTGGGAAGTTACCTGCAGAATATTATTAACATGAGTTTGAGACTGACGCCGTTCTCAAGAGAAACCTGGATTGGAACCTGGACGTTATTTTACTGGGCCTGGTGGATCTCGTGGGCTCCTTTTGTTGGAACGTTTATCGCAAGGGTATCCAAAGGAAGAACCATTAAGGAATTTGTAATTTACGTCATGGTTATCCCAAGCCTTTTCGGATTTATCTGGTTCTCCGTCTTTGGGGGAACAGGACTTCAGTTGGAATTGTTCAATGCCGCTCATCTGGCAGAAGCCGTCAAAGAAGACACGACAACTGCTTTATTCCTTATGCTGGAACAGCTGCCTCTAGGCACGATTACTGCATTCGTTGCTACCCTTCTGATCATGATCTTCTTTATTACGTCGGCGGATTCAGCTACCTTTGTGCTGGGCATGCTGACTTCAGATGGCAGGTTGGACCCGAGTACAAGAGTAAAATTAACCTGGGGAATCTTGCAATCCTCCATCGCGGTAGTTCTTCTAATCAGCGGGGGATTGAACGGCCTCCAGACGGCCTCCATTGTGGCCGCACTGCCGTTCGCTGTTGTCCTTATCGGCATGTGTGTCTCCCTACTTAAAGCGCTGCAGGCTGAGGACAGAGAGCGCCGTCAAAAGGAAAAACGGCAGCGCCAAAAATTGAAACGATTACTGGAGGAACAGGAACTTGCAAAATGATGTTCCCCATAGATAATGTATACTTGATCTCTATAGAGATGGCACCTGCCTATAGGCGGGTGCCTTTTGATTTGTCTGTCCTACATTATTGATATCTAAGTTTTCAGTACTACTTGACATGTGAATCGATTATCGATATGGTGTGAATGAGTTCACACTTTATATTGAGGAGTACTCTATGCCAAAAAAAACTTTCTTTCGTTTAGATGAAGCAAGACGCGAGGAAATATCTAATAGCGCTATGCATCTTTTTGTTAATAATCTTTATGAGGATATATCGATGAAGATGGTTTTGGATTGTTTGTCCATGCACCCTGGAACATTTTATCGGTATTTTGAAGACAAAGATGACCTTTATTGTCACTTAATGCGTAATGTGACCCAGAAAAGAGCTTCGTATTTTAATAACACGAATGAAGATTCCCTTTACCGGTTTTTCCTTACTGGCTTATTTGGTCATGTTAATGGCAAGATGATCGAGCCATTGAATGAGTTGGAAATCAAACTTACTGAAACAGTACTATACATTCCTGAGGACATTTTGCTTAAAATCTATCTGGATGTGCTAAAGGGGGAGTCATTCCCCATCATCAAGAACATTTTACGTCGAATGAGGGTTGATGGATCTCTCCGACCTGATATTGATGACGACCTGATTTCTTTTATGTTTGAGTCCATGCAGTTTAATCTTGTCATGTTTTTTCGAGAATTCGATATCAAGGACTCTAAGCTGCAACTGAAGATTAGCAAGTACTTTACTGACTTTATGGGTCATGGGCTGCTCGAAGATCATAAATATTCTGAAATGGTTAGCGATCTCAAGAAAGCTAAGGAGTAGATACGATTCCAACGAATATAGGGGGAATAAGAAAATGAAAACGTATGACGCATTTCCAGAACCCATTGGCGGCTATACGGTCGGTCGAACCCAGATGGATTTTGAGTACACGGCATCAGACCACTCAAAAAGAGAACTGACGGCGTTTGTGTACTATCCGTCCGACAGTAACGAAGGGAAGACGACATCAACGTACATGTTTCCTGAAGTATACGAGATGTTGCATGAGCAGCCACTTCTCACTGCGTTGAAGGATGCTTGCTCTATCGATATCCAGACCCAGTGTTACGACGACCTTGCTCTCTCCGGGAAGGAAAAGCGCTATCCGGTATTATTCTATGTTTGCGGCGGGGGAGGTTCTCCAGAATGGGGTACCGTGATCTGTACAGACTTGGCAAGCATGGGATATGTAGTGGTCAGCGTCGGCCACCAGAATAGCACCATGTATAAGTGTAAAGATGGACGCCTGTTTAATGTATCAAAGGATTTTTCGGATGTTATTATGGCGTTTTCTGAAGATCCGGAAATGGTGGAGTTGGCTGGTAAGATGGAGATGCGGCCTGACGAAGAAACTGCCATTGAGATGTGCCAAAACGTGCTTACACTGCCGATACTTGCCAAGTTAACAGAGCATAGCGAATTACAGGCAGAAGATATAAGGTATGTAGCCGATTATCTTTACAAACTGGACTCTGGAGAACTGAATTCCATCTTTAAGGGCAGATTATGGCTTAACATCGGCATGGGCATAGTCGGACATTCTTATGGAGGACCTACGGCGGCGATTGTTTGCCGGGACGACAAACGGTTCGCCTGCGGGATTGGCTTGGATAGCGGTGCGTTCGGACTTCAGGACAGCGACCTTAAGAAACCCTTCTTGCTACTGTTTAGTGAACCTAACTATAATATGAATGCGATAATTGGCGCTAACAATAGCATGGAAACCTATTATTTCTCTGTTGATGGTGCTGCACATTTAGATTACTGTGACATCGTGTTTACCAATGTTAATGAGGAACTCAGAGGCGAACGGGATGCTATGGAAATGCGAAGTCTTGTAACAGACTATACGAAGAACTTTTTTGATCACTACATACTACAGAAGGCAGCAAGTGTGGAAAGTCTAGCATACGTTGGCGTGGATTTAATCAAGAAGACCTGCAGCAAGTGACATACCCGAGAGGCTGCTAACAAACGCATATCAAAGAACTAGCCATACAGATATAGAGCCAATAACCAATTACACGGTTATCGGCTCTCTCCTATTTCGGGCATTGTTTTCTATTAGAAGTCTATCTCTATCAGGAAACTTCAGGGTTATTCAACTGTATGGGTCCAATGAGTCCATTTGGTTCCTGTTGGGCAAAAGAAGACAAGAAATTTCGTTGATTTTTTACCAACGTTTTGTAACTTCAATAATTCGTTTATCCCCCCCTTTCTTTAACTCCCCATGGATTTGGAATCGATAAGGCGGACAGATCCGCACGCCTATATGCTCACCATACCTGATGATAGTGAAATGGGCAGTCCCTGAGTAGATGAAAATCGTTTTCCAGTAAAATACAATTAGACGAGATAAAGCAAGGTCATGTATGGTGATTACACAACAATAAATACTGAGGAGTAATTTTACACTATGATTAATCGATTCGTTAGCCTATTTTCCATTCCTTCGTATGCTTTACTCTTTATGTGTATGGCATTACAGGGTATGGGCATTTCGCTCAGCACCCCCTTTTTATCAATTTATTTCACGGAAAAGCTTGGCGTATCTATTGGCATGTTTGGTCTTTATCTAGCCGTCACACTAATTGCAGGAATATGGGTCAGCACGCTAATCGGGAGACGTTCAGACCTCGGCCTAAATCGAAAGGGCGTTTATCTTTTCTCTACTCTCGCTAATGCCCTGGCCTTTAGTGGATACTTGTTCATTCATGATTTTCCGATTTTGTTCATTTACATGACTGTGTTTACTGCACTAGGTGCACCAGGGATGCCTCAGTTGTTCGCTATTTCCAGAGAAGCTGTGATAAAGAGTCATTTTACGGAGCGTGCGTTTGCTAATTCTACGTTGCGTTCTGCTTTCTCTCTCGGCTTTATTACAGGTCCCTTAATCGGCACTTTATTACTCGCTGCTATTGGATTTAAGGGGATTTTTTTGGGTACAATCGGAGCTTTCCTACTTGTTGCTCTGCTTGTTTTCCTGTTTCTCAAATCAAACACAGAAATGAAGAGCAATCAAGCTGAAGTGAAAATAAAAAGTTTCCGGCTGGCTCAAAACCGGGATATTTTGATTCCTTTTCTAATTCTGATACTCATGTATACCGCTCATTGGATGAGCAGTATTAACACGGCTCTCTTTATTACAAACAATCTTGGGGGAACGACAAGTGATGTCGGTTTAGTTAGTAGTATATGTGCTGCGCTGGAAATTCCTTTTATGATTGTACTCGGTCTACTTAGTGCAAAGTATAGTAACCGAATCTTGGTGTTTTGCGGGGCAATTTTCGGAGGAGCTTATTATTTCGTTATACTTATATCAAACGCGATGTGGCAAATGCTTGCAGCACAAATTTTGCTCGCTGTTTTTGTCGCCGTCATTTCTGCAATTGGAATTAGCTATATACAGGACCTGCTGCCCAGAATGCCAGGATATGCTTCCACGCTATATTCCAATTCATCCACAATCGGCAGACTGCTTGGCAGTCTTGTTGGTGGTGGAGTAGCCAGCATTGTCGGTTACCGATACTCATTTATCTTCTGCTTTATACTAATCATTATTGCTGTCATTATGCTTGCGGTAAGTGGACGACAGCCTGCAGATGAACCGCAAATCTCAACCTAACTATGCCAATTCAACGGGAAAATTCATATTTTTGAGCTTCTCCCCACGTATAGGATATTCCATCTTATCACTAAACTAACCTGCCCAAAAGTCGAACAAAAGCAGCCAATCATGGATTAGCTGCTCTTGTTCGACTTTTGAATTATCATTTCCTTTAAGCTTAGTTAAGAATTTCCGATTTGGTGCCATTTTGATTTAAAAATTTCATTAAATCGTTACTCAGCAGAACAATCTCATTAGTAGCATGGTTCGCATAATCCGGCAACATCATATCCCTAACCATATTCGTTCGTAGCCATGTCATAAAGAAAAGATCCAAAATTAAGTTTGGAAAGTTAAGCACCATTTTAAGCATTGGTGGATCAATTGAAACGCCAGCTTTTTGTATTGCCCTCAGATATGCTTTTAAAGTGATTGTTATTTTGCGTGCTGTCCTTCTGGTTCTGGATGTTTTTTTGTCCATTATCTTATTCTCGGATTGTAAAATGCTCAACATGGCAATGTCTGATACGGAATGTGTGATTAGATACGACTGCATATCCCTTTTAATAACGTAAGGAAGCTTTGCTGTTTTAAATATTTTTGCGAGGTTTTCTATGCGTTCTGTCACTACACCATTAATTTCTCCAAATGCTGTTGCCGCTATAATCTTTGGTAGAAATCGAGCATGCAATACTCCATCCTTAATCTGTCCGCCGAAGCCAGGAAAAGCTGGTAAAAGTCTATCCCCCACGATATCCAGCCACGAGGAAAATCCCATTGAATTACTAGTCATCGTAACTATATTTTTGCTTTGATTATCTTTTAGCGCTAACAACGCTGATTCGGACCGATCATAACGAACGGTAACGAAAATGAAATCGTATATATCATCATTTTCGAGCGTATCGATGACATTCACTTGTATCGATCTAACTGTACCTTTCCCCTCATATCGCAGGCCATTTTCTCTTAACGATTTATATCTATTAGAACGTGCAAACAGGGTAACGTCAAAACCTGCTTCAATAAGCTTAATTGCGTACATGCTCCCGATGACACCTGCACCAAAAATTAGAATTCGATCTTGTTTTGTTGACATTAAAAACACTCCTACTTATTAACAATTCTTTTGAATATCCGACAACATGTTGTATGATGTGATTATAAATTTTCATTATTCGTTGATCAACCTTCAGTTTTTTATGATTTGTCGGATGATATTCTTATTCGCTAGTAGGAGGCAAACATGAAAAAGCAACCCCAAATAACGGAGAAAACAAGACAAACATTTGTTGAAGTTTTTTTGTCAGTTATACAGCCAAAAACCAATTGAGAAAATTTCAGTTCAGGAAATTGCGAATAAGTCAGGATATAACCGCAGCACCTTTTATCAATACTTTACGGACATTTATGAATTGCTAGACTCTGTTGAAAATGAGTTGTTAAATGACATAAAAAAAGAATTGGCAAACAAAGAGCTATCGATGCATACGGTCCAAGATACGCTCTATTGTCTCGACAAAAGAGAACATCTCCTGGTTCTAAATGCTATTTTGGGCGATTATGGAAGTGCACGTTTTTTGAAACGTTTAAAAAAAGAAATCACTTTAGAACAATTGGAAATGAACGTTCCACAAAACCATGCCTTAACGCCATACTTAATTGAGTTTTACCTGACAACTTCCCTTTCTTTATTTCGTCTATGGCTCCAGCGTCAAAAGGATTTATCGTCAGAAGAATTTTTCAAGTTAGTGGAGAACCTATATTCAAGAGGGATTACACCCTATTTTAAAGAATGAGTCTTTCATTCAAACCTTATCCAAAAGGTTGTTTAACTATGGAAAGCGCGCACAACCTTGTTTAAACAACCCACTTTCTAAAGAAAAAGAATAACCCACTCTTACGAATCCGCAGTCTGTAAATACATACTTCTCCAAGTTTTTTTCAGGAAAATTGCCTCTATTTGTGGTACGGTTCTCCGCGTTGTCTGTAACGACAAGTTTAAGGACCATCCTTCGCCTAATGGTTTCTAACTTCACAAGCCGGTATATCCCAATCTATATTGTTAAGCTCTCTACTTTAATTACTTTTCCGTCCACCGTTTCTGGCCGCCCCATGCATTACAGCAAGATTTGAAAAGTGTATTTGTAGTCCTCATGATATCTTGAGATCATAACAGAACGGAGGGCGTGGCTAATAGGCTGAATCAGTCGGGAGTTTTTTGATAGGTGCATATATGTGGAAGGCAGATTGAAAATTGTGAATATCATCAAAAGTTTGAATAAGCTCGATATGTGAATCCTCCGTTTCCTGCCTAGAAATTTTTAGAAATCTGGCGTAATCAGTTTTAAGGACATCTCCTATTTCAAGGAGATCACCGAAATACTTGAATTTGGCACAGAAGAGCTGTGGCACGTCAATAGTAAAATAAAAAGGTTTGTTGATCTGAATGTCATATGGAATTCCAAATAGGACTTTAAAGCGGGTTGAATTAGGTTGGCAATTGGAATAGATGACATAACATGGACCGCTTACTGTTTTATCAATGTCCTGCAACAGTTTGTCAGAGTGCGAGCGAATCTTTGCCTTGTAATCATCATCAGCCAGATCAACTTCAAAAGCTATACCGGTTACCCGTATGGATTCGAAGTCTGTTAGGGTGAAGTCGGTGACAACATCACCATTGATGTTTTTAACGGGTCTTCTAACCACTGATGGCATGGGTATTTGAGGAATGTTCATGTTTTGTACTCTTAGAGCGCTCGGGGCTATTCCATATTGACGTTTAAAAGCACGAGTAAATGATGATTGGGCTCCAAAGTTCAGCAGGTAAGAAATATCTGTAAGTGATAGCTGATCGGATTCAATGAATTGTAGTGAAGCGTTCAATCTTCTGGATAGGATGTAATTGTTTAAGGAAGAACCTGTTATCGCAGAAAATAGTCTGTGAAAGTAATATTTCGACATGTTAACTGTATCAGCTACAGACTCTAATGATAAGGGCTGGTCTAAATTGTTCTCAATATGGAGTAGAGCACTCTCTATGACTGCATAATGATCCATAATAACCTCCAATCCATTTTTTCGGAGTAACTCTGCAATTTTATACCTAAACAGTAACTAACTTAAGGAGGTAGGGTAATGACGCAAGACAGAAGGAACGGAATTATAATCGGCATTTTTTATATTGTAGCTGCAGTCACTTCAGTCATCGCTGTTATCTCATATGAGCCGGTTTTATCTGAACAATGGTATTTGTCAGTGGCAAATGGTTTTAAAACACAGGTCTTGCTTGGGGTATTTAACGATCTCATGCTCATTCTAACTGCAGTTGGTACATCGGTCATGCTGTTCCCTTATCTTCGTCGGTGGAATGAACCGCTCGCTCTAGGATATCTATGCTTTCGATTTATGGAAGCAGTACTTATTGCCATAGGTGTGGTAAGTATTTTAGGTTTAGTACAACTTAGTATACATTATGAAGCAAACAACTTAACAAGTGTAGAAAATCTTAACGAGATCGGTTACATGCTGCAAGCATTTCACCGCTGGACATCGATGTTAGGTCCCAATTTTATGCTGGGTATTAATACGGCACTGTATAGCTATTTGCTTTTTAGAACAGGTTTAGTTCCAAGAACGTTAGCGCTGTTTGGTATAATTACTGCTGTACTTGTATTTATAGCAGGGCTATTAGAAATGTTCGGTATGATAGAACCTCTTTCTGCAATAAAAGGAATGATTGCTCTTCCAGTCGGCATATATGAATTGAGTTTGTCTGTATGGTTGATTGTAAAGGGATTTGACAAGCGAAACCTCGAGAAAATAGGAGCGAATCAGGAGTTTTCTTAATCTTACAACTCAGATAGATCAATAAATACGAAGAATATCCAAAGAATCTGCTTTATAAACAGTGGCCTTGTCAGAAACATAAAATTAGTGCTATAGCGAAAGAGTTCCACTATTCCTTTTTTGATGATGTTCCCATCATGTTTAGAACAATACATGGTATTTACTAATGTGCTCACATTATCCTCAGGTTCCCATAGTGAATAAGGTTCATATTAAACATTGGGAACAGTATCATGCTTGAAGCGTTCCCTAAAAAAAAAACCGACCTTGTTCCTGCAGAAAACAGGATCAAGGTCGGTTTCTTTAATTATAGCTGTAAGAAAATCTTATACAGAACCTGAGCAGCCTCTGCTCTGGTTGTCGTTCCGCCAGGACTCAAGGTGACATTGCTTCGCCCGTTTATGAAACCCACTTTAACCATTGCAGCCATGTCATCAACTGCATACTTTGCTACATTTGCCGCATCTGTAAATCTCTTGAGATCCTCAGCTGTGCGGGTCTGCTCGGATTTGCCCACTGCCCGCAAAGCCCTCATGGTCAGCACAGCCAAATCTTGTCTAGCAATTTCCGTTTCCGGATAGAAGCTGCCGTTCGCGCCAAGGGCGATCCCGAGTGCTTTCCCGATTCCGACTTCCTCATAATAGAGGTCTGTTTGCTTCATATCACTGAAGGTGGTGTTGAACTCTGCTTTGAGATCCAGTGTCCTTACCAACCAAGCCAGATACTCACCTCTTGTGACCTTTTGCCCGGGATTAAAGCTTGTTGCTGATGTCCCGTCGATGAATCCTTTGGACGCCATGGTTTCAACCGCTGGTGCGTACCACGAATCCTTGATGACATCATTGAAGAACTTCTTCGTATAAACAACTGCATATTGACCTGTGTTTGCCGCTGGAAAAACCATGGCTTGTAGAGCACTGACGTATTTGCCGTTCAGTAGCTGAACAAATGTACTATTTGCAGCCACGTACGAAACGGTAAGGTATTTGGAATTGGCCAATTCTTCAACATCAGGAGTATAAGGCAGTCTGATTTCGGCCGGTTCATTCAAGGCTACCACCTCTTCGCCATCTAATAGAACAGTGAATGCAATAACAGGTCTGCTGGTTGTTACGGATTTTACATCTGAATGAAGCTTTACAGTATCTAACCGGCTCAGTGACAGTTCCACATTTTTGGCACCTGATACATACTTCAGCAATTTAGAAGGTACTGCAACGGTTCCAAATTCCGTATTAATCTCGATCATGATGTTGGCATGCTCTCCAGTTAGTGCAGCTGCAGGAAACTCAGCCGCATAGGAATTGGCTTCCTCTGCATTCGGAATGTCCACCATGATTGTTTTAATATTACTGCTATTCGCCTTTACATGCTCCAGAGCCTTATTTAGATCTTCCTGCCGGATGGGTGCTCCTTTAGCTTTACCGGTTTTGGTATCCGTCTTTGGTGCCACAATCTTAATCCAATTCCCTTCGACTTTTATGTTTTCAGGAGCCGGTGAAGGTGTGGTCACTGACACAGGTGCATCCGTTGACGGCGGTGTTTCCGTAGGCTTCGGATTGATGACTGTATTGCTGATAACGACAGTAAGGGATTGGCTCGCATAATGAGTTGCCGTTTCTTTATATCTTACTTCGTAGATTCCGTTACCAAGACCTGTAACCTCTGTGCCTGTGATCGCATTCCAGCTGCCAGCGTCCACTCCCACTTGCCGGTATTCCATTATAGGACTTACACCAATGATCTTGCCATCCTTGGCCCCAGCTGCACTGACATTTACAGCCTTGACCTCTGCACTGATAGGAGGACTTTGCTCCTGCTTGGTTCCGTCAGGCACAGCGATCAGGATAGCAGGACTTGGATTGCTCAAATCTGTTCCGGCGTACCGGAGCTCGTAGCTGCCGGCCTCTAGGCCTTCAATGCTGGTTCCACTAACCGGCATGTAACTACCATGATCCGCCTCCCGGTACTCCATTTCGGCAGTCACATTTTCAATTCTGCCATCATTCCCGCCTGCTGCTGTAGGCGGTGTAATGACGAGTCCTTCCGCTGTTGGAGCCTCTTTGTCTGCCTTGGCTTCATTGCGAATGTCCACGGTTACCGGCGGACTTGCCTTTAGGCTGTCTGTGGCTGCATACCGGATCTGATAGCTGCCAGGCTCCAGATCGTTGATACTTGAACCTGTAACAGGCGTGTAGTCCTCTTCGCCCAGCTTCCGGTATTCCATCGTATCATTCAAGCCCTCAATTATGCCTTTTATGTCGGTATCCGAATTGGCGTGTGAGATTACCCACCCACTCGCATCGGGTGCAGCCTGCTCCTGGGCCTGCCCTTCCGGAATAACGACTTCCTTATCCAGGCTGGCGCTCAGCGAACCGGTCTTCATATACCGGATATAATATTTACCGGCGGTGAGACCTGTGACCTCAATTCCTGCAATTGCAATATATTCTTCTTCGCCTTCCTTCTTATACTCCATTTCTGTTGTCACACCGATCAGTTTGCCGTCATCTCCATCAGGAATGGACGGTGCCACACCAGCCGGTGTTACTGGAGCCTCACGATCAGGACTGGATATGGCCTGGTGGACTTCCCATTCCCATAGGCCTACACCGTTATCTCCTGCCCGCGATTGCTTGGTCAGGGTTACTCGCACTGCCTTTACATTCAGCACCGAGTCAAACGTGTACGGATTGGAGGATTCCGCTGGAGTATGTTCAACCACTTTGATTCCCTCCGTAACCGTTCCCGCTGTTACCCATTCATCAGTTGCGCTATCCGCCGGGATGTAGGAATATACAATTTGGGTAGGCGGCTTGATTCCGCCGCCATCTGACCACAGCACCAGATTCGAACTCCGGATAGATGCACCCTGCGGCCATTCATATTGTACCCACTCCTCTGCGCCCTCATGGCCCCAGGTTCCCCAGTGCGAGATGTTGTTGCTATCCTTCCTTCCGTCATTCACTGCCGCCAGACTCTCCCAAGGTGAGGTGTAGCTGGAAGAAGCATTCGCGAGGAAAGCCATATTGCCGTCATTCGGACTCAGCAGACGCAAATCCGTCAGCAACTTCTCGAGCGCCAGAGCAATTTCCTCGTCTGTGGCATTCATATTCTTGATCACAGCAGAAGCTTCCGCCTTCGCCGCTTCTATTGGCGCAAGACCAGGATCCGCAAGGTTCGAAGCATTTAATGTATTTACATAGTTATAGACCGTGACCAGTTCTGTCTTATCTACCGCTCCGGTATAGCCGTATACCTTCCATTCCAGAATACCACTGCCATTAACGGAAGGCTTCATGTCCATACGAACACCTGTAATATAGGCGGGCTCAAAGGTCGTTGTATTGTATTTATTAAGTTCATTGCCCAATCCCTTAATGTCCCGCGGGGTGTACCATTTCCCATCTTCGCCGCGAAGCATAAGCTGCATATCCTTCGGACGGAAGTTCCCGCCGTTGTCTTGAAATACATATACATCCATGGATGAGGCCAGGAATGGCTGATCCCATTCATACGTCACCCATGCAGGATCTCCTTCTCTACCCCAGTTATGCCATGCACTGTTGGGGGCACCTCGGTTCGGAGAGAAATCTGCCGAGCTTTTAGGTTCAATGCCGTTATTCATCGCTTCCGGATAACCGTCGCCACCAGAGAAGCTAGCGGAAGCCTTGGCTGTCAGCGCCGCATTTTGCAGCTCAGTATTCACGACATGTACGGTAGCCCATACTTCCAAAGCACTACCATTGACTTTTCCTCTGGCTTCAAATTGACCTACGCTAGCATAGAAGCTTGGATCAATAGCATCCCAAGTGATTTCCTGCTCTAGATACCCTTCCTCTGACAAAATATAGATTTGACTAGGAAGTTCCGGTTCAATATCCTTCTTGGTGACAATTCTGAGTGCCCGGTAAACGTCAACGGTATCTTCCTTGATCTCTATCGTTACATCTTTGCTGGATTTCTTATCTCCATCCGCCGCACTGAAGGTATACGTGTAGGCGCCTGCCTTGCTAACACGCGCATAGGCCACTGCTTTGTCATCATCCACAAATGAAATGTCCGCTGAACCTTCAGGCTTTTGCTTGACGGCCCAAGTGTACTTCAACTGGGGTTCTTCTGCCTCGCTATGCACAGGGTCAGGAATGGCTTCCCCGGACAATACCACGATACTGTTATTGGCAACATCCTGAACAGCAGTCACTTGGCCGATTGCTGGAGGCTGTTTATCCGGCGGTGGAGCCAGTTCGAAGATTATCTGGCTGGAGCCAGTCATTTGTCCATCACTTGCACTAAGCTTAACCGTATATGAGCCTGCTTTGGTACCCGTAGCCTGTGTAATGCTTGCTTTCGGATGAGTAAAGGTTAGCTTGCCGCCTTCCGGGGCGCTGACCACTTCCCATTGGTAAGACAGAGTCCCTTCCGGCGCGCCATCATCGGTTACAATCCCATTCAGCATCAATGGAATCAACGCCTGTGGATGTTGTGTCGCCAGCTCAACAGTAATTTGCGGAGCTTCATTTTGACCGCCGGCTGACTTTTCAATGATCAATTCAGCACGCTGTACGCTACCCATCTGAAACATGGCAACGCCTTCATTGTTCTGAACATAGAACTGTCCGGCAGCTGCACCATTCAGCTTCATGGTATAGTATCCATTCTCCATCCCCACTCCATCGAACAATATCCGTGAAGTATGCTCTTTCCCTGATGGATTCAGGAGCTGAAGTGCAAAACCCTTACCATCTTTTTGAATTTGCGCGCTTTCTACTTTATCGCTTTCTAGCTCCAAATAGATTTTCTCATCGATCAGATTGATCCGTTTGCCGAAACCATCTTTCGGCGTAATGTTGTAGCTGTCTCCTTCGTCACTCACCAGCGCTCCATAACCGAATAGCCCAAATATCGGATCTGTAACAATATCGGAGCTGATGCTGAGAAGGGAACCATAGAGGCCTTCTTCCGATTCGCCCGAAAAATCATTCCAGCCGTTACTCATGACGCGTGAGCCGCCATCGTATACGTCCTTCGTACCTGTGCCTCCTTTATACATCGAATATCTCCAAGAGGTGCTGCCAACTGAATTAGCCGAAATCTGTCCCATATTGACGGCGTTAAAGTTCGAAATCTTCGCAGCATAATTGCGCTGCTGTGCAATTGCCTTCTGCTCCATCGATCTGCCATCATTCTCATACCTAAGCCAGTCATCCATAATGTATCCTGCTAAAGACGCAGTATATTGGAAATTCCACCAGCCTTCACCGCCGCGGAAAACAGGCACGGAATAATGGAACCAAGTAGGCTGAATACCGCGCATGGCACGTGTTTTCCAATCGGCCATTTCCATACTTCTCTCAGCTGCACCTGTAAGTGCGTCTGTTGGATAGTACGTGCGCAGCGCCTTCGCTGCTGCATAAGCCCCTTCTTCGCCAGTATTATCATATTCAAATTCCGAGCCGTATGGATAAGAGGCTCTTGTCATATTCCGTCCCTTGTCGAGAGCGAATTTCTTCTGCAGATTGGCTGACTCGGTCTGCATTCCCTCTTCCTTCAGTGCTTCAATCATATCCGGGATTTGCTGCTCGCCATAGAACCCAATGGCTTCGGTGGAAACACGCTTATCGTAGATGTTATATGCTTTTTCCAGATAAAACTGAGGCGATTCCCGGTACTCGATCAGATTAGGATAAGCCTTCTGAATCCGGTACATGTTGAAAAATCCGGTAGCTTCCATGATTTCGGAGAAGGTACGTGTATAAGGTTTATCTTTGTCGGTGTACGCTCCAGAGTCTTTTAGCCAGTTCGCAACGATGTAGCTATCCTGAGTATTCTTCATGTATCGTTTCCACATGAAATCGATCAGGTATGTCTCGATAGAGCGAATTTCATCGGGACTTGGAGCCAGATAGTTCTTCATCGTCATGAAGTTGATGTTGTCATGGCTCCAGTCATCCCCCCAATGGCTTGTGTTGAGATCGATGCCACTTGTAAGATACCAGTCGAAATAGTTACCGTACGTCGGACTTTCCGGATTCTTATCCTGTGTTTCCTGGACCATGAATTCAGAATGGGCATCCGAGATTGCATCCAGCTCGGCCAGAACATTGAATTCAAATTGAGTAAATTTATCCACCCATTCGTTGCCGTCCTTCAGCTTATATTCGATACGCACACTGTTATTGCCGATCGAATCAAACTGAAGCGAATAGATATGATGCTGTTCAGCATTTACGATCTTGGTCTCCACAAACTCAACCGACTCGTTGTAGCCAGGGTTCCCGTCAGGCAGTCCACGTCCGGCCCGCGAGTTGTCAACCATTTCCTTTCTGCTCTTCCCAGGCTTGATATCCGGAATATGCGCTTCGTCAAACGGATCATTCTCTGCTACATTTTGAATATCGATGGATTGTACATCAACGATACTGTCGTCGTAGTGCAAGCCTAGCTTGACAGGCATATTGATCGCTGTCTGGAAGCCCGGCACCGCTACAGCATCAATTATGCCTGATTTATATAGGATGGACCGGAGATTGGCTTCACGGTCTTCCATCGAGGTCGAACTGTTATTTGGGCTTTCGGCACTTTCCTGCGGCGTGTTGTCTCCTCCACGGACTGCTGAGAATTTGAACTTATACGTCTTGGACTCATCCGGTCCTAATACGAGGCTGGAAGCATCGGTAAAGTATCCGCGTCCCGTTTTTTGGATATCTTTGGAATGGATATAGAGTACGTTCAGCCCCGGATACCAGCCGCCACTGTCCCCTGTCCAGTTCTTAAAGGTGTCTGCAGCACGCACCTCTCCTGCTTCATGCATCCAATAATCCACATACTCGATTCGAGCGCCGCTCTCCGGCACCGGAGTGAAGACCATAAAGTTCCCCTCACCACTGGTGCGGATGGCATAAGAATATCCACTGTCAGCACCTGCGAAATTATGCACCGTCACACGGTCATCATAGGTATCGGATAAGGTCTGGTATTTGTTGTTCCAAGGCATCGGTAAGCCGATATCCCCGAATTCGATATACTGATTACTTTTGTTCTTCACCGTAATTTCCCAAAGCATTGAACCGTCATCGGTCTCCATATCAAAAACGGATTTCACATCGAAGCCCTTCATTACCCGCGAATCTGTAGAATTTAGGTTCTGTCCAATAAAGTTGACTTCTACCTTCTTGCCGTCTGCTGATGAGGTCTTGTTAATATAGGGGTTATCCGGATTAATGGTCGAAACTTGCGTAGATCCCCCGGCAGCCAATGTTTTATTGGTATCAACTTCTACAAAGCCGTCCCTGTTGTCAGGGAATTGTCCATTGGCGCCTGTACGGTAAGAGAAAATCATTTCACCCATCCACTGGTGCTCGGTACCATTCTGCGGCGATGTCGTGTTAGGTAGGACGAAATTAATTGGCTTCCCTTGTTTATTCGTAGGATTGTTGTTGATAAAGAGCTCTTCAATCTGGCCTAAATCGCCGACTTTGGCCGACAGGCTGGCATTGGAGATATCGGTTCCTACTGCAGCCGCCGTGACCTCAGGCAATGCGCTAACCTGCAACGGTAGACTTGGGATAGCCAGGAGCAGCGCGATCATCAGCGGCTTCCACTTCTTCGAAATCATTGTCATTATAACCTCCTGTATATATGTGATCATATCCATTAGGGGTTTAATTCTCTTAAACCGGTAAGTATAGTTTCTTCTACGAGATACCTTTGACCGATCCATCGAAAATGACGTTTATTCTTTCGCCTAAAGTAGAATCTCTAAGTCGTTTGTTAAGATAATCGAATCTAATAACCGTTACTCCACATACGCGGAGCTTACATCAATTAGCATCCCTTCAGATGATGATTGAATGCCCCATTTCCTAGTTTGAAGCAGAGGCAATTAAAAAATGATAGAAGCCCAACCAGCACGAGAGTGAAGATTAGGTTCTAATCCTGAATCCGGTTAAGGTTAAAACTGAATTTCGTAAGCGCTTTATTTTCTATGTTACTTGCTATATCATAAAGAATAAATGCTCGATGCCAACGTGAATTTTAAATATTTCAACCTGTTCGGAGGTGCCGGATTGGACTCGCCCATCCTTCATTTCATCACCCCGCCCATTCCCTATTTTATTGATTGCGGACGTGCTTATTACGAAGCCGGCGAATATCATATTAGCCGTAGTGACATCGGTGTTTTTGATCTAATTGTCGTTACACGCGGTTCGCTCGCCCTTAGCGAGAACGGGACTGAGTGGCTTCTAAACCAAGGAGATGCATTGATCCTTAAGCCGGATGGACACCATTACGGCAGTGCAGCCTGTATGACGGAAACCGAAATGATCTGGATTCATTTTCAAACCTATGGCAGCTGGAGAGAATCTGCCAACATGGAAGAATGCCTCGCCAATCAAGCCGAGTTAATCGAGACACATAAGGTGAGCGCATATCTGAACCACTGTGACGTCTGTTCCATTTTCATTCCCAAACGTATGCATATTGCATCCAAAGACATGGAGCTGCTGGAGCATTTCTCTCAGCTTGATCAGGAGCCTCAGTCCATGCGCAATTGGAAACGACAGGCGACATTCCAGCAATTTATGCAGCATCTGGATCTTGGGCTGTCTTCACTGTCCGATGTTGCGGCAATCCGGATTGCCGAGAAAGTTGAACTTTACATCCGCCACAATTACCCGCTACCGATCTCCAATCCGATGCTGCAAAAGGAACTCAACTACCATCCAAACTATCTCGCACGCAGCATGCTGAAAGTGTATGGCATGACACCCATGGAATATCTGCTGCATTACAGAATAGAACAGGCCAAAAAGCTGCTGCTGCAAACCGCCTGGTCCGTTGCACGCATCGCCGAAGAGATTGGCTTCAACCATGTATCCTACTTCTCTTCCTGTTTCTCGAAAAAAGAGGGCATCTCTCCTTCCAACTTCCGCTCCAAGTTTACCAACTCAGATAAATAATCTGACTCAATCTGAACTGATGCCGTGAAAAAAAAGCGTCCGCTCACTAAAAATCGCGTTATCCTGCAGCTCGCATTCTGGGTCTATCGGGCGCTTTTCTTTTTGCCTACCTTTTTAAAGCAGCACTAGTAGACCTCTTCTTATTCGCTCTCCCGAATCCAAACGCTCATTTCTCCTTCATCCCGATTGGCCCAAGTGAAGTAAGGAATAAACCGAAGCTCGGCTGGCTGTGTATCCCAGTGGACGTCACTGCGATACAGATGTATTCCCCAGTTTTCTTGGGATACGATTCGCTGCCCAATGGTTGTAAGTGCTGGAACCTCCAGAGGCATCCCTTCCCCGCTGCCGATATAAAACTCGGCATCCCGGGGCAGTTGAATGCGATGCAATCCGCGGCCATTATCTACTTCCTCGAGACAGTACATAAACGGTCCCCGCTGGATGGCTGCTTTTCCGAAAGTGGCTTTGATGTGGTCATGCCCTTTCATCCGAAGTACCTCCATAGGGAAGTGAAGCCTTATCTCATCACCAGCTCTCCACGTGCGGGTCACCTTTATGTAACCGCATTCAAAAGTGAACTCATCCTGTTCGGTCTTTTCCCCATTAATCCACAGCTCGGGAATCTTGCACCAGTCCGGTTTTCTCAGAGCTATCGTAAACGGCATTCCTGTCGGGGAATCGGGCCGCACGATCAGCTTCACTTCTCCGGTGGAGGTATAGTCAGAGACCATGGTCAGGGCTGCTCTCCTACCCTGAAGTGTGAATTCCCCTTCCCCGCCAATGTACAATTGCACATACAACGTAGCCTGTTCCACAGCCGGGGTATATACATATTGATCCAATGAGGCCAGTAATCGTGCAATGTTCGGCGGACAGCAGGCACAACCAAACCATCCTTGCCGGCGTGTTCGCACGTGGGCATAATTAGGATTCACACGTTGAATCTCCGGATCGACTTCAAGCGGATTTACATAGAAGAAACGTTGACCATCCAAAGACATTCCACTAATCACCGTGTTGTACAAGGCCCGCTCCATAACGTCTGCGTACCGGCTATCCTGCTCCATCTGCAGCATGCGCTTCGCCCAAAAGATCAGGCCAATTGAGGCACAGGTCTCTGCGTAGGCGGTATCTCCCGGCAGATCATAATCGCCTGTAAATGCTTCTTCTTGGGCTGATGAACCAATGCTTCCCGTAATGTACATTCGCTTGCTTACGGTGCTGCTCCACAACCGCTCACAGGCTTCTTTCAGCGGTTTATCTCCGGTCTTCGCAGCTACATCTGCCATTGCCGCACACATGTACACCAGTCGAACCGCATGGCCTTCTGCAGTCGATTGCTTCCTAATAGGCAGATGGGACTGGGAGTAAGTGTGTCGGTGAACCATATCCAACTCGCCAAAATGTATGGTACGGCCCCTTTGTTCCCATTCCTGTATAAAAAAATGCGGACTCGCTCCCCGCTGATCCAGAAAATAACGGCTCAGTTCCAGATATTTATCTTCCTTTGTCGTCTCATACAATTTGAAGAGTGCAAGTTCAATCTCCTGATGCCCATCATAACCTGGCAATTGTCCCTGCTCTGTACCAAACACGGTGCCTATATGATCCGCCAGGCGAATAACCACATCCAGCAGCGTGCGCTTGGCCGTGGCGTGATAGTACGCCACACCAGCCTCAATCATATGTCCTGCACAATAGAGCTCATGACACTCGGCGAGGTTCGTCCAGCGCGCCCCAGGTTCACGCAGGGTGAAGTACGTGTTCAGATAACCATCTTCTTGCTGTGCCCGAGCTATGGTCTCAATAACGGAATCCACCAAGACTTCCAGTTCCGGGTCGGGCTTCGCGGAGAGCAGGTACGAAGCTGCTTCAATCCATTTCGCAACATCGCTATCCTGAAATACCATGCCATAATGATCGCCCTCTTCTTCCCCTGCAGCGATGCGAAAATTCCGAATGGCGCGACTTGGTTCAGTTCCTTCGATACGGTCATTAAGCGCTTCCCATTGATAAGGAACAACCACGTTGCGAACAAGTTCAATATAATGCGACCAGAATGGATCATTAATTTTATGGCTATAACCTGATGTCTGCGGACGGTGCGGGACGTCTGGCTTTGTCATAGGAACCTCTCCTTGTTCTTTAATAAGCTTATTTTACAAATCATTACATCAGGGTGAAATCATCATTTCCAACTGAAATTTACATAATTACAACCTTGTAAGACCGCAGTAGCAATGCGGACGGCGAAAGTAGCTAGCAACTTTTACCATTAACATAAACTCTAGTGCTTCAAAAGTTTTTATCCTGCTCGTGTCTTTTTTGGTGAGGAGTTGGTTCGAACTCAGAAGAAAATAAACAACCGTCCCCCAGTAGGCTAACGGGAAACGGTCGCAGATTAGTTGTTTCTTATGTAAGAATAAAGGCCTGGGTGGTACGCACCCCTGACCTTTCACCCCGGTTCCAATTTACCATCCAATAGCCGCACCATCACAGCGGGGGTCTGTGCCCCCGAGCAGGAACCCATTGTCATCGATCATAATGGCATGCGCATGTCCCATGACTCTAGCAAAATCTTCAACTGTGTGTACCTCGTGTCCGGCTAACCTTAAACGCTGCTGTACTTCTGCCTCGATTCGGCCCTCCACTCTCAATTCTTGTGTTGCCTCTCCCCATGTTCTTCCCCACACCCAGCGGGGTGCACGCACAGCGGTCTGGGGAGTCATACCATAGTCCACCATGCGAGTCAGCAGCGCGGTCTGAGTCTGGGGCTGACCTTCTCCTCCCTGGGTACCGTACAAAATATATGGCTTCCCATCGCGGCAAGCCATCGCCGGCATCAGCGTATGAAAGGTTCTTTTGTCAGGTTCCAGCCTGTTCACATGCGACGGATCAAGGGAGAAGAATGAGCCTCGGTTCTGCAGCAATATACCGGTGTCTCCCCCAACCACAGCAGAGCCGAACTCAAAATAGAGACTTTGGATAAATGAAACGGCATTGCCCTCACTGTCTACTACAGCCGCATATGCCGTATCATGACCTACCGGCTGGGTATCCATCGGCAGGGCTCGCTCCATATCGATGCAGGCCGCCAGCTTCGCGGCATAGGATTTGGATAGCAGCTGGTCCAGAGGAATGGAGGAAAATTGTGGGTCTGTCAAATAACGATCACGGTCACGGAAGCTCAGCTTCAGCGCTTCCACAAGCAGGTGATAGTACTCATAAGAACCATGCTCTATACTCTCCAAATCAAACTGTTCTAGAATTTGAAGCGCCATTATACCAGTAAAGCCCTGTGAGTTCGGAGGGACCTGATAAAGATCAAGCCCTCGGTAACTCCCTTTGACCGGTTCCACCCATTCACCTCTGTGTCTCGCAAAGTCCTCCAGTGTCAGCAGACCTCCCTGCTCCTTGAGTGAGCGAACAATCTCCTGACCAACACTGCCTGAATAAAATACGTCTCGGCCCTGGTCCGCAACCTGCAGCAGGCTGCTTCCCAAAGCAGACTGCACAAAGCGGCTGCCTTGCTCCGGGACCTCGCCTCCGGGCAGATAGATGGCGGCTGTCTGCGGATAAGCTGCCAGCACATCTGAACGCCCGTCCGTATTGACATGCTGGTCCGGCGACAGCGGGAAGCCTTCCAGCGCATAACGGATCGCGGGCTCAAGCACCTCTGCCAGCGTCTTCGAGCCATATTCCTGTAATATGGCATCCCAGCCGTCCACCATACCCGGCACGGTAATGACGCTGCGGGGTCCCCGCTGCGGGATGGCTGATTCGCCCGCAAAGCAGGCTGCGGTAATCCCGCTGCCCGAACGTCCACTCGCGTTATATGCCCTGACTTTTCTCTCTTCGGTGCTATAGGTTAACCAGAAGGAATCTCCTCCCATTCCCGTCATATGTGGATATACGACGGCAAGACAGGCGCTCACCGCTACGGCGGCATCAAAGGCATTGCCTCCTTGCTGCAAAATACGCGATCCTGCCGCGCTGGCCAAATAATGAGGACTGACTACCATCGTTTGTGTGCCTGTGACTTGTGGAACCATCTTGCCACCTTCTTTCTCTTCTATGTTCAACTGACGGTAATTCCTGTTTGTTGCTAATCATGTTACCAATTCAGACGCGAATGTCTGAGCTGTATGCAAAGCAGACTGCCATGTGCCGGAGGCATACACCCAGCGACTCATTTTAGTGCCTGATAGCAGCTGCGTGACATCCGAAGCATCCGTGACAACAAAGTTGCAGGCATGCCCTTCTTCTATTCCATACTCGTCGCAGCCCGTAATTTCAGCAGGTATATCCGTGATCATCCGCAGCAGCTGTACTAAATCTCGTTCACTGCCCATATGGGCCGCATATGATGTGATTTGGGCGATCTGTATCAGATCCCCGCGGCCGAACGGATGGAACGGGTCTTGAATATTGTCGGAGGCCGCAGCAAGTGGAATGCCTTCTGCAAGCAGCTCGCGAATGCGTGTTGTGCCCCGTCTTACCAGGCCGCGATCTTCCCGTCCCTGAAGATAGAGGTTCACCGCAGGCAGCGTTACCGCGTTCAGACCGGCTTCGTTCATCTTCGCCATCACATGCTGTGCATCTTTTTCCGTCATTGCAGACAACGAGCACAGATGATCTGCCGTCACTCTGCCCTGATAACCGTGGCGAATCGTATGCTCTGCTATGCTCAGCACGGTTTTTTTTTCGGGATTATCACTTTCATCTGCATGCAGATCAATGGGCACGCCGAAACGTTCCGCTAACCGAAAAATCCTGCCAATCTCACTTTCAGGCTCGTCTGCCAGATGAGGGGCTCCACCCAGTACATCAATTCCCATCCGCAGTGCTTCCTCGATTGCCTCATCCGCAGCTTCTTGATTGCCGCGGAACGGAACCATGAGCACATATTGGATAGCCATACTGTCCTTCAACTTCTCCCGTACTTCCAAGGCTGCCTCAATCGTCCGAAAGGCCACCTCTCTCCCCAAATGAACAGGGAAGTCAAGGTGGCTCCTTATGGTCGTGGTTCCGTAGCTCATTGCCATTCTGGCGGCAGTCAGCATGCGTTCCGCTAGCTGCTCCTTGCTGAATGTCTGTACAGCCTGGCTGTAATTAAGAATGGCTTCATGAAGTGTGCCGGATCGGTTCGACACCTGCTCAAGCGAAAAAGCTTTATCCAGATGCATATGACAGTCAACCAGGCCAGGAAGCATCATGCCGCCCTGCAGATCGATGCAATCCGCGTCTGAGAGCCGTTTTAGATCCGAACCGGCCTGGTGCGGGACCATCAGACGGGAAGCACCGCTTTCCCGTGCATCAAGGAAACGATCTTGAAGGCGGATACTAACCCATTTTCCAACCTCCGCCTTTAGTTCATAAAGGCAGAGGTCTTCCCGGTGCGGAAGGCATACATTAATGAAACGCAGCCCCGCACTCATTGTGCGGTAGCCAGCGCCTGCAGCACGGCCAGATCTTCCTCGTCAAGCTCGGCGGCCGGACCCGCTTTGATCATATCCGAGAACATTTCGTCCGGTACCATGGTCGTCAGACAATACAGACGCGTGCTGCCGGTGTTAATAATATCGTGATGGTTGCCCGGTGGAATAATAATGAATGAGCCTTGGCGGATCGGAGTCTCATACTCGTTGCCAACTTTGGCAAGCCCCTCCCCCTTTAACACATAAAAATATTCATAAGCCTCCCGGTGTTCATTGGATGGAGTTCTGCCTCCAACCTCGAAGATCTCCACAAATGAAGTGAAAGGAACCTGCTCCCTGTCACACAGCAGGATGAACTTATTCGTATCCTGTGCGGAAATTTTGTGGACGGGACAATTCTCAAAGTTACCAGCAACCAGACCTGGAATGTTCACCATATACATTCAACCTCACTTTGATTGATTTTAATTAATGCTTGCTTTTCATCTTTTTAACGGCAGCCTCAAACAGGATATATCCTGTTCTGTACTGCGAACAGCCGTTGTGGCAATCTTCAACCCACCCGTTCCCGTGGTGTTCATCTCGTCCGTAACACCGTTTGGATGCCGGGCGAATAACGGGAAGGCGCTGCCTGTCAACTCAAGCCGGACATACGAGCCAGCCGGCAGGGTGGCCGCCAAGGGACGCAGACGGATCCGCGCTGTTCTCCATTCATTGGAGGCATCTGCTCCTTCACTGCAGATTTCCGTGCGACCCACACTCAGTAGCCGGGCCGTCCCTTTCTCGGATACGGTCGTGAGGATGGCCACCAGATCCGTCGGACCTCCCAATGTTTGATACTGAACGGATAACTCCGGGGACCCAAAAATCGGGATATCCTCTGCAAGCGGTCCTCCCGTATATATCAGAATCTCTTGCCGTTCCTGAATGGCAGCTCGGTCGGACGGCAAGTAAGAGTCAAGACGCATTGGCAGACGCGAGTCGTATACGAATACATCCGGCACAGCTTCCTCCACATCTTCCTTATGCTTTTCCAGTCTCCCTCCTCCTGCCGCACCGTTCGCCGGGGTCTGTGACCCGGACAGATAAAACCATTCGGACTTAGAGGACCCATCCTCAAATAGAGAAGGCAGCTGTTCCGCCGTATGCCATTCATGACTCAATTGGTCAAAATAACGGATCGGCAGATCATTAGACAATTCCATGTCTTCCTTGCCCTTCAGCCAATAATCAAACCAGCGCAGCTGCTCCAGATGATGACCACCATCTGCCTGCTCGCCATGATCGATTCCGCCTGCTCTGCGCCCCCATGGAATGTGGGCCCACGGACCGACAATGAGCCGATGAAAACAATCCGATGTGGCCGTAGCTTGCAGAGCCTCGAACGACTGCAACGTGCCCATGAGGAAACCGTCATACCAGCCCCCAATATGCAACGCCGGCACCGGCTCCCGGGCGATCTCGTCGATCCAGTTCATCTGTTCCCAGTACTCATCGTACGTTTGATGATCGATCCAATCATAAAATGCGGGAAAGTATTGCTCCAGAATAGGATGCCTTTCATTCAATGGCATTTTCCAAAGCATCTCCTCGGGGCTGCGCATCAATCGGGAGCATTGCTCTGCCGTTTCGAAGTCACCCGCTCTTTGTGCCGTGTCACGAGCCAGCTGGTAAGCCCACGGCAAATGATTGCCAAGTGCAAAAGAGCCATGCGGGTAAAATAAGCCATGATACATGTCTGCCGGACACATGCTCGGTGCAATCGCCTTGAGCGCAGGGGGGTGAAGGGAAGCCGCTGCCCATTGTGTTAAGCCTTGATAAGAAAAACCGTACATGCCTACTTTCCCGGTCGAGCCGCATAGACCGGCTGCCCATTCGATGGTATCAAATCCGTCCTCTGATTCCTGAACAAACGGATTAAATTCGCCTTCCGACTCTCCCCGCCCTCTGACATCCTGGACTACCACAATATATCCCTTACTTGCATACCAGACGGGGTGGGCATGCGTAACGGTAGAAGCAATCGACCGTCCGTAGGGCTGGCGCATCAGCAGCACAGGATATTCTCCCGTCTCGTCCGGCAGGTATATATCTGAATACAACGTTATGCCGTCACGCATCGTGCAAGGGACCTTCCGGCGGATGACTACATTTCCAAATTTCATGCAACTCGCTCCTTTGCTGTAGATACGGATTGACTATTAAAATCCGCTTGGCACGTTAACTGCTGCAGGTTGCGCCATTCTTCCGTCACCCGTTGATCAGATACCGCTAACTGCCGAACGCTTTAATTTCTCCTGATTCAAAATTCCCTTCGGGTCGTTGCGGTGTTTGATTTCCCACAAACGATCATGGGCGTATGAACGCCCGCCTTCCTTCAAATCCCATGTATGCGGATTATTGACTCTAACCCGGTTTTTCTCGTAACATTCCATCAGCTGATTCAGGTTTTCCTCCGTTGTGAAAGGGACCAGCGGCAGGCCGGAGATTAGCAAATTTCCGTTTTGCCGGGCAAACTCGATATGATTCATCACTTCCGGATATTCCTTTTTCATTGATGAGATTTGCTCAAGGGCACTGGATGGTTCAAAATTTAGCTGCAGGTAGGTCAAGCCAGGGTCTGCCTTGCGCGCCCACAATGTTGTATGATTCCATGTGAAATCGGACACCCCTACACCTTTGTGATACTGTTCGGCAGAGACCTTCATAGCCAAGTGACCCCCATATTCCGATAGGATACGTTCAAGCTGGAGTTCGTTGGCTGTATCCACTTCCAGTAATGCGACAGCATGATCAGCGGGGAGATCAAGCGGGAGAAAATAGGATGGTACCGGCCATTCATGGATGGAGATTAGCCGTTTCACCAAGGAAGTGTCCTCAGCTACCGACTGCCCGAAGCGAAAAGCCTGTTCAAAACGGTCAAAGGTTACTGCCCATTGCATCCATTCAACTCGGGGAGCCAGATTGATTTCCACTTCGGACAAAATGCCGATTGTACCGTAAGTATGCAGGTAAGGCAGCACCTCGTCTCCCTGGAGCTCAATGGTACGGGGATGAACCTCAACGGTCTTGATCTTTAGAGAACGTACCAGCCCATCCCAGATCGTACCCCAGCTGATCGAACCGATGCCGCCAAAACCGCCGCATAAAAAACCGCCGATCGTCGCGGATTGAAAGGTGGAAGGCATCGTACGCAGCTCATAACCCGCCTTGCGGGCATTGGATTCCATTTTGCCGAGTCTGGCCCCGGCCTGGATCCGCATCGTGCCTTCTCCCATTTCGAGCACCTTGTTGTATTTGGCCAGATTCAGAACGATTCCGCCTGTGACCGGAACGCATTGGCCATAGTTGCCGGTGCCGTTCCCCCTGATCGTCAGCGGAACTCCCAGCTCTGCTGCAATGGAGAGCAGATCGTCAAGCTCCTCCTCGGTGCGCGGACTGGCAATACACTCGGCGACCTTACCCTGCAGCTGACTGGCCAGCACAGGAGAGAAGTGATGATAATCCATCGAATATTTGGCAAGTGCTGCCTCCTCCCACTGCAGCAATTCCGGGTCCATGCGTTCTTTCAATACGGCTATCCAATGTTCATTCATTCGGTTCCCCTCCCGTATGTTGTATAACTGATCTCCCAAAGGAATCTCTTAGGAATTCGGCAAGAACTCATCCGTAAATACTTTGCTGACATCGGGCTCCTCTTTCAATGCCCCAATCTCCTTTAACTGCTTTCCGAGCTCCGTCCAGCGTTCCTCTGTCATGTAACCAACACCGTGTTTCACCGCATCACCTTCGTATACGAACGGGATAAGTGTTTCAGCGGCATAGTTCAGCTTTTCTTTCGTAAAATCAGGGTTTTCCTTTAAAATGACGTCATTCACGGTATCATAATTGGTCTTGTAATAGTCCCAGCCCTTCATCGAAGCCTCGACATAACCACGCACAATATCAGGATGATCCTGTATGTACTGCTCCGTGGTGAACAGCACATTGGAATACGGGTTATAACCGGCATCTGCCAGTAGCAGGAAATTAATGTCCACATTCTGCTGCTTCATCTCGTACGGCTCACTGGTTACATATCCCTGAATGGCAACCGTTTCATCGGCCACAAAAGGAGCAAGAGAACCGGTATAAGCCAATTCCTTCACGTTACCCAATTGGTATTTACTCTTCACAAAATCCCAGAACACCGAGCCTGTCCCCACGTATACGGAGCGGTTGTTCAAATCGGCCAGGGAGGACATGTTCTGATTGGCATGAACCATAAGTCCCTGCGGGCTTTTCTGGAATATCGTCGCAATCGCTACAAGAGGGATTCCTTCTTCACGAGCGACCAGCAATTGATCCGCTGTTGCCAGTCCGAACTGCGCCTTGCCGGAAGCCACGATCTGTGTTGGAGACACCTGCGGTCCACCTGCCTGGATGGTCATATCGAGACCAGCCTCATTGTAATATCCTTGTTCCTTTGCCGCATACAGACCCCCGTGCTCTGCTTGTGCAAACCAGTTCGTCACCTGTGTAATTGCCGTGAGTTCCTCGCTTCCCCCTGTAGCAGAGGCATTCTCAGCAGTTGGCTGATTCCCGCAAGCCGCCAGCAATGTGGATAAGGAAAATATTGCTGCGAGTAAAACGACAGTTCCCTTTTGTCTGTACTTGTTCATCTCATTACCACTCCCCAAGGAAAATTACTGATGATTTATACGACTTCCCCTACCGGATTTCGAAGCGTCATAAAGCCACTGATTCTACACTCGGCCACATCTCCTTGCTGAATCCGGACGGACCCGGGTGTGCCTGTCATGATCACATCACCCGGATAGAGAGTCATCATCTGTGAAAAATACGAGACAATGAACCATGGATGATACATCATGTGTGACACCGTATTGCTATGAATAACCTCATTATTCAACACAGTTTCAACAACGAGGCTCTGCAGATCACTTATTTCATCAGGTGTTAATAGTTGTGGTCCAAGACTGAAAAATGTATCGAATACCTTGGATCGCTGCAGAAATCTGGGGTTCCGTGCGTGAATGTCCTGGTTAGTCATATCCAGCGTTGCGGCAAAACCGGCAATGACCTCCTGCGCACGTTCTTCCGGCACATTTTTGCAGGTTCGGCCGATGATAATGCCAAGCTCTGCTTCTGATGTCACATTCACATCCTGAGCCGTCAGCAGGATATACTCTTCCGGCCCGATCAGGCTTGAGTCCGGCTTCATGAAGCAGACTGGCTCACGCTCTGGAGGAGTCGATGCGAGATCGATCGCTTTTTGCACATAATTCATGCCAATTCCCCATATTTTACGAGGGTTACGGAAGAGAGGAGCAGGTACGGCTCCCTCTGAAGGTATGAAAGGGATCGATGAAACTGTTCTGTCCCCGTGCTTCTGATACCACTGGACAAGCTCCCCTAGCTGGCCTTGCTGCAAGATCTCCATAACGGAGGTGCCCCATGTGCTTCCTTCCGCCTTGTTGATCTCCTCCAGAAGAAAGAATCGTTTGCCATGTTCAATCGCGGCCTGTTCACCATCGCCGTGTTTCAGACTGACGAGCTTCACAGGGTGCTTCCTGCTGGCTGCTGAACCGGCTCAGTCCCGCGGACATCGGTGATCTCGAAATCACACAGTTCCTCCAGCGCCTCCGACAAAATCGTTGAGATTCGTTCCTGAATAATCCTGCCTTTCTCAGGCGTGGCCGTCGTAGCATCACCAGCAATGCCGGTAGCAGAGATATCAGCCATCTTCCAGGCGAAACGAATTTTCCCTTCTAATGTAAGAAAGCGGTATGAGGACATATCAGGAAGCTCTTTGACGAGGAACTCCTCCTTCACCCAGTCCGGTTTGATGGACATTACAAGAGAAGTCTCATAATCGCCACCATGAATACCGAATTCCAGTTCCTCGGAAGTGAGGAGATCCTCCGCCACATTCAGACTGCTGGGACTGAGATAGAAAACCATCATCCCCGTTCTGATCCGTATTTCTCGGGATACCGTATTCAGCAAATCCACGTTGCCGCCATGGGTATTAAACAACAGTAACTTGCGAAAACCACTGGCCTTCAGACTTTCTGCAATGTCCAGCATGATGGCATGCAGTGTGCTCGCAGATAAGGAAATGGTGCCCGGAAGTCCGATATGTTCATTGCTTTTGCCATACGAGACCGGAGGCAGCAGCCAGATCTCCTTATCCGTCCGCACCCGCTCCAGCGTTTGTGATAATGTCGCTTCCCCAATCAAAGTGTCCGTATATACGGGCAGATGGGGGCCATGCTGCTCCACAGCTCCGACTGGGAGAATAACCAGCGCCTTATCCTTCGGCAGTTCTTTGACCTGTTTGCTTGTCAGACGGGGCAAAAATCGTTCCTCCCAAGCTGTTCCTTCATATCGTTGAAACATAACTGACACCCTTTCTCCTGCAGCTTTATTGTTTTAAGCGTAGCTTCATGTCCATATATCGAATGATGCTCTTATCCTTTTACTTCTGAATTCACTACTGAAAGAACGGATGTGGCCCATTCTAGCAGACGTTGATCCTGTCCCGGACCGGCAATGATTGAAATACCGACCGGGCGGCCCAGTACATCCGCAGCTGGAATCGTAAGCTGCGGAAGACCCGACAAGCCGGAAATGCAGGTTAATCGCATCGTATTCACTCTTCGTTCTTCAATTAAAGGCCCGCCCAAGCCCAGCTTCGGGGCCGTTCCAGTCGTCGTCGGAATTACAAGCACCGTATCCGTTCGGAGCAGGTCAGACATGTGCTTGCACACCTCAACCCGCCGTTTGGCTGCCTTCTTCTGATCGGCACGTTCAACGGTGCCTGCCCAGGAGAATCGCCCCGCCGTATCTGGTCCGAAGGTCGGCTGCTCACGTTCAATCCACGCCCCGTGCTCCTGCCATATTTCATAACCCTGGATCGTCCTGAACATGGTCATCCATTCAGGTAGACCCTGCGGGGCGATGCGAACCGTTTCATGGCTCGCAGCCATGCCGCACAGCAACTTCAGGTAAGGGGTAAGCGCCTCTTTGCTCTCCGTGTCAGCAAGCTCCCACGCATCCTCACCGATGAGCACCCGGCTGAAGCCTGTACCCGGGTCTGTCTGCGGCAAAAGTACTTCACCTACCCGGCACAGTGTCTCGAGATCGCGTGCCATCCAGCCGACGGTGTCGAAGCTGGGAGCGAGTGGGATAACGCCTTTCTCGGAGACCATGCCATGCGATGGACGCATTCCATAAATTCCACAATACGAAGATGGCACACGTACCGATCCTCCCGTATCCGTTCCAAGGGAGAAGTCAGCAAGCCCAGCGGCGACAGCAACCGCCGATCCGCTAGATGAACCTCCAGGGATACGATCGGGAGCCCTCGGATTCACTGGTGTTCCATAATGGACATTTTCCCCATTCAAGCTGAACATCAGCTCATCCGTATGCGTCATGCCCGTTAGCCTTGCTCCTTGCTGCAATAGCAGGTTGAGCGTTTCCGCGTGTTCCTTCGCCGGCTCATGCGTCTGGAGCCAACAAGGATTACCCGCGCCATTAGTAATGTCACGTACGGCAAACACATCCTTGACCATAAAGCTGAGTCCGTTCAACCTACCCTGTCCTGTCGGTTCAACGATCACCTGGTTGACAATGGCGTTCCATAGGTCCTTCATTGCATCATCCCATCCTTCCGCTCAGCCTTCTAACGATGCCAGCTCTTCCGAGGTGTTTCTCTCTATAGGAGTCGCTCCCCCGTTCAGCTCTTGTACCAACCAAGTGGAATCCGTAACGAAGCCATAACATTGCTTGATATTGTACAATGTCGCTTCTATGCAGAAATCTGGGGAGCTTGTTGCCGAGCAATCCTCCAGAAGTATGCCGTCATATCCGAGACAAGCCGCGTCCTGCAGTGTATGCATGACACACTGATCGAGATTTACCCCGGCAAACAACACCGTTTGAATATTAAGATTGCGTAGAATACTGTCCAGTGGTGTATCCCAAAACCCGCTCATGCGATATTTATCCACATAGATATCATCGGGGGACGAATCCAGACCATCGACAATTGCCGTTCCCCAACTGCCTTTCTCCAGCACCTTGGAGCCGTTCCCCGGCAGCGGGTCCCCGATACCGTTGCCCCGACCATCCGAATTGTACACATGGAGCACGGATGGCGGCACGTTCATTCGGTCTTCCCGGTTGCCCCAGTTCACCCAAATAACAGGCACTCCCGCTTTGCGCAGCTCGGGCATCAGTCGGTTCAGCCGGCTGACCGGGTTTAGGAGCGGAGAGGTATCGACCCCAATGGAATCCAGCCATCCACCCGGTGTACAGAAATCATTCTGCATATCGATGACAATAAGTGCCGTATGCTCGAGATCAAATATGACTTCCTGCGGCTGTGCAGGGAGGGTTACTGACTTGCCGTACTTTTGCGTTCGCCTTAGATCCACCAGCGTTTCGGACACTTGCCAATAGCTCTTTCGATTTCCAAGTTTGAACATATTAAGTCCCCTCATTTTTTCTGAAATTTCTGTTTTGAAGCTTTAAATTACTTTGGATTCAGGTTATGGCTTCCTCAGATACTCCGTTGTAAACGCCTGGGTAACATCTAGTGCCTTCGTTAACCCTCCGCCCTTGATCATCTGATCCTGCAGGGTGCTCCAGCGTTCCTTTGTCATGTAACCAATACCATTTGCCTCTGATTCCTTGTTCAGAATAAAGGGTTTTTCCTGCACTGCCTCGTAATTCATTGCTTCTACCGTCATATCCGGATTGTAGGTTTGAATAAACGGATTTACCTTTTCATAGTTGTCTAGATAATAGCTCCAACCTTTCTGACTTGCCTGCACCACAGCTTCAACGACATCAGGGTGCTCTTTGAGATAATCTTCCGTCGTAAAAAGAACGTCTGCATAATTCGCATAACCGGAATCGGCAATTTTTAGATAGTCCACCTCAACCCCCTGCTGAGAAAGTGCGTAAGGCTCATTCGTGATGTAACCCTGATTGAGCGAACTGGAGTCATTGATAAAATTGACAAGCTGTCCGTTATACTTCATTTCTTTTACATCTGTCAGATTGTATTGACTCTTGATATATTCCCAGTAAGGTACCGCTGTACCGATGTATACGGTTTTGCCGTTCAGGTCTGTGAAATCCTGAATGTTCTCCCCCTTGTGGTACATCAGAACCTGCGGTGTGCTTTGAAAACCGGCAAGGATACCGACGACAGGGATTCCCTGTTCCCGCGCCTTCAAAATTTCATCCGCATAAGAGATGCCGAACTGAGCTTTGCCTGCAGCGACAAGCTGCATGGTTGACACCTCGGGGCCTCCTGGCTGAATCGTCATGTCGATCCCCTTGTCCTTATAATAGTTCTGCTGCAATGCCGCAAAGTAGCCTCCATCTTCCCCTTTGGCGTACCAGCCCTCGATCAGTTTCACCTGCTTCAAATCGGTTCCGGCTTCCCCACCCGCCGGGGCGGCGGATTCTAGAGCGGAGGAATTGGAGCATGCGCTCAGAAGCAGTAGGATCAAAGAAGCAGCAGACAGCAGCCATTTCTTGTAACGAAAGTTCATATGATGTTTGGACATGTTGGATCCCTCCCCCGGTTCTGGTATCATTTCATTGCTGATTCATGCCAGGACTTCAAAAGTTTGTTCGACACCATGTTGATGATCAGGAAAAATGCGATTCCTAGGGCGGATGCAGCTAAACCGCAGGCGAACAGGTAAGGAGTTTGCAGGCGGGTTGCCGCAACGGTAATCCCGTACCCGAGTCCGCCTTGTCCGCCACCAATGCCTGCAATGTATTCACCCACGATCGCTCCGACAACCGAACTGGAGCATGAAATTTTCAGCCCTGCCATAATGTACGGGAGTGCCGCCGGAAATCTAAGCCTCCAAATGGTTTGCAGCTTGCTTGCATTATACAAATAGAATAAATTCTTCATGTTCTGATCCGTTGAGTTCAATCCGATCAGCGTATTCGATAAAATCGGGAAAAAGCTAATTAAGAATGAGATAATTACAATCGCATTTATTCCCGCTCCGAACCAGATCACTATGATTGGCGCTACCGCAACGACCGGAATAGTCTGGAGAATAATAGCGTAGGGATATACGCTTTTTTCTACCGTTTTGGACAAGGCCAGTAGAATGGCCAATGAAATACCGAGCACGACACTGATCGTAAAACCGATCAACGCCTCAATAATGGTTGTGCTTACGGACGTAATCAGATTTGCGCTGTTCTCAGCAGCGGCTGCGGCAATATCGGATGGCTTGGGCAAGATATATGGGGGCATTCCGAGTATCCGCACGATTAATTCCCATCCACCGATAAACAGGACAAACACGACGATTGGCGGCAGAATTTTTTTCAGCAGTCCAATGACTGGGCTCTCTTCTGCCGGATGATGGCTGCGGGCATTGTCCTTCCCGGAAGCTCGGATACCTGGTGTCGTTTCAACGGCTGAATTAGCTACCATCTCTTCCATGTTGCTTCCCTCTCCTCTCATTTCTGGCTATCAATGATTCAGTACATTGGACACGCTGCGTACATATTCACCGAATTCAGGCTGGGTCCGGAATTCATCATCCCTCGGATAGGCAAACGGAATATCAATGAAATCCGAAATTTTACCGGGACGAGGCGTCATCACTACGACTTTTGTTGATAGGAATACACTTTCGAACACGTTATGCGTAATGAACAGAACCGACATCTTCTTGTCCTGTTCCCAAATATTTAGCAGTTCATTCTGCAGCGTCTGCCTGGTAATTTCATCAAGGGCGCCAAACGGTTCGTCCATTAACAGCAACTTGGGACGGGATATCAACGCTCGTGCAATAGATACTCTCATCTTCATTCCGCCTGACAACTCACGGGGCAGCACCTTCATATAATCCTTCAGGCCTACCAGCTCTAGTACCCGTTCCCCTTCGGTAATTCGCTCCTTTTTGGATACACCACGCAAAGTAAGAGGCATGGTGACATTATCAATCAGCTTGGCCCACGGGAGCAGGGTATGCTCCTGAAATACAAAGGCAATTTCATTCTGTTTACGTGCTTCCTTTGGGGAAGTACCCAGCACGGTCAGATGACCGGAGGTCGGTTCCGTCAAACCGGCAATCATATTGAAAATGGTAGATTTCCCGCAACCGGAAGGACCGACAAAACATAGAAATTCTCCTTCCCCCACATGCAGATTCGCATGCTGCACAGCTACAGTGCCATTGGGGTAGATTTTGCCGACATCATCGATTACAAGCATGGAACGACTGTCCTTATGGGCCGCTGCCTGTTGATTTTGGGTGAGCTGCATCTGAATCCCCTCTTCTCTTTGAAGTTGTGTCCTATCATATAGCCAAAAAATATTCGTGTAAATATTCCTGACACAATTTTGGTTTTTTATCTAATGGTATACGCTTTACGTTGGTTCAAAAACAGAATAATCTATGTTTTTGGTCACTTTATATGACATGTATATAACAAAAGGGATTGCAGGAATTCGACAAGACCCTATATAATTGCTTAAAAAGTTACGTGGTGTCCGGTACCTGATTCAGATATGTATCGTTTAGGAGGATGGATTGACATGCATTTAACTATAGAAGATGCGTTGGCGGTATACCCGTTATCGGAAGGGAAGTTGGCAGCTGGTAAAAAAGGAATTTCTCGAACGATTAGCTCCATCAATTTGATGGATGCGCCGGATGTGATCAACTGGATGAAAGAAGGAGAGCTCTTGTTGACTACAGCTTATGCGATTAGGGATTCACCTGAGGAATTTGTTAATTTGCTGCAAAAGCTGAATGAACGAGGGGCCTCCGGGCTTGGCATCAAGCTTGGTCGATACTGGGCGGAAATACCAGAGATAGCCCTGTTGGAAGCCGATCGGCTGGGCTTGCCCCTAATTGAGCTGCCTTTTGAGTTTACCTTCTCCGAGCAGATCACCGCTCTCTACCAATCCGAGTTCCAACGGGATACCCGCCGGCTGAATGAATTGCTTGAAACACAGAAGAAGCTGGTTGATTTTGCGATGCAGGCGGATGAGTACACCAATTATTTTCAAAGTATCACAAGCATTTTAGGGGTTCCTTTAGCCATCGTTACCTCTGACGGACAGACCTTGTATAATATGACACGCTGTTCCGATATGGAGCTGTTGAGCGATTGGCCCTGGAATCAGGACAATCGGTTTTACAAGTCGGCGAGCAACCTGTTGTATCGGGTCCCCCTGCTGAAAAACGGAAAGTCATACGGTTACTTGCTGATACAAACTGAAAATCTGCTGGAAGCACATGAAATGGAGGGCATTTTTCACCAAGCTGCCGTTATTCTTTCCTATCATCTGGAGGTCATTCAGAATCAGGAGGCTGCTGCGGCAGGCAGTCGTCTTGGCATGGCCATGGAACGTTACTTAAAAGGGAACGCCTCTCTGAAAACGGTGCTCGAATTTGCCGAAGGATTGGGAAACACATTTTGGAGCACGCCCTACGTATGCATGGTATCTTCCACAAGAGCGGATGCTTGGGACCATGAAAGTCAGAGGCGCAAACTGAGGGAGATCCAGAACAGACTTCAGGACCATCCCAAAACGTCCTCCTTGGAATCCCATCATTTTTATGTGATGAACCGCATATATTCACTCTTCCCCCTTCTAGAAGAAGAGGCCAAGGATCGAAGGAAGTATGAGAATTCGGTACGTTTGTATGCGGATTTGATGCATTCATGGGACCACGGAACAAGGACATGTTTTATCAGTAAAGTGAGAACGGGCATGAAGGAGTTCATTGACGGCTTCCGGGAGTGCGGGGAGGCTGAGAGAATCAGTACAGAGCTTGGTTTGAGCGAACCGATTGTCATGTTTGCTGACCTGGAGTTTATTTATCTCTTTAAGCATATTCCACAGGAGGTTATGCTCCGGTATTGCTCTTATTTATTCCGTCCACTGCTGAACAAAGAAGAGGAATACACCAGCGAGATGATGCATACACTTGAAGCCTATTTCGCCAACAACGGGCAAGTGAATGAAACGGCACGTGAGCTATATATCCATCGCAACACCGTGCTGTACAGGCTGGAGAAAATTTCGGGGCTGCTGAATCTGGATTTGAAGAATACCGATCATCTGCTGCTCTTAAAGCTGGGACTTATGTTTAGGCACTTGATGTCGCCTGAGAGGCAAATTTAAAAAAGGGCAATTGTCGTCGCACTCTGTTCCACCCAATAAAGAAAAACCTCAGCAGGTTTACCGAGCTGAGGTTGATATTTTCATTATACTTGTTCACTTTTATCTTGAGCTGATGCCACTCTGGTGTCTTTTGATTCCGCTTGAATTTCGCATCAGGTGCTTCGAATACTCCCTAATTGACTACTAGAGCCGCACCTAGCTTATTCATTTAATAACTTCAACCTTTTTATCCCCTGCTGTCTTCGCTACCTCTAACGTTGTGGTACCTTGGATCGCGACGATCACGCCAGCAGCAAGCATAGAAACGATTAAAGCTGCGCTGAGAGTTGTGGACATTTTCTTCTTGACCATAATCATACCTCCGGTATCTATTATGTATTAAGCAACTCAAAATGGACGAGTCGAGGGTGACTACATGATTGCGAAAAAGAATTACAATATTTCGCGCTTTTCTTGTGAAGTAACTCATTTGTTGATTGTATTATAACCTACTGTAAATGATTGTAAAGTTATTTATTTCTAGGTTTAGATAAACAAAATATTAGGCACGGAAAATAAAGTTGTAGACTATAACTCCGTTATTTGGACTCTTCCAGCACAACTATATGGCTAGAATGAGAGAAGAAACACTCATATTTCACGCCCCTCCGCCTTGGCCACCGACAAATATGCCCAATCTTCTCCGAGCCTGATTGGACTGCATCCATCCGCTTGGAACTTCATGACGGCATCATCATATTGCTTTTTCTGCGCTTCGCTTAGATTGGCAACGTATCGCTGTCTCGCCTGTTCAAATTGTTCTTCTGTACCATAACGATAGTAAAAATAAGGGCTGAGGATTCTTTTTGGCATCTTAGCATTTTCTTCTATGACGATATCAACAATTCCTGTGTTTTCATCTCGAGTGCTTTGCGGGATTTTACAACTTTGAAGCCAGCGAGTGGTATCAAATCCGCAGTGATTTTAACGTAAACTCTATCAACTCATGGGCTGATGACTGCTCGCTAAAAGCATACTGGCTAAGAATGGCGTTCATGTTTGCGTCTATACTTGATTCCGCACTTGCACGTTGACCTGCGTTTTTGTTCATAGTAGATCACCAGCAGAGGATGCGTAAAATACGTCTCCATGCATATGTTTAATTCGATCCCAGTTAGCGGGATTGGTTGTGTCTAGGGAACGGTTCTCCATTATGGCTTGATATAAAGTGGTCTTTTCTTCCAAATGTGCTAAGTGCTGTTTGGCTTCTTCAAACTTAGCAAGAGCTGCTTCTCGATGCTCCATCATAAGTGTGTACCGTTGTGGGATAGTTGAATCTCCTTCGAGACAGTAATCAACATACATTTTAATAATATCAATCGGCATTCCGGATTGTTTGAGACATTTGATGCCATGTAACCAGTTGATTGATTCTTCGTCAAACATTCGAATATTATTCTGATTGCGCTTTACACTTGGAACCAAGCCTTTATCTGTATAAAAGCGAATAGCGTGCTCGGTGAGTCCTGTGATCTGCGCGGCCTCTTTAACGGTATGCATGAGAAGACCTCCTTGAAAAATATAAATTCCAGAGTATGCTTGCCTTCGTGTAACACGAAGGTGATAGGCTCATTGTAATGCAACTCGACCATGAAGGTAAACCCTGTTGAGGGGCCCAAATTCAAATCTAGGGCCATTGCATGATATTTAAATATTAGGAGGAATTACGATGCAAACCGTAACATTAAACAATGGGGTAAAAATGCCGATTATCGGCTTTGGTGTTTACCAAGTTCCGGATGCTGAAGAATGTGAGAATGCAGTATATGAAGCGCTGATGGCTGGTTATCGGTTGATCGACACTGCATCCGGTTATCTAAATGAGGAAGCGGTCGGACGTGCGATCAAGCGCAGTGGCGTGCCTCGTGAAGAGCTGTTCATCACGACCAAGCTCTGGGTCTAGGATGCCAGTTATGAGAGCGCTAAGCTCGCTTTTAACAAATCCTTAAATAAGCTGCAGTTGGATTATCTCGATTTATATCTTATACACCAGCCGTTCGGCGATTACTACGGTGCTTGGCGTGCCATGGAAGAACTGTACCATGAAGGTAAAATCAGGGCGATCGGTGTTAGCAACTTCCTGCCCGACCGACTGATGGACCTTATCGTGCATAATGAGATCGTGCCAGCTGTTAACCAGGTCGAAACTCACCCGTTCTATCATCAAACCGAGAGTGCCACCTTTATGAAAGAACAAGGAGTTCAACATCAGTCGTGGGCTCCATTCGCTGAAGGGCTTAATAACATGTTTGGCAACGAAGTGCTGACATCCATTGCTGCAAAACACAGGAAGTCTGTCGCACAGGTCGTGCTGCGTTGGCTTGTCCAGCGTGGAATCGTTGTCATTCCGAAATCAGTAAAAAAAGAGCGGATCGTCGAAAACTTCAACATCTTCGATTTTGAGCTCAGTACCGAGGATATTGAACAAATTACGGCCCTTGATACGCGGAAGAGTCTTTTCTTATCGTATCACGATCCGGAAGTCGCCAAGATGATGGGAAACTGGAAAATTGATCTGTAAACCATACTGTTATGTGCAAAAAGAATGTTGATCTGAAAGATCAACATTCTTTGTTTTTCTTAACCATCCGATGCAAAAGCAGACTATTTCAGGACTCGTAATTGAAGCATTCTACATCCACATAACCTTGTTGTGTTTCGAGGTTCAGGTTGTATATCCCACAAGTTTTCACCCTGCAAGTTCCAAACCGATCTCAGCCATATGCTGGATGTATTAACTGACGGTCCCCATATTCGTTACCAACTTTTCAAGTTTATCAGCGTCATCCATCGTTATTGAATTGAACTGAGTATCAGCCAAATTATACAGATTGGGAAGTATACAATCTATTAAGTGTCTGCCTTTATCCGATAGTTGTACGAATATCACTCGACGATCCGAATGACAAGGGATCCGAGCTAGCAGCTTTTTGTTCTCCAATTTATCCAAGATATACGTCAAAGCACCACTAGTCAAAGAAACATGTTGAGAAATTTGTTGAATTGATTGTTTCTCTTCATGTTCAAGCGATACTAACACGGAAAGTTCCGTGAAATTGAGGTCTGCTTTCTTTAACTCGCTCCGAAATTGGTCCTGAATCATTTTTGACATTTGAATGAAATGAAGACATGCTTGATATCGGAAATTATTCATTGCTTCTCACTCCATTTTATATATCTCAGTTTTAAGATTCTTTATATAAATATTACTTGTTATATGTACTTTTGTCAATTTCAGACCAAGCTCAGGATCAAAATTTCTTGTTACTGATAACTAAAAAAAAGCCTCCATATTCAATTACCTACGATCCCAGATAAACGCAAAAAAACCTCCCAAGCTTCAATGAGCTCGGTTCGGTTTTTATTCACAGCATGATGACACAGCTATCTCAGTCCAACATCTTTAAAACGATTGCCGATGGTTTCGGGAAAGGCCTGCTTAATGGCATCAATGGCACGTTGTTCCGTTTCTCTCGCTTGATGGAGAAGCGCTATTACAGACTGAACACACCCCGGTTCTTTTACATCCCATAAATTGGACTGATCAACCCAACCAATGATCTCCAAATAAAGATCCGACAAGGATGTATATTCTTTTATGACCTGAACCATCTGTTCAGAGAGGTATCCAAGACCTGCAACATAGGAGGCAATATTCTCTCTTGATTTGCAATAATATCGGAGGACTGCAGCAGCTTGCTTCGGATCATAAACGCTTGTTTCCAGTGCTGAAGCAATGACAGAATATGCAGCAGATCCGCAGGCGTAATCTTGAGGTGGCAGCATGTAATCATGGATTTCCCATTTGTAGACGGCCTGAATCAACGATTCCTTGCAGACCTCCCATACATCTACCGCTCTACAGGATTCAAGCACCTGATAATACCAATAAGGCGTACTATTTCGCCCAAAAGAATCGTAAGGCAAACGAGTAACGTCATGTCCTTCGCAGTTACAGATGAGCAAAACTTGCTCCACATCATCATACCCGGCAGCAATAACAAATTGGTCATGCCATACTATGGCCCCCACACCCCGATCAATGGATGTCTTAATGTCCACCAATGCCTGTTTTTGATACAAAGGAAACGTCGCTGCAAATGAAAACCCTGCTGACTGACTGGCCGTTACTCCAATAAAATCAGCAGCTACAAAGTTTTCTGCCATCCAGTTGTAGGCTGAGATGGATTCTTCGGTCAGACGCCGATCTACGACCAATCGAAATACAGTTGCTGTCATACCCGCAATCATGTGACGCGGGAATTCTGTCCACTTCTTATGTATTAAAATGCGGTGCATCACATCTGCATAGGAGCCCATGCTGCTACTTATAATGTTTGGATCCTTAGAATACTGGGCTTGTTTGGCTTGAATCAGGTCCAGATAAACTTGTTTTGCCATTATCCTTCCTCCCTCTGTCTATCTTGCTGAGTGTGCTCCCCATCGTGGTACAGTAGAGCGCTTACGATCAGGGAAATTTACGGATATCATGCGAAAAAAATGGACCGCTTGCTCTTCTAGTCCTTTCGCTTCCATTAGAACTTGTGCCAGTTTTTCCGCTGCATCCAGCTCCAGAGTCCATTTGTCCTCCTGCTGAATCATGAATCCCCTCATCTGGTGAATTAACGTTCCAAGCTGGTCATAACATGAATAAGCTTGGTCCAGCTCATCCCATATTCCTTGCATATCCTGCAGGTACATTCGAATTTCATTTCGAGACTGACAATAAGATTCTAAAAGATAAGTTGCCCCTGATGGATCATAATCTCCACTTCGTAGAGCTTGCACCCATACGTCATATGCCAATCGGCCAGAAGCGATGTTTTGATCTGGTAATAGTCGATAAGGGATATCCCAATCCTCGATAGCAAGTCGTAAGGATTCCAACAACATATCCTGTTTGGGTATTGGAATCTGCTCACCAAAGATCTGACAATACCAGAAACCTGTGAAGTTTAGCCCGAAATTGTCATATAGCAAAATCTGAGGCTCCTTACTCGACCCATCTTGTAAATAAAAGATACAATCTTCGTCATCATATCCATGGATAACCCCGAACTCCGGAATCCAATAGATTACTCCTTTTCCCTCGTCCAGACTTCGCTTTACCCATTGCACTGCATCTAGCTGATAATAATCGAATGTAGAATGGCGTGTACGACCTCCATCCCAGATTGTGAATATTCCCAGGTTGTCAATTCCGGGGCGGTGTGCTTCTCCCCATTGTCCATACGCCGTTATCGACATGGGAAGAAGCCTGCGATGCACCGAAAGTTTAAAAGCCATTCCCGTATACCCGGAGAGCAAATGCTTTGCACCTTGAAACTGACCTGTATGGGTCAATATAGCATGCAGACTATCCACAAATGATTTAGACTCTCGCTTTACGACCAGGTTGTTTAACTGTACTTCGGCCAAGATAAGATCTCCCTCCATGGTCTTTACTTCACTTGAGCATGATTTGAATTGTGAAGTCTGTTAAGTATTGCGTCTGCATGGCTCTGCATCCTGCGTCTTAGCCACCCGGGAGATATTAATTCCTCCCAGTCACTTATAAATAATTGCTGCATGAAAGCCTCTGTGTCATAAAATTCAATAGCGTGGATCTGATCCTGTTTGTCCCGAATGGGGTACCCCTGCCACTGCTCTGTTTGCTGTACTTCTTTCAGACGAATCTCAGCTACAAATGGTTTTCGAACAGGTAAGGGTTCTTCCCATCCACTGAGCTGCTTGTCTGATTTACACTCGAATGTTTCATCCGTCAATCGGACATGAACGATACCCTCCAGACGTAGGGCACTTTGCTGTACAGGATCCGTTTCATAGCCAATAACGTAATCAGCATTGTACTGGGAGATGATCTTCAATGGGCACCAAGAAAACTGCCTTTCTCCGGAAAAGTCTCTGTAATACATATGTACTTTAAGTGATTCTGTTATGGCATGGGATAATAATTCAAAATGCTGAAGAAGCTTCGGCGATGCAGCGAATGTGGGTAGTGGTCGGCTCAATATCTGTTGCTCTTCAGCCGTAAATCGCTCTAACAGATGCGCCACACGCTTTACCACATCAGATTGTTCGTGATTAAAATGCCGATAACGATGAGCCAAATACTTAAGGACGCTCTGTTCTTCTTCTGTCATATATAAATGGGGTAAACGATAGGTCTGGTCCTCATAACAATACCCTCTATATTTCGCAAGATATAGTAAAGGGGCACGTAATGAAATCGCCATATATTCAATATCGCGCTGTGCCTGACGCCGGGATATTTCAAATTCACGGGCAAGACAGCTGCTGTTCGGAAAACGTCCGCTTCGAATCTGCTCGTCAAACCAGTGAATCCGATGCATATTACTCATTTTACAGGCCCCCATTGATTCCACATTGTGCTAAACGTAAACCCATTATACCAAACGAATGGCCCGCTCCGAAGAACAGGCCTGCTACGTTATACGGTTGCTCTATCCACTCTGGATTGCACAGCTTTGGAACATTTCTTGCATACTTTCAGACTTGTCCCATCTGTTTTCGTTTGCGAATACAACAGTTTTATACGTGTGCTGCTGCATACCGGACATGTTCCCCGCCCCCTGGAAGGAATACTCCACAAGACGCGTCCTCTTTTGGTTTTTGCCAATGGTGTGAACCTCTTTTCGATGTAGTTTGTGTGTTCACCGTTATTATAGAGGTCATGGTACGACATAGAATGTCGCAGCAGTTCGTATTGAAATCAGATCGATCTATAAAAAAGAAAAGCTCGCACAGGTAGGGTATGATGACTTCCCTGCCCAATACGAGCGTCTACTTCAATTTTGCATTCAAACGGTTGGATCCGTGTGAGTACGTTTAGCAATAGTTCATTTCATAGAGCGATATTCCAGTAAATCCGTTAAATTGGAGATTTTCTGCAGCAGCTTCTCCCCGATATTGGTTTCTCTCACCAGTTTCCGCGCCAGTTCTTTGTCCACCAGTCTTTTTATAGATAATACATCCGTTCCGTTACAGAGCACATCTTCTTTTGAATTAAATTTCTGATGGGCGACGAGCTGCATGCCGAAGGAATTATACAGCAAGGTATATCCCGCGATGCCCGTTGTGGATTGATAAGCTTTGGAAAAACCACCGTCAATGACGACCATTTTTCCATTTGCTTTTACAGGGCTCTCTCCACGAATTTCTTTCACTGGCGTGTGTCCGTTAATGATATGTCCATGATCCGGATTCAAACCAAACTCCTGCAGGATCTTTCGACAGATCTCTTCCTTTTCACGTAAATGGTAGTATGGGTTCTTTCTCTCCTTATGCGCATCCTTATCTTGGATAAAGTACCGTTCAAAAGTGGTCATTTCCCTCTTGCCAAAGAGTGAGGAACATTCCCCTGTCCAGATGTACCATACCATATCCGTCGCCAGATCATCTGTCTCTTCCGGATGCGCAAAGGCGTAACGTAAGTTATCCTCAAAAACATCGAGCAGCTGGCGACCCGCATACGTCTTGTGTTCAATCTGCATTTCTTCCATATTTCCTTCTTCATCCAAAGGAATACAGCCGTGGATTAACAAATTCCCATTGTATTTTAAATAAAGGCTGCCCTTTTTCATAAGGAAATTCATATGCCTGGCCAGCTTCTCGGAATGCTGAACGGAGAACAACAGCTTCTCCATCACCTGGCGTTCTTCCTCCAGCAATTGTTCAGGGTTCTGCGGATCTACGGTTGCAAAACAGGTGTTTTCCAGCTGGTACGTTTTTCCGCAGATGTTGATTTCATTGTTGTCGTAATCGATCTGCTCCAGCAGAAGTCTTTCAGACATATTAAAGTCTGGGCGTCTTTTGATAATCGGGATTTCAAGCTTAAATTGAATCATGGCAATGGCTTGGTGAATCTTGGTGATCTGCAGAATTTCCTGCTCCGATACATTATGGCCGCCCTGCAGCTTAGGTCTGAAAGGTGGATTATCTTCATAGTATTTCTCCGCCAGGTTTAACAGTGGGCGAAGATTGATTCCGTATACATCTTCGATGATGTCCAGATTGTCGTATCTCGCGCAGATCCGGATAATATTCGCAAGGCAGACCAGAGAACCTGCATAGGCGCCGATCCAGAGCACATCATGGTTTCCCCACTGAATGTCTACAGAATGGTAGTTGATTAACGTATCCATAATTTTATCGGGGTCTGGCCCACGGTCATAAATATCGCCAACCACATGAAGGTGGTCAACCACCAGACGCTGGGTCGTATAAGCAAGGCCGATAATGAGATTGTCCGCCTGACCCAAGGATATAATCTGCCGATATATTTCCTCGTAATAAGGATCCTTATTGTTGGTTGTATCCGTCTTGTATAGAAGCTCTTCTATAATATATACGTACTGTTTCGGCAGAGCTTTCCGCAATTTGGAGCGTGTATATTTGGAAGAGGCATAAGAGACAAGCTTAAGCATGTTTTCAATCGTTTGTCTGTACCACTGGTTCAAAGCCTGTTTATTGCTCAGGTCCCCTATAACCAGCTTTATTTTTTCTTCCGGATAATATACTAACGCCGCAAAATCATTAATTTCCTGCTCTGTCCAAATCTCACGAAATAATTCTTTGATTTTCTCTTTCACGGTACCTGAACCGTTTCGTAGTACATGCTGAAAAGCCTGGAACTCGCCGTGCAAATCACTGACAAAATGCTCGGTTCCCTTCGGAAGATTGGAGATCGCTTCAAGGTTGATAATCTCTGTTATGATTTTTTCTTCCGTATCATATTTCTCAGCAAGTAGATCTAAAAATTGCTCATCCAAAACAGATGTCCCCTTTCAAGGAATGATCGTGATGTATAGTTGGGTCCAATCTTTGCAAATGCAATTATAACCACTCTATATATGTTTTTTTACCAAACAAGGAATTCCTTCTAAAGGCTATCCGCAAAGGTCATTATACTCCAGTTTCTTATGGTTCAACAAATTTCATTAAATGAATGTACTTAGCATTTGCTTCATTCAAGCCTACTGGACAACATCAGTCCATATGGAAGCAACCTCAAGCTATGGCTGAATTCACATTTATCGTTTAAGTTCATTGTAGTTATTTTGAAATATGAATTGTATTTACGCTATTCATAACTTATGAAACCAGGATAAGGAAGGAAGCGAGATAATGAGCAATCATTCGTTAATGGGGTTTGCCCCTGCACTAGGATGGAATTCATGGAATACCTTCACGTGGGACATCAATGAGCAGTTGATTCGGGATGTTGCCGATGTGTTTGTAACGGAGGGTTATCTGGACGCCGGATACGAGTACATCGTCATTGATGATTGCTGGAGTCTGAAGGAACGAAATGCAGATGGCAATCTGGTCCCAGACCCCGCTAAATTTCCGAGTGGAATGAAGGCGCTTGCAGATTATATCCACGACAAAGGTCTGAAATTTGGCATGTATTCCTGCGTTGGTACCCATACTTGTGCAGGTTATCCAGGCAGCTTCGAGCATGAATTCCAGGATGCTGCGTTATTCGCCGAGTGGGGCGTGGATTATTTAAAATATGACTACTGTTTCAAGCCGCGCCATATCTCAGGTGAACTGTTATACAAGCGCATGAGCCTTGCACTCAAAAACTGCGGGCGGGATATCCTGTTCTCTGCCTGCAACTGGGGAGAGGACAACGTGTATGAGTGGATTCGTGAGTCAGGGGCTCATATGTATCGCTCCACCGGTGACATTCGCGACAACTGGCAATCGGTTAAGGACCTGGCTCTGTCTCAGCTCGGCAAACAAAGCTACACCGGCTCCTTCTGCCATAATGATATGGACATGCTCATCGTAGGTATGTACGGCGGAAGCAACAATGACTTTATTGGAACCATTGGCGGCTGTAACGACACGGAGTACAAGACCCACTTCTCGCTCTGGTCCATGATGGGATCACCACTCATGATTGGATGTGATGTCCGCAAAGCCAATCAGGCCACCAAGGATATTTTGTTGAACCCGGACCTGCTTGCCATCAACCAGGATGCGGAGGCACGCGGAGCCTATCGCATCAAACCCGAGCCTCAATGGTTCCATACAGATGATGTATTCATGCTGGTGAAGGTGCTGACAGACGGCGATCTTGCCATCGGATTCTTCAACCTGAGTGACAGTCAACGCGAGCTGTCCCTTCAATTCTGGGATATGGGGCTGCCTTACGCTGCGGGTTATTCCCTATCACTCTACGATTGCTGGGAACACAAGGAGCTGGGTGTATTCCGCGAGCGTTATGCACCGGTGGTTGGGGCCCATGATTGTCTCGTCGTGCGAGCCAAATTGGTGAAATAAATGGCACAGAGCCGGCTGTGCACCACTTGCCAGGTTCCGCTCTCGTCGGATGATGTGGGTATATATATCAAACTGGTCTCTCGCACAGCTCAGCAATTCCTCTGTATCGACTGTCTCGGTGTGAAGCTGAATTGCGGGCGGGATCCGATTGAGAAGCTGATTCGTTACTTCCGTGAATCCGGGAACTGTGCGCTTTTTCGATAAAAGCAATATGTAATCTGTCTATGCGTTAGTGTACCGGCTGTATTCCCTTAATGTTCTGCTTGTTTCTGATGTAACAGCATGTAGGCTGATGGTGTATACGATGTTGCCTTTTTGAATACTCTCGAAAAATAAAGCGGATCATTATAACCAACCGAATAGGCTATGGATTGAATCGACAATCTGGAAGACTTCAGCAGCTCACAGGCGCGCCGGATACGGCATGCTGTGATATACGCCGAGATGGATTCGCCTGTAGCTTCTTTGAACCTGCGGAACAGGTAGCTTCGCTCCAGATTCACGGCCTGTACAATCTCCGCAACCGTCAAGGTCGATTTCCAGTAGTTCTGCTCAATATAGGTCCTCGACAGCCACACATAATCTCTGGCTTCCTCCTGCGTCACGCGTGGGAAGTACTCCATGTAATAGGATAATAACAGGTGTAAACGTGCATCCGCCCTTAACACTTCACTGGGGGATGCCCCTGCATTCCAGGCCAGGTGAAACCAGGGTTCCAAGGTTTCCGGCGCAGCTGGCAGTACGGGATGCTGGACCGAAAACTGTGTCAACTCTATAAGTCGTCCTGCGTCTCGTCCGTCGAACTCCATCCATACGTATTCCCAAGGGTCGGCCGGATCGGGGTAGTAATAGATTTCTTTTTGCGGAAAAATAATAAAGCTCTCTCCGGCACCCAGCCGAAATTGCTGGCCCCCGGTTTCCAGTGTACCCTGCCCTTGCATGATATAATGCAGCGCATAAACGTCACGCACGCCCGGTCCCCACTGGTGAAGATTGACGGGTTTATGGGCGCCGCTTATAAAATAAACCTGACTCGCCCTGCTCCCGTCTGTCCATAATGAGTCCACATCCGGCTCCTCCCTTCTTGATACCAGTCATTATATATGATTTTGTGGAGTTTTTGATTTATTTTGAAGCTAGAAACTACCTTTCAAGTTGCTTATGATCGAGATAGTGGTCTCATAACCCAACAGATATATGTAAGCGCAACCACAAACATCTTGGATCGACATGAATAAAAATGCTCAATTCAGAGAGGAGAATGTTGTGTTGCTTAGAATCGTTCAGGTAGAAAATGGCCAAGTTCAGGGACTGCCTGCCGCAGACCCACGTGTTACCAGCTTTAAAGGTATTCCATTTGCCGCCCCACCGGTAGGCCAAAACCGCTGGCGTGCACCACAACCTGCATCCGATTGGGATGGGGTGCTGCAAGCTTTTGATTTTGCCCCCACCTCGATGCAGGCCCCGACCGTCATTGACGATAATAACATCTATACACGAGAGTGGTCTGTTGATCCCGATCTGCCGATGAGTGAGGATTGTCTATATTTGAATGTGTGGACACCTGCCAAACGAACGGATGAGAAGCTGCCTGTGTTTGTCTGGTATTTTGGTGGTGGGCTTCAGGTGGGTCATACTGCTGAAATGGAATTTGATGGTGAGCGCATTGCCCGCAGAGGCATTGTCGTGGTTACCGTCAATTACCGTCTGAATGCGTTTGGTTTCCTGTGCCACCCCGAGATTAGCGCTGAATCACCACAAGCACCTGCGAACTTTGGACATCTGGATCAACAGGCAGGTACGGCCTGGGTGAAGCGTAACATCGCTGCCTTCGGCGGTGATCCGGATCAGATAACCATTGGTGGACAATCTGCAGGCGGTGGCAGTGTGCTAAGTCAGATGACTTCCCCGCAGAACAAAGGCCTGTTCCAGCGAGCTGTCATCATGAGTGGAATTGCGACCGAACTGTATCCCAATGTGCGCGTACCATCTGTCCGCGGCACACTGCGGGATGCCGAGCAGAAGGGCGTTGATTTTTTCCGTTTTCTGGGCGTATCCAGTTTAGATGAAGCCAGACAGCTGGACGCCGTCACGTTGCGGGATAAAATCCTGGAATATCAAAGCTTCTGGGGAACAGTCATCGATGATCAGTTCTGTACGGATGATCCGTTCATTCGTTTCATGCAGCATAAGCGCGAACTCGTTCCCGTTATGCTTGGGCATACCTCTTCCGAGTTTTGGACCCAGCCTGCGGTAAGCAGTATGGAGGAACTGAAGCAAATGGCGACTGAACTGTTTGGCGAGGATGCTCCCGCCTTTTTGCAGCGCTGTGGAGCCGATACTGAAGATCTCGATCATGTATTGCAGCAGGCATTGATCCGCATGATTGAGCATGCGATTCAACTTGTGATCCGCTCCAATAGTGGTCATCCTTCCGAGACACCGCTCTATTATTATAATTTCGACGCGGAGATTCCGGGCTGGGATCAGCCAGGCACGTTCCATTCCGTTGATCTGTGGTTTTTCTTCGAAACGCTCGCCAAATGCTGGCGGCCTTTTGTCGGTAAACATTATGACTTGGCACGCCAGATGTGTAATTATCTGTCCAATTTTATCGCGACAGGTGATCCCAATGGTCTGGATTCCACGGGCAAACCCTTGCCCTATTGGATTCCAAGCAGTACCGAGCAGCCTTACCGCATGGAATTCGGTGATACGTCCCAGTTACAGCGTGCAGAGCCTGGGCCTGTTCTTGAAATGGTCATTGAACACTATTTCAAAAAGCAGAGTGAGCCCGTTGTGTAACATTTATACTTTTACATGAATCAGACAATGAAGAGCCATGCAAGTATGCACGGCTCTTTACGTTATCTCGCCTGTCGTTACTTGGTTCGGCTCCTCACCAAATGCTGCCTAATATAGGGAGTTACCCTGTTAATGATTTAGATCAGATAAAATGACCATCCAGTTTCAGCAGTCTTTCCGCGAAAACCTCGTTTGCTCGGGTAGGAATATGACCTATCCGGCGAACTAAGGAAAAGTTTCGTTCGATGTGGATATCTGGAATGGTGATTTCCTTCAACATGCCAGCGGATAACTCCCTTTTTACAACCCAGCGGGACAACATGGCGATGCCTAATCCAGAGAACACCGCTTCTTTGACGCCCTGACTGCTGTTGAACACGTATGAACGGTTTACCCGGAGTCCCGTCTGAGCCAGAAATCGATCACTAGACGATCTGGTTCCTGAACCCATCTCGCGAAGTATCCACACTTGATCTTGCAATTGTTCCAGATCCGCATTCACCGAAGTGTGAAGAGGATATCCTTCCGCTGCCACAATAATCAATTCGTCCTTCATGAATGGTGTCACGTTCAGATCTTGGGCCTCAATGTCCTCTTCAATCAAACCAAAATCCATATGATTACTTCGAATAGCTTCAACAACTTGAGATGAATTTCCGATGAATACTTCCATGGCCACTTCAGGGTATTGCCTGGCAAATGACGAAAACAGGCGAGGTAAAACATATTCTCCAATCGTAAAACTAGCCCCAATCTGCAATGAGCCGCTAACATTATCCTGTAATCTGGCAATATCCAATTTCGCCGACTCGTATAGATTCACCATTTCCTTGGCACGTACATATAGCAGCTCCCCAGCCTCCGTCAGTTTCACCCATTTGGGCGAACGATGCATTAACTTTACATCAAATTCCTTTTCTAATTTACGAATGTGTAAGCTAACACCGGGTTGCGATAAATGCAATAGTTCTGCCGCTCTAGAAAAATTGCGCTGTTCCACTACAGTTATGTACACTTTCAAGCTTTCCACGATCATATAATGCATCTCCCTGATAGTATTTAGCCCCAAATATCATTTCAATCATTATGATTCGTTATGATCAGCATTTCATTCCGGTATTTCTCTTTTCAATCATAACTAATTATAGTTACAAGTGAACAAGAAATAAAGAAATCGGACGTGATATCCATGAATTCAACTTCTGTCTTGCTGCAAGAAAAAAAGAATAAACAAGGGTTTGTGCTGGGAATTGGGCTTACTCTAATGCTTGCCCTTGCTGCCAAATATGCAGCCAGCTTACCTTTTTTGCACATCATGGGCCAGCTTGTACTTGCTATTTTGTTCGGCATGATCTGGAGAGCGGTCAGGAATGTACCTGATCATATGGTGAGCGGAATTTCCTTTTCAGCTAAAAAGCTTCTTCGATATGGAATCATTTTGCTTGGCATGCGGCTGAATTTGAAGGATATTCTTCATGCGGGGCCCAAGGTTGCCTTGATTGCCTTTCTGAACATTACCATAACCATTTTTGTTGTGTACGGCATTGCAAAATTCTTCAACGTGGAGAGACGTTTAGGGTTATTAACTGCATGTGGAACAGCGATATGCGGAGCTGCAGCAGTTGTAGCCATTGCACCTCAGATCAAAGCCAGAGACGAAGAAACCGCCATCGGTGCAGCTACTGTAGCTATTCTGGGAACAATCTTTACGATGGTTTACACCCTTCTATATCCATTTCTACACTTGTCTGCATCCGAATACGGCGTGTTTTCAGGAGCTACATTGCACGAAATCGCACATGTGATTGCAGCTGCAGAACCTGTGGGCCCAGATGCTGTTGACCTGGCTGTTATTGTTAAATTAACGCGTGTAGCCATGCTTGTGCCGGTCGCTATCTTGATTGGATTCTGGACGGATCGCTTGGATCGCTCCAAAAACTCCGGAAACAGCAAGTTGAATAAAAGAAGCCTGAAATCCCTCCCGATCCCTTGGTTTATCTTCGGATTCCTCATGATGAGTGCTCTGAATACGCTGCAGGTTATTCCTTCAGGTTTGACGAATCTAATCATTCTTGCGGCTTATATGCTGATTGCTATGGCCATGGCTGGTCTGGGCCTAAGTGTAGATACAGTTACGTTTCGGCGATTGGGCCTAAAAGCTTTTGCAGCCGGCTTTATTGGCTCCATCGTTCTTTCCCTCATCGGATATGTATTTTTAAAGCTATTTCATCTTGGCTGATGAAAATAGTTTGCCATCTATCCCACTATAGAACCCCTAAGCTGGACTAACTTTACTACGATAACTGAAAAAAGCCGCTAATATAGCGGCTATTCATGAAAATTTTCTTGCCTAGCAATATCAATAAAGCTTTGGCAGTTTATCCAGTGTAATGGCATAGTCACAATGATATGCGCTGCGTAACTCATTATTGGTCGTAAACTTCTCCGTCTGCCCAAAATCACGGGACCACGTCATAAACCATAACCATGGAATACGCGACTCGGATAAGTTTCTGATGCTCGGTATGGGTCCAATCTCCCCGATGGCAGCCAATTTGGGGGTGCATGTGACGCCAATCAGTTCCTCATACTCCTCACGTAAATCGGTATGTTGATGGGCCGGGGGATACATATCCCTGGAAATAATGTCAACCACGTCATCTCCGACATAACCTTCAACTAAAGGTGAATTCCAAACCCAAATCAAATGATTCAAACCATGATCATACGTATATCGCTTATACATGATACGGTACAACTCTTTCGCGATAGCCGGACCTTGACTCCCCCACCAAAACCAGGTGCCTTCCGCTTCATGAAAGGGCCTCCACAAGATAGGGATGCGTTTATCACGAAATTCCCGGAGAATATCGGCCATATGGTCCATGTCGGACAACAAGGCTTTGTGTTCTTGGGTCCCCTCTACAATGGCTTTTCTCACATCATAATCTGTATGTTCTGTATAAAAACTTTTGTCCCGTCCACCAAGAGGAGAAAACCAATGCCATGTAAATGTAAGCAGTCCTCTTTTTTTCTCCGTCCACTCCCAGGCCTTTTGCAGTGTATCCTGATTTTCAGCAACTTCCAGCAAACACTCTTCACCACTATCGTCATAATTGATGTTTGGAGAATAACCGAGGAGCTCAAATCCGCATAGCGCAGGCCATTTCCCTGTAACCTGATTAACGTAGTTCAATTCCTCTTGCGCCATGGTTTGTGTATGCTGTCCTGTAATGATGCCCTTTCCTTGAATCTCGCTCAAATAGTTGAGCACTGACCGTACTTCTTCCGATGCATTAGGATTGCAAGGTATCGTTTTCATCTTTGCCTGCCTTTCTGATCATGGAAGGGTTATTGGCCACTCCATAGTTTAACGCGATCTTTCACATACTGACCAAAAGCCTCTTCCATCTCTTCTACTCCTGCTTTTTCCAATTCTGCCATGTACTCATCCCAGACTTTATCGAAATTTTCCGGTTTGGCCATAACTGCCTCAGGAATTCGTTTCCAAGTGATATCCTTCATTTTGGCCATTAGAATTGTTGCCTGACTATCACTTGGCAGTGCAATATTGTATACCGCACCGGCCTTCCTTTCAGGAAACTCCTCTTCTTTCGGGAATAGATCTCTCCAGTGCTCGACTTTGTAAGCAGCCAGGGCTTCTTTTTCGGGTCCACTATAGGTCGCTGTCAGAAGATCACTGTTCGTTTTCGTAAAGTAATTGCCTGTTGAGTCCTCAATGCCATCCCCATAATGAACCGAAAGGTTCCAATACAGGCCAAGACCGGATTCCTTCATGTAGGCGCTACCTTCACGGTCCATCTTTTCTTGAACTTCCTTTGGTACAATTCTTTTTCCGTTCTCGACAACATAGTCTTGTCCCTCGATCCCCCAGTTCATTAGAATCTGACCTTCTTCTGAAGCGAGGTAATCCAAGAATTTGATGGCAGCTACCGGATCTTTGCATTCACTGGAAATCGCTATTCCATATCCCCCATCAAAACCAGCGGACCAGAAATTTGTATCCTTATACTCCTCAGACAACGTTACTGGATAATGACCATAAGTCTGGTCAAATTTGCCCGCAGCTTTCAGTGCTTGTTGAGCATCGCCATAATCCCATGCAGGGTCGATCAGACCAAGCACACGACCGGATGACACTTTTGATTTGAACTGATCCGTCTTTTGCACAAAGCTTTCCTTATCCAGTAAACCGATATCATTCATATGGTTCAACCAGCGGAAGTATTCTCTCTCCTCCGGACGACGGAAATGATAGGTTACATCGAATGTTTCTTGGTCCACATAGTATTCACCATCATCCGGCGCGCCTGTCGTAAAGAATCCCATGTTCGTCACCTGATACATATGCCAGTCATCCGCATTAATGGTGAGTCCGATATTTTTGTTGCCGTTTTCATCTGTTGGGTGTTTAGCCAAATAGTCTGTAATGACCTTTTCATAGTCTTTTACTGTACGGATTTCGGGATAGCCGGCTTCCTTCACCACACGGTGCTGCAGCTGGAAACCACCGTCGGCTTTGAACTTTCGTTCTTCGATGGCAGACCAGGTTGGAATCGCATAGATGGCCTGATCCTCTAAACTGTACTTGGCACGGACGATTTTATCGCCAAGCATTTTTTTAATATTGGGCGCATGTTCATCAATTAAGTCAGTTAGGTCAAGGACTGCTCCTACATCCACGAGCTTGCCCAGATCAGCCTTTGCAGCTATAAGATCGGGGACTTCCCCGGTGGCAGCCATGATCGATACCTTTTGCACAGGGTCGCCCACTGCGAATTCAGCATCCAATACGACGCCTGTTTTCTCTGTAATGACTTTTCCTATGCGGTCCTTCATATTGTTCCAGTTAGGACTCCCATCCTCTGAAAAGTAAGTAAGCGTGATCGGATCCGATCCGTTTCCAGCGGCTGATTCCCCTCCACTGCTTCCACTGCAGGCTGCGAGTTGACTAAGTAACAGACCCGCTGAAAGTATGGCTGCCGTTGTTTTTCGGGTTCGCTTTTTCAAAACAAACACTCCCCATGATTCAGATTATTTAAGGTGAAGAGGCCAATAACATATCGCTTGAATACAAAGTCATTGACGTTTCAGTGTCTCATTAGCTTTTAACAGCACCCAGCGTCATGCCTTTAACAAAGTACTTCTGCAAGAAAGGATAAACAATGAGAATAGGCACGGTTGCGATGATGGTAATCGCCATTTTCACAGCGTCAGGAGACACCTGGGACATCAATTGGGACATGTTTTCCCCGCGTATATTGTTTGAATTCGTAGTTGTACTTTGAAGCACTTTCATAAGCTCATACTGCAATGTTGTCAGGGAATCATTAGACCCATTATAAAGGTACGTATCAAACCAAGAATTCCATTGCCCCACAGCAAGGAACAGGGCTACGGTTGCAAGTGCAGGCTTGGTAAGCGGGAGTATGACACGCCAGTAAATGGTGAAATCATTAGCCCCATCAAGCTTGGCTGATTCTTGCAGCGCATAAGGGATACCATCAATAAACGAACGGATGATAAATATATTGAAGGCGCTTACGAGTCCGGGCAAAATATACACCGCGAATGTATTAATCAGATCCAGATTCTTAATAAGGATAAAACCAGGAATCAACCCGCCGGACACATACATGGTAATCGCCAGAAATACGGAAACAAAGCGTCTTCCCTGAAATTCTCTCCGAGCCAGTGTGTAAGCAACCATTGATCCGCTTACAAGACCAGCGAGTGTCCCTATAAGCGTTCGAAGAATCGATATTTTAAAGCCGGTGATCAACCCTTCATAACTAAAGATGAGCTTATAATTTTCCAGAGTGAATTGTCTAGGAAAAATAGAGATTCCACCCCGAACCGTATCCACGGAGTCGTTGAACGAAATAGCAAGTACATTCAAAAAAGGATAAAGAGTCGCAATAGTGACAATTCCTATGAATACATAAACAAAGATGTCGAATATCAAGTCTTGGGGAGATTTTGCGCCAATCTTCGGTCGTTTGCGTTTGACAGAAGAAGGTGTCTGCTGGGATGCTTCCATGTCTGTTCCTCCTCTTACATAATGCTCTCGTTAGCGAATTTTTTGAAGAGGCCATTCACGACGAACAGCAAAATCACGCTAATTACCGAGTTGAAGATACTTATAGCGGTACCGAAGGAATATCTCCCCATGGATAAACCATAATTCAACGCATACAGATCCAATACTTCGGAATAATCACTGACCATGTGATTGCCAAGCAAAAATTGTTTTTCAAATCCGATTCCAACGAGATGGCCAATCGACATAATAAACAGTACGATAATGGTTGGTCTGATGCCCGGGAGTGTAATATGCCATATTTGTCTTAATCGACTGGCTCCGTCGACTCTCGCTGCCTCATACAGTTCAGGTCCAATTCCCGAAATGGCCGCCAAATAGATAATGGCGTTCCAACCCGTCTCCTTCCAAACATCCGCTCCGGTCACTATTCCCCAGAACAAATTCCCCTTGGCCATGAATTGTATCGGTTGGTCTATCAAATTCAGCCCCAAGAGCAAATCGTTTATTGCGCCTCCGTCGGTTGACAGCATTTTAATGACGATTCCGGCGGCCACGACCCAAGACACAAAGTGAGGCAGGTAAGAAACCGTTTGTACGAAACGCTTCATAAACTGAACCCGTACCTCATTCAGAATCACGGCGAACAGTACTGGAAACACGAATCCTGCAACCAGTCCCATAAGGCTCATGGCCAGCGTATTTCTTAACACCAGATAGAAGTGTTCATCCTGAAAAAGTGCCTGAAAATGATCGAATCCAACCCATTTCTGATCGAAAAACCCTTTGCCCGGTCTGTAGTTTTGAAATGCCATCGTCCAGCCCCATAAAGGCAAATACTGAAAAATAAACACCCAAATCACAAATGGAAATGACATCATGTACAAGTACTTTTGATTCTTGAACACTTTCCACTTTTGTGATTTTTTTTGTTGATGCATACGAAACCTTTTCTCTTGTGTTATCGCTTTCATTTCATCCCCCCCTTTCTTCTCTCATCATAAAGCGATTACAATTTTGGCAACATATCAGAGATCCATTACAATTTCATTCAAAAATCTATACTCTTTTCAGCAAATTCATTATTTTTTTCATAAAGTGATATATAAAAGTCCTCTGCGTTAAACAAAGCAGAGGACTTTTTAGGACATTGAATTTTATTAATTAAAAAATTATATATTTACTTGATTTTCTCAATGAGCAGCTTTAATTTAAACCACACACTGGTGTAATCTCCTGTAAGAGGCGGGATAATCAATCCTGCTTGCATTAAACGGTCCCCGTGGAATAATCCCACGTGTCCACTCTCTCCATTCACCTCATACATATACGAATGATCTAAGCCTCTGAGCTGAAGAACATCCGTAGCAGGATTGGGCTTGGCTAACACTTGAAAATAAAATACGATCGCTTCACATCGATCTTCCGAAACAAACATCCAGGAGGTTTCATTGCCTTGAAATGGACTTCGAAGTCTAAATAAATCACCCTTTTGTATGAGGGATCGATGTTCCTTATACATGGCAACCTGTTCCTTCACCTGGATTTTCTCAGCATCGGTGAACTGGGTCAAATCAAGTTCATAGCCAAAATTCCCCGACATTGCGACGTCTCCTCTGAATTTAAGGGAGGTTTCACGGTGTACTTGATGGTTCGGAACGGCAGAAATATGAGCGCCGATGGTACTAACGGGATATACCAGGCTGGTTCCGTATTGGATTTTCAGCCGTTCTACGGCATCCGTGTTATCACTTGTCCACGTTTGTGGCATGTAATAGAGCATTCCGGGATCAAACCGACCTCCGCCGCTGGAACAGCTCTCAAACAAAATTTGCGGAAATGCAGTAGTCAATTTATTTATAAGTTCATAGAGTCCAAGTACATACCGATGTGCAATCTCCTGTTGATTTTCGGGTAAAGCCGCTGCAGAGCAGATCTCGGTCAATGGGCGGTTCATGTCCCATTTCACGTAGGAAACAGGTACATTGGCAAAGATATCAGCCAGTGCATTGTACAGATAATCACGGACCTCCGGCCGTGAAAGGTCCAGCACCAATTGCCATCGCGCTTCCGTCCGCCTGCGGCCTTCTGCGTGCAGACACCAGTCCGGGTGTTTTCGATACAGTTCACTGTCGGGTGAGATCATTTCAGGTTCAAACCATAAACCGAATTGCAGGCCTTGACGTTCAATTCGTTCAGCCAAGTCACGCAAACCGTTAGGAAGCTTTCGACGATCTTCAACCCAGTCCCCGAGAGAGCTGTTGTCGCTGTCACGTTTGCCAAACCAACCATCATCAAGCACCAACAGTTCAATCCCTAGTTGAGAGCCAGTTTCGGCAATGGCTTCAATCTTATCTGCGGTAAAATTAAAATAAGTAGCCTCCCAATTATTCACAAGGATCGGGCGCTCCTTATCCCTATGCACTCCGCGGCATAAACGGTTCCGATAGAGTCGGTGATAGATTCGGGACATGCCTCCGATCCCTTCATTTGAATATACCAAGACAGCCTCAGGGGTTTGGAAGGATTCCCCGGGAGCCAGCATCCAACAAAAATCAAATGGATTCAACCCGATGCCCAAACGAACGACTCCAAAAGCATCGACTTCTGCTTCAGCATGAAAATTACCGCTATACACCAAATTCACTGCAAAAACTTCACCATGCTCCTCATCGGCACCCGGGCTAACCACAGCCGCAAAAGGATTGTGCTGATGACTGCTCATTCCGCGTCTACTCCCAAGGCTTGTACCTCCTGGGCCCAGCGGCCTGCGCTGAAGCTGTGCTTCTCGTGCCCAGTGTCCCGCAAGGTATAATAGCTCATAATTGCTCTTACCGTATAAATCGACATTGGCGCTAAGCGCACGTAAAAGTCTAACGGTACTCTGACCATTGTTCTTAAATGAGGCAGATCTGGTAATAGCCCCATCCATGAAGATGCTATATTGTAGTAAAACGGTCAATCCTGAATATGCATCCTCCAATTCCAGCTCCAAGGTATCTGCTTCATGATCCGACTCCGTGTACACATAAGGCAAACCTTCAATTCCCGGTTTACCGGCTCCTGTGGAATAGCCTTTGTAGCGAAGCTCTGTGATTCGGCTTCCGTCTGCAAGCTGAACCTGATAGGCAGGCGATCTGAAATCACCTGCTCCATATTGCGGATACTCCTGAGGCATTGAATCAGGTTCCTTTTTCTCCAACCTCGGTACAAGATTCTCTAAATTCCCTTTCTCAGACAACCGTTGACCCCAATATACCAATAATGGAAAACCGTCTATGATCTGAATAACATAACTGGTTACACGGGATTGCAGATGAAAAATATGCTGTGACTCGTCAATATAAATGGCCATTATACTATTCACTCCTGTTAAACTGGTTTGTTCCTGCTCCATAATAAAATGGATGTTATTTCCATCTCGGACTGCCGTACAATCCCTTGGAAAGTTCATCCAATGTGATCACGTTGTCATGATTGTAGACTTTTTTCAAATGTTCCTTTGTATTCGTTTTTCCATCACGCAGAACATCGCCAGTCCATGTATTGAAATAGCTCCAATGTGCACCGTACGTCTGCAGCAGATCAGGATCGGGAATCGGCCCATTTTCGGCAAGTGCCACAAGTTTCTTATGCTTGCTCAGAAACAAGAGCTCGTCGTACTTGGCAATGTTCGGGCTGTGATCACCGGGTGGATTATAAATGTCGACACTTACCATATCCACCACATCATCTCCCGGGTACCACTCCTCCTTAACAGAGTTCCAAACCCAAATGAGATTGTTTAACTCATGCTTCTCCGTCAATCGTTCGTACATTAATCTATACAATTTTTTGGCAGGTTCAGGACCTTTGGCTCCCCACCAAAACCAGCCGCCCTCCGCTTCATGCAGCGGTCTCCAAAGTACGGGAATATGGTGTTCCTGCAGCCGTTTCAATTGAGCAGCGATCGCATCAATATCCCGGATTAAAAGCTTGTAATCTTCCGATTCCGGATGATTGAGAGCATATTCTACATCAAAGGTAGTGAATTCTGTATTAAACCCCCGCCACCACTCGTGGCCTGGTTCATTGCCGCCGATCCCTTTCGGCGCATTCCAGTGCCAGCTTAAGGAGACAATGCCTCCACGCTTGTACCACTCCATCATTTTTTCTACCTCATTCGAGGTGCTTCCGTTTTCCACACGGGATGGAGAATAATCCATTAAATCACTGGAAACCAGTGCAGGGTACTTACCTGTCTGCTGGTAGATCCACGCTGCGTCCTCTAGGGTTTGCTGCCCTGATATAATCTTTTTTCCATACTGGTTGGTCATAAATTTCATTAATGCTTTGGCTTGCGGGGATGCTTTGGAATTGCTTAAGGGATCCATCTTTGTTTTTTGCGTGGTTATGCGGGGTTCTACACGTTCAAGCTTGATATATTCAATGCCATAGTACCCCCACCCCCTTAATATTTGAATGGAGTTGTTACCGCTGTTCAGAAGCACCTTTGTCATCTTTTTTTCTGCTCGAACCGTCCCTGGCTTTGGCGCACTGAGCGTCAGCTCCCCGGCTCCCGAACCATTTACTTGGATGGAAGTCGCTTTATCCCCATTTCCTTCTGGGATGTAGTATCCCAAACTTAACTCATAAAGCCCATTTTCCGGTGCTTTAACCTGGAATGTAGCGCTTCCCTTCTGAGCTGTGGCCTTTTCATCCTCTTCAAAAAAATAAGAGATATAACCTGTGCCATCGTAGAGATCGTCCTCCGCTTTGGCTGCTGTCTCATCGCGCTTCCTAATCCCGTACCCTTCGATTGAAGCATCTTTGAATGTGGCAATTATGGCCTGATTTTGATCGGAAGTAGTATGGGTTTCAACAACAAATCCCGGTACCGTAATAGCGGCTTCCACCCTGGAATGAGTAAAACTCAACATGAGAATATACAGAACGAAAATGGCCGAACCAAACATAAAACAGGTTTTATATGATGTTGAATATCTAATAGGTGAACCTGATTTTCCCTTCATTTTATTGCCTCCCCTCTGTTCATGGCATTTCTGTTATCGCTTTCAAATGATTGTATTCCCTCCTTTCGTATCCACTATATTGGCACAGGGACATCCAGGACATATCACAAATTTCAGATCCTTTCATTCTAAAATCATTTATGTTTTCAGAAACCCTCATTTCATTTCCATACGAAAAACAGAAAACTCCCCTACTATTCGTTAATTCCATTAGTAGAGGAGTTTTGCTCATTCTTTTTTCTGATAAAAGGAAGGTGATATTCCTTCCAGCTTTTTAAATTTACTATAAAAATAATTGACGTTTGAATATCCTACCCTTTCAGCGACTTCATAAACCTTCATATCCTGAGCCAGTAATTCCTTCGCTTTTTGGATCCGTATCCGGTCAAGATATGCGTTAAAATATTCTCCTGTATAACTTTTGAAAAGTTGACCCAGATAGGAGCTGCTGTAGTTAAACAAGACGGCAAGCATTTCCAATTTTAGGTTATCCCCATAGTGGCGATCTATATAATCCAGCAATCGCTTCATTTCATTGTCCTTGCTGTTATAATCTGCACATTGAGCCAGCCTCTCCATGACAACTGATATTCGGTCAACGAGATCCCGCATATAACGGGAATGATATACTTCAGCAAGAAATTGGGCCGGCTCGCCTGGATAACCACTCATAGACCAGACACGTGGATGGACTTTTCGAACCGTTTCATTGGCCAGGTAGAAGAAGCGGTCACGAATATGCTTTTCCTCTGCTTGAGCAGCTACTTGCTGCCATGCTATTTCGTTTAAAAAAGAAGAGATCGCACTTGCATGTCCAACATCGACCAGGTAATGGAGCCTGAAGGCCTCTTCTTCTTTACTGGATAGGGAAGATCCTGAATGTTGATCCGTTTCCTGTCGATAAGATTCTGGTGTTTCCTCGGTCAGGAGCCTTCCCCTATCGTAAAAGAAACTATGTTCCAAAAGAGATCGTGCCGTTTTGAAAGAATGAATGATGTCATCTAGTGACCGAACAGGCTGACCCAACGCTACGTCCATTTCGAATCGAAGCTCTCCGGATAAGAGTTGAAGGTTCTTATAGAGTTCACTCCACCCTGCTTCGCTTACAGGAGAGCTGCCAAGCAGCAGAACGATGTATGGAGCGAAATATAATACGACTCCTTGACGTCCGGAAGCATAGGTTCTGCTCACCACATCCTTGAAATTCTGAATTTGTTCGCTTTCTTCTTGGTCTAGGGCAGAGAAGGCAATTAAAACAATTTGATAGGTTGTCCATTTCACTTCAAATGAGTTTGACCATTCACTCAGAAGGGAATCATCTAACGCATGTTTACCGGTTAGTAATGAGTAAAGTATCCATTCTGGCGTATTTGTTTGTTGTAACAGGCTTTTTTCGTGCACCTTCGAGAGCTGTTCGTGAATCTTTTGGAGAGATGCCGACAGTTCTTCCTTGTTCACCGGTTTCAACAGATAAGCATCGACGCCGAATTGAAGGGCCTGGCGTGCATACTCAAAATCCGCGTAACCACTGAGAATAATGACATGACTGGGCCAGCCGCGGTGGCGGATTTGCTGAAGGAGTTCAAGTCCGTCCATTCCCGGCATACGGATATCCACCAACAATACATCAGGAATCGTTTTTTCAAATATACGAAGGGCTTCATTCCCACCAGCTGCTGTTCCAATCACTTCGAACCCCAATTCCTTCCAAGGTATTAACGTTTGCAACCCCAACCGTAGTTTGGGTTCATCATCAACAATGATCACTGAAAACATTAAGTTCGACCCTCCTTCGGTATGCAAAATGTGATACAGGTGCCTTTCTTCTCTATGCTATTGATGGTGAGCCTTGAAGCTGTACCGTAGGTGAGTTCCAATCGGTCATTTACGTTACGAAGACCAATACGATCCCCTGACTCATCGGAGCCCGTTAACTGTTTTTCTAGCTGGCTCATTTTCATGGGTGAAATACCTGCGCCATCATCGTGGATTTCGATCAAAAGCATATCCTGATCATCAAACTTAGTCCGAATAGTGATTAGCGTTGGGCCCTCTTTGCGATCTAGCCCGTGGACGATCGAATTTTCAACCAAAGGTTGAATGATCAGCGGTGGGATTTCTATCTGTTCGGTTTTCGGATCGATTTCCATACTGTATTGAAGCCGGTCTTCATATCGAAATTTTTGTAGTTCCAAGTAACAACGTACCATATTCAACTCATCCGATAACGGAATCTGACGGCTTCCGACCTCCAAACTGTTTCGGAGCAACATGCTTAGCTGCCATACGGCTTGGGCCAGCCCCTCTTCCCCGCGAAGATGAGCTTCCATTCGGATGGATTCAAGTGTATTAAACAGAAAGTGGGGATTCACCTGACTTGCCAGCATCTTGAATTTGATATCATTTTGTTTTTGTAATAATAACTGTTTCTGCTGATTGCTTTCTTCCACTTCAAACATCAGTTCACTGATCCGGTGAACCAGATCATTGAATTGCCGAGATAGTTGTCCAATCTCATCTTTTCCGTCGAGGTCCAGGTATGTATCCCAGGATACCGTGCCTACTCGGGACATATGTTTACTGAGTCGGAGCAATCTCCTTGCTATAAAGGATGCGGAAATATAAACAAGCACTATTGCAATGATTAGACATCCACCTATCACCAAAGTGGCTAAACGTATGATAGCGTTTGCATCTTGCAGAATGTCCGATACCGTAAAAACGGAAATAATGCGAAATCCATTCCAGCTGTTTTGAGGAGTTACATTGGCTATGACCACCTTGGATTTCTTTCCATCCATGACAGCTTCGTAGCTGCCCTGGGTTTGAGACATCATGTTGCTCCCCCCGTGTACAGAAGCGAGGTTCTTACCGTAAAGATCTGGCCGATTGGCCGCAACAATATGGTTGTTATCATCCACAATCATTGTGGAAAATGTCTCCTGAGATAGAATCGAATTCAGCAAATCGGAATTCACGTTAATAACCAAAACACTCTCATTTTTCAGATCATCCAGATTGATTTTTCGAACGAGGCTCAGGTAATTTTTTTGATCACGTTCATCCTCAATATAGCCCCAACCAGCCAGCCCCTTTTGACTTAAGGCAGACTTGAACCAATCAGACTCTTTTGTTCGGTCATCTGGCTGCATAAATTCCCAGTTATTAAGCATGGTTGGATTGTCCGTGTATAACCGGATTGACTTAATCTCTTTATACAGCCGCATATAATCTCGAATGTCCGTGTATTGACGATAGGTTTGAATAATTTCGTTATAGCTTTCATAGCTTCGGCTTACTATGGACTTCATCCGGTTATCATTGGAGAGTTGATAGGAAATATCTATGGCAACATTGATGACCTCCTCGGTTCTTTTTTGGACACGTTCTACGTTATTCGTTGCTTGCTCAAAGGCGTTCAGGATCATGACTTCCCTCAACTTGCTTGTTAGATAGATACCACTTATTAAAAGCGGAAGTACAGCCACCGTTATAAATATCAAGGACAGCTTACTTTTAAGTCTGATGTCATTTAGTCTTCGCATAAAACGCATAGCACGATCCTCTTTCCTACATTTAGTTCTCCTTTTAGCATAAAACCAAATGTACTCTTCTCTTTTTGGATAGTCAATGAAACATTTCGATGAGGTCTGGTTAGCAATGACCTAACGTTCTTTTCCATTTCGGCAAAAGGTACACGCTTTTACACGCTTCTTACCCACTGCATGGGACCTAAACGAAGTTTCTTAAAAACAAAAAAGCCGCTAATAATAGCGGCTTCGATGGGACCATCTTCTTGTTCCTAGACAATTGGTCTACGAAATAATGACTTACCCTGATCTCTTTTTATACTTCTTTACCAAATACGATTTCTTTAACCTCTGCAATTGGCATGTCTTCCCCAGTAAAAAGTTTATAAGCAAGTGCGCCCTGCCATAGGACCATACCGAGACCATTGATTGCTCGGGCACCATTTGCTTTTCACACCTACCTGTTGTTCTTCTGCAACTCATTCACACATATAGAGAAGTTGTATCAAGGCTGACGTTTCCAGCTTGTCAATTGCTTCACTGTAGTGGGTTATATCACAAATTTTCCAATGGCATTAGCCACACCATCTTTATCATTTGAATCGGTTATGTAAACTGCGCATTTTTTCAGTTCATTGATTGCGTTCCCCATGGCTACAGGAAATCCGGACAGATGGAATAGGCCTACATCGTTAAAATCATCCCCAAACACCATCACATTTTCTGAATTTACCCCAATTTCACTTAACACCCATTCCAAGGCTTTTTCCTTTGAAGCTGTTTTATGCATGATTTGGATTAATGCTCCCCCATCCGTTGCGATGACATTCACATGATCACCAAATTGCTCGCTAAGATCCTTCCATGTGTTACAACCTAAAACTAATATTTTGGTTGGGGATAGAGAGTCTATATAGTGTTGGTCAACAACCTGAGGTTTCAGATCATTCGGACGGATACCGAATTGAGCGCATTGCGAGTCCAGAACTGGCCTACTTGTGTACCATGAATCATTAACCTCGTATGAGATTATGGATTGAGGCATGTTTAACTCGATGAATGTATTAATCTGTTGATTGATCTCCAAAGGGATAGGAATATGGAGCTCATTTTGTTTGGATTTGCATATAACTAAAGCGCCATTGTAATAAATCATGTAATCTACAAAAGGAAACTGCTTCACAAATTGATTTGCCGCTCTAGGCGGCCTTGCCGTGGCAACGATAATATGTATTCCCGAATCAAAACATCGTTTAACAGCCTGAACATTTCTGGGAGATATCGATTTATCACTTCTGAGCAAAGTTCCGTCCAGGTCCAGTACAATGGCCTTAATCGTAGACATCCGATTCCTCCCACAGAGCTAAATTGGTAAAATAATACTACGCCTCAAGAGGTATCGTCAATGGGAATGGTTTTTTTGTCCGCTGCTGAATAACTATTGATCTTGGCCTTATTTCCATCGTTCGTTTCTACGGAGTACAGAGCATTGTCGTTTCTTGCACCTGACCATCCATTTCAGTGGTTGACATGATTCGGAAGTCCTTATCGTAGCCATCTACCATATAGATATCCGCTTCACCAATGTTGGAAGCCAGCTCTTTATATTCATCCTGACTACTCAACTCATGAATGCCACCCGTTGTAGTACCCAGTTTTTCTCCGCGCAATGCCAGCGCATCCTCACCGTTAAGCGATGTCGGGGACTGCGTATAGACATGCCCCTGGTATACAACCAGTTGAAGCATATTTGCCTTTGGACCGCTGCTATTTGAATTGGGGAGTTCCGTCTTCGGAATCACTACCGGGTCATATGTAACGTTCGATGCCATTTGTGTCCCCGGTTGTGTCGAACCGTTCCACTGCTGCCATAAGCTCGGAACAGCCAGTCCGATGCTGGCAGCAATGACAACACTCGCTGCAATGTAAAGAGGCCTGCGTTGGCGTTTTTGTTTATGGTGCCGCACATTGGAGATGTTCTCCATGCGTTTTCTCATTTGGTCATTTGTTTTCATCTGATCCACCGCTCTATACTTGACGGGCAATGACAGCACGAGTTCGATGAGCACCCGATCTTCAGGGTCATCTGTGGTTAGAAATTCTGCTCCCTCCAGATTGACCTCCCGTTTGCGCCAGCCTCTACCTAATAAGGATTTGCAGTGATTGGTGATGACTCGGATCAACCATGCTTTCTGATGCTCCGCATCGTTGAACGCAGGGGCTTTTTCCATTAGCTTGATGAAGGTATCCTGAGTAGCTTCCTCCGCGTCCTCTCGTCTACCAAGGTGTACCATGGCTATTCGGAACAGAGTATCGGCATAAGTCTCATATATGTCCATCACATGATCGCCCGGTTGGGGCACGGATCGCCGCATGGTTGTTCAGCCCTCCTTTATACCTCTAACACTCTTAAGGACGGCATTTGGTCACATTTTGTTGAAAAGTTTCAGGATGTTGAAGAAATGATTGGATTCGGCATTCAAAAATGCAGACAAAAATACCGACCCTCAAATTTCAAAGGTCGGTTTACCCATTCGGGAGAAGAAAACAATGGTTATAACTGCATTATGGTCCATCCTTTGCAGTTATATACCGCCTTCTGCTCTAACTCTAGTGTTATTTGGACAATTCAGTAATATCAACGTTCATATGCTCCGTAAGCATTAAGGTAACATCCACTTTCACTTTACTCCATAATAATGTCATTTTATGAATGTAACCTCTCACCGAATAATTTACCGTTAGACTTAGCTCGGATCTCTGTTCATCAATGATTTTAATATGGTGCTCCTTTAAGCTTTGTTTCGATTTGTACATCTCTAAGGCAATTTTCTTTTGGGTACCGTCTAAGTAATCAACATACACCGATTTCATCTTAAAGTTTGAAGCGTATATTTTATGCTTATCTACCTCCAGAGCACTTAACAGATAGGGAAGCTCTACCAGCCTCTTCACGAGTGCAAGTTCCTCAGAAGTCTGTTTCACCGTACACGCCTCCTTCTTCAAGTTTGACCGTGACCAATTGATCAAAATCGACCCATTCAAATCCATTGTCCATTTCAATTTTGATTTTCTTTCCAACGGTACTGACTGAAGTAACGATTCCGTGTATATATCGATTGCCCGACTCATTAAACACTTCAATGGTGGCTTGTAAAGTATAGTTGAGCGACATATCTACATTTTGAGCAATGATCTCCCACTCATCTTCATGAATTAGCGGTTTGGCTTGAACATGAATTTGAGTACGATGCTGTATGATTCGCTCTTTATGTTGTGGAAGCATCATACGGCTCGATTCCCATAATCCATTGGCCTCAAGTTTTTTGCTCATTTGTAGTGCCCCCCAATTTTAGATGCTCTATCTATTGCTTGACCAGCAGCTGTAATGGAGCTTGCTCGAAGTATGGCAATGTCGCCAAATCGATCCTTAATGTCGTCCATCACCTGATCAATAGCCCGTTTGTGCTCCTGATCATCAAAGAAGGATAGTTGATATGTATCCGCGTCGGATAATTGAGAAAGGGATACGCCTACACGGCGCACCGGTTGCCCATCCCAGTGTTGATGAAATATGCGTTTGGCGATCTTGCACACATCAACGGTTATGTTTGTTGGATCAGACAGTTTTACCTGCCTGTGAAAGCCTGTTGGATGGTCGAAATCTGCTCCAGACACACTCACGGAAATGACACTCCCCATCAGTCCTTTTTTACGAGCTCTTCGGCATACTTCAGTACAGATATCGAGGATGACCACTTCGATCTCCCAAGCCTCTGTGTAATCTCTAGGCAAGGTCATCCCGTTGCCAATATCCTTTTGTGTACTGTGTGTGTTGACGGTTACCGGAGAGTTATCGAGCCCATTGGCGATGCGCCAGATCACTTCTCCATTCACGCCCCATTTACTCTTGAGTTGGGTAAGAGGTGTATTCGCCAAGTCTCTAATCGTTCGGATACCCATCTTCCACAGATGTTTTTCCATTCTTGAGCCAATCCCCCACATATCGCGGATGGGCTTATCTCCAATGTGGAGGTGTAATTCTTCTTTCTTTAAGTGGAAAATGCCCCCTTTGACCTTTTTAGCGATCATATCGCAGCACAATTTACTAATGATTTTGTTTTCACCAATGCCCGCTCTTGCGTAAACCCCTGTTTCATTATAGATCTTATCTTGAATTTGCTTGGCTAGATCGACAGGATCATTACCAAACAGATGCATAGACCCTGTAAAATCAGCGAATAATTCGTCTATACTGTACGGCTCAACCAGATCGGTAAACTCCTCAATAATGGACATGATTTGAGTGGATACTTCAATGTATTCTTGCATATGAGGTCTAACAATGATTAGTTCAGGGCACTTCTGAAGCGACTGCCAGAGTGGTTCTGCGGTGGATACACCCTTCGCTTTGGCTAATGGACAAGCAGCAAGAATAATTCCAGAGCGTCTTGCTGGATCGCCTGCAACGGCGAGTGGTCTATTTTTGTATTGAGGCATTTTCGCCTTTTCGACTGAAGCATAAAAGCTCTGCATATCAATGAGCATAATGGTTCGCTGCTTAGTCAACACTGAAATCACTCCTGTACTTAAGAACGTATGTTTGTATATATTATAAACCGAACACATGTTCTTTATGCAAGAGGTAAATATTTATATTCAGCGGAGGGATGGTCATACTCAACTTTCAGAAGCATGTCTTATAACAAAGAAAGACCATGAGGGAACAAACCCTCAAGGTCGATTAGAGACTTCTTCATGATTGATTTAATTAATATAAAGTGCATATCCCTTCTATATAAACAGGTTATGGTTTGATTTGTCAGCCTGACCCAGATAGTAACCTACCCCACCAATAGTAACCTGATCCATGATCTCTTCTCGCTGGATACCCATCAGATCCATAGACATTTGACAAGCAACCATTTCCACACCTTGTGCTAAAGCAGTTTGAATCAATTCCTCCAGAGAGGCAACGTTGTTTTTCTTCATAATGCCGCGAATAACTTTAGGACCAACACCAATCATATTCATTTTGGACAAGCCTAACTTGTGACTACCACGTGGCAGCATAAGATCAAACATACGGCCTATCATGTTTTTGGATACCCGTTCCGGCTGATGCTTGCGAATAATATTTAGTCCCCAGAATGTATAAAACATGGTTACTTTGCGCCCGCTTGCAGCTGCGCCATTAGCAATAATAAGAGAGGCTATTGCTTTATCCAGGTCGCCACTGAAGACAACCATCGTACTGGCAGGTTCAACATTCTGAGCTTCCGAAACGGATGATCTGACCGGCTCTGTCTGCTTGGTTAGTACTGCTTCAATAATACCGTTCTTACCACGTTCCAACTGTATGAGTGCTGCACCAGACATTGCTGCCCATGCCTTTACATCTTCGTAAAACCCTGGATCAGAAGCTTTTACCCGCAGCGTTTCTCCATCGGATAGTTGATCCATCTTCTGCTTTACTTGTATTAACGGACCAGGGCAGCTCAATCCGCAAACATCCAATTCTTCATCGATACGCAACGGCTGAGAAGAAAGTTGATCAGCCTGATGTAATGTATTTTGCTTTAGATGAGAAACATGATTGCTATGATTTTGATCATCTGTAAGCTCATGTTTTTGACCAGTATACGGAGCTGGTTTAAATTGCGCTTGGCGATACGTTTTGAATCCACCACTCAAATTTTTAACGGTGAAACCGTGCTGACGCAAAATTTGTGTTGCAGTATACCCCCGTAAACCTACTTGGCAGTATACCCAGATTTCTTTAGAGACATTTAACTCATGCAATCTCTCACGAAGCTCATCCACTGGGATGTTTAATGACCCTGGAATATGGCCATTACGATGCTCCAGCTCGCTACGTACATCTAGTAGTATGGTTTGCTCCGGCTGGCGCACAGAAAGCTGATCATAGGTGAATGTTTTGACACGTCCGGCGATAATATTCTCTGCTGCATACCCAGCCATATTAACCGGATCTTTTGCTGATGAATAGGGCGGTGCATAACTCAGTTCAAGTTCAGTCAAGTCGCTTATATGACCCCCAAAATGAATAGCAACGGCAATATCATCAATGCGTTTATCCACTCCTTCAAATCCGACTGCCTGTGCACCCAGGATTCTTCCTTCAGGTGAAAACAGCAATTTTAGAGTAATTGCACTTGATCCTGGATAATACGATGCATGAGAAGCAGGATGAACAATCACCGTATGATAATCCACGTTAAGACGTTTTAATATCTTTTCATTGCTGCCCGTTGTTGCTCCAGTCAGTCCAAACACTTTAATAATAGAAGTCCCTTGTGTTCCTTTGTAGGTAGAATTTATGCCAGCAATCCGATCCGCAGCAATACGTCCTTGCTTGTTGGCAGGACCTGCAAGCGGAATCGCTGTCTTGGTTCCATGGATGTAATCACTGACCTCAATTGCATCACCAACCGCATATATATGCGGTATATTGGTTTCCATGGCCTCATTAACAATGATATGTCCACGTGTCCCCAAGGAAATACCACTGCTTTGCAGAAATGAGGTTTCTGGGGTCACACCAATCGCGAGAATCACAAGATCTCCTTTTAAAACGTGACCATCTGCAAGCTCGACCCCGATTCCATGCTCCAGTGAACGAAAACCCTTAACACGCTTGGAAAACTGCAAATTAACACCATGCTGCTCCATTTCTTGTGCCAGTGCAGCTGCGAGTTCAGGATCAAATGGAGTTAGCATTTGTTCGTTACCCTCGACCAGCGTTACATGTAGTCCGGCTTCCCTCAAATTTTCTGCCATTTCAACACCGATAAATCCACCACCAATAACGATTGATGATTCGTTGTTAGATGCACTTATTGCATCTTTGATTCGATCAATGTCTGGAATGCTGCGCACTGTATAAATGAATGGATTATCTATACCCGGCACATCGGGGACCATCGGACGTGCACCGGGAGACAGAATTAACTCGTCATAGGTTTCTTCGTATTGACCGCGCTCCTCGCTGTTCACTAGAATCGTTTGATGCTGGGGGGTGATGGATATGACCTCACTCTGTGTACGTACATCAATTCGAAAGCGATCTGCCATTCCTTTAGGTGTTTGTACTAACAAACGGTTACGCTCAGCAATCGTTCCGCCTATATAATAAGGTAAGCCGCAGTTGGCGAATGAAATGTAGGGACCCTTTTCAAATATGACTATTTCCGCATGTTCATCCAGCCGGCGTAGGCGGGCAGCTGCTGACGCACCACCCGCTACTCCACCAACAATGACCACTTTCTTACTCATGATTAACATTCATCCTCTCCAAATAAAACAGTTATAATCTGTTCAATACGTCGGTTTGCAAGTATATAATTCACTTCTAGGCCATTTCGCTCCGTATCAACAATTCCTGCACTACGCAGCTTCTGTAAGTGCTGGGAAACGGTTGATTGCGGTAGATCCAGACACTCCTGCATATAGGAAACATTACATTTCTTTTTACGCATCAACCCGCGCACAATGCACAGGCGTATAGGATGGGAAAGGGCCTTCAGTAAGTTAGCAGGTTCCTCAAACTGCTTCAAATCACCGCTATCGTTAAAACCGAGTTTATCCAAAGTTAACCCTCCTGTATCGTTATATTAGAATAATACGATATAGTAAAATGAAAGTCAAACGACTTTGTTTGATATTATTATCCATTGTAGTGGATGATCTCCTATATTAACTCACTCTTAATTCTATACTTCACCTTATTATTAGGACAAAAAAGACGCTGTCATGCGCTATGACAACGTCCTTTTTCAATTAACAAATTAACTATCCTCTGCTTTACTATTCTAATTATTACATATTCAAGCATGATCGAGATCAGGCCCAGAAAAGCTCTTCATTCAAATAAAATTAAATTTGTGACACGAGCTGTATCAAAATTTCCGCATGTTCTTGAGCTAATCCCTTGCCAATCTTGGCTTGCACTTGATGGATAAATCCGTTGATTGCGCCTTTTTTTCCTCCCTCATTACCTGATTCATTGGCTCGTTCTACTTTGGTCAATTGTTCCTTCAATCGATCAGCCAGCTCTTGATCATTAGCGAGGAACTTGTCGATAAGTCCTGCCATACCTTTATAGGTAAGGATCACCTCATAAGAAAAAGAAGAATTTGTCGTGTTCCCAGCGATATCATGGGCGGAAGCATAGACCAAATGCTCCCCAACACCATTCAAATAGGCAGGGCGATCTGCAAGCACAGCATCACAATCACTTTTAGCTATACCTGATAATGCATCCTGAGCGGAGCATTCGATCCGAACTTCCTCATCCAGCTCGTAGACGGATTTTCCTGAAAATTCGATGATAGGAGCCGTTTTGTCAATCTTAACTTCGGTAGTAGAGGGTGCCCCGGGCACACCATAAGCCGATATAGACCAATAAGTTACGGCCGTCACCCCTTCTTCGCTTACGGTAAACTCAGTAGTACCGCCTTCAGTCTCACGCTGGTTGATTTCCTCAGCCCCCGTAGTTTCGAAAATGATGGAGCTTGCTCCTTCCGAGTTTAGCGTAATCGAAACATCTTCATGGTGCCAACCCTGCTCATTTGCCTGCGGATTAAGCGCAGCTTCAGTCAAGGGAGCCGTATTATCTTTAACCGTTACGGAAAAATCGTCATAGTAGGCTGTGGAGATATTATAGCGGCTGGTTACCGCAATTAGTCTGGCATAAGCCGCTCCTTCCGGTGCCGTACCGCGGAGAGTTACTTTTTGCCATTGGTGAAGTCGCGATTCATCCAGATGCGTTTCCAAAGTAGACAAGCTCTGCCCTTCTGCGTTATAAAATCGGAACATGAAACCAGGCTGGCCTGACTCAATATATATTTGAGTACTTGCGGTATAGTCCTCTCCAGGCACTAATGCGATTGGATCGCTCTGCACTGCAACGGATGCAGTACGAATAAGATCCGTTGTTTTCAGGCTGTAATCACCTGCATAACTCTTGTTGCTGCTACGCTCAAATTTAACATCCCCACTTGTTGCAAACAATGAAGTCCAGCCGGGCAGCTTTCCGTTCTCTCCTGGCTGCTCCAACCCGGCATTGTTTACCGGCAAAGGAATCCCTGGCGGTTCGGCCACAATCTCTCCATCAATTTGGATTCGATACAAAACCGTATTGGTTGCGAGATCTGTGAAATACAGGTCCCCATCCATGCCAAGATCAAATCTAGAAGCATCCGTTAATGTTCTGAAATCCAGTGTTTCCGGATCAATCACTGTCAGCTTGTTGTTAAACAGGACATACAAAAGTCCGTCTTCCGACCAGCGCATCGGATGATGATGCCACTGGGTATAATAGAGCTTCGGATAAATCTTCATATATTTTACAAGTTGGTACGTATCCGGATCGATTGCAAATATATATTCGTAGGATGCTCCCCAGATCAATCCATCCGGCCCGAGAGACAGGTCCCCAATGAAAATCGGATCGACAAGCTCGGGAATATCCAGCGTAAACTCCGTTATTTTTTGCTCATTTTGAACATCCCACACAAAAATTTTGGCCTCCTGCTCGCTCGGCGTGGAGCCCAGTCCTCCCCTAATGGTTGTAGATCCAAAAACCTTCCCGTCTACATAAGCGGTACTAAGCACGCTCTGATTCTGAACCACGTTTCGATGGACTTTGGTTTCACCTGTAGCAGTATCATGAACTGTAAGCGATCCTCCCAGCGTCCCGTATCCTGAAATGGTCGAAATAAACAGTTTACCGTCCCCTTCAGACATATGCACAAGACGTTCCTGATCGTTCCCAAGTACAGCGAGACGCTGCGGATTTGTGCTTCCTGGTTCCTGATTGAGATCGTAAACGTACAAGCCACCTTCCGGGTAGACTCCCATATAGACTTTATTTCCAATCGGGTATACACTGTCCGCTTGACCAATGCTGAACGGTTTTGTCGTCATGCTCTCTAAATCAACCAAAGAAGATCTAGCTTGTGAACCGGTTGTTATCAGCTGTGTATCAGATACACTTTGGAGACGATTAACAACTCCCGGCAATCCCGGAATAATTGGTGGCTGTACGATGACTTTTTGGGTATCGATATTGAGCATGGCAACTCCGCCGTCATATCGTACCGTAACGAGCGTTTTTCCCGGCAGCTCGGGATTGTTCTGAAACTCGACCCAATCCGCCCCTCTGAACCCACTCTCATAGGTCATGCCGGTTTCCTCTACCTGACGTGTCGCCAGGTCAAAGGTTTTCAGTTTTTTCTCGGACATATAATACAGCTTTCCATCCACAGAGTCAGCTGCGTGAAGACCGGTTACCTGCTGGAGCTCCACATCAAGCCAGGATCCTGTTGTAGTATCGTAGATATAACCCTCACCCGGTACACCACTTCCATCCGTATAACGCGCGAACAAATAACGGTTATCGATTGTACTCAAATCGTATACTGTATCATTTTTGACGGCAAGCGAAGCTGCAATATTCGTTTTTTCACCTGTAGCCAAATCCACACGCACGATCTGTTCATGGGCTGTACCGGCATAAATATATCCCCCCTGGTAAGCAATGGAGCGGACATACTCCTGATCAAGCGCACCGATCACACGGCCATAATCCCTCACTTGCTCGGTCACAGGATCATACTGCCAAACCTTGCCGCCCGGATAAGTCCCCACGTACACTCTACCCTGTTCATCCGTCGTGATACTATTAGAGACAGACTGTCCTTCGAATTGAGCCACTTGAACAGCCTGATGGGTGACTGGCGAATACTCCCATAATCGTGCACCCGATCCTTCGGCAGCCACATAAAGCGTACCGTTCGGCGCAACGGTATGCGCCCAGGAGCTTTCCGATGGCCCAAGTGAAACCGTCCGAAGCAGTTTGTACTCTTCGAGGTCAATCACATTCAGGAAGCCGGGCTTGCCTTTACTCGTGGCATACATGACTGGTTTTCCATCCTCATAGCCTACAGTTCCGTTAAAGACAGCTACCGTGTAATTGTTGGGAACAAGCAGTTCTTCGGGGTCGCCGAAGTTTTTTTGAGTAAGCCTGGACTCCTCTGCTTGGGCAGGAGCAGACTGCACGGGAAACATCACAATAACAAGTAAACAACTCATGAACATGGTGATCAGGTTGAAAAAAGGCTTTTTCATCACACATCTCCCCTTCTTCATGCATTAAAAATACTTGATCAACGTGGCAAGTGCCCCTTGAGCCGAATCGGATTGATAATTTTCATAAGCTTCAGATGCTTCATCCAAGGCGAACATATGCGTGATGGCAGGACTTACCGTAATTCGCTTATCAGCAAGCAGCCTGACGTATTCGTCCATATTTCTTCCTTCCGTCCACCGCACGAAACCGATGGGATAATCCTGATTGTGCTGCTCGTACTGCAGATCGTACCTTCCAGGCCCGCCTGCTCTGGAGATAAGGACCTGAGCTTCTTTGCGAAACATCAAATCTCTTGAAAACTCCATGGACAAATCACCAACGATCACGACTTTTCCCCGGTCACGAAGCCACTCAAGTGACTTGTTGATCAGCACTTCACCAGGCCCGCCAGCACATAAGAGGATGGAATCAAATCCTAAACCTCCCGTTTCGTTCATCACAAAACGCTCCACTTCCTCTTCAGTTGAAAAGCCTGCTTGAATGCCCATCTGCTCCTGAAGCAGCTGAACCCGTGCTTTGCTCAGATCGTATGCAGCCGTGTGACATGCACCAGCAGTGGCGATTTGGGCCACAAGATTACCGAGAATACCCAGTCCAACGACAAGCACCTTGTCGCCGAATCTCACGTCAGCGGTACGAAGCGCATGTATGGCGATGGCTCCGAGCCCGGTAAATGCGGCCTCCTCTGGTTTGACATGTTGGGGTACTTTGGTTATCAGATTGGTCGGTACCGAAATGATTTCTGCATGTCTTACATAAGGCACACCATAACAAGCCACTCGGTCTCCCGGTAGAATATCTCTGACTTCACTTCCCGTTTTTTCCACAATCCCAACAGCGCTATAACCAAGGTATACCGGGGATACGCCTGATCTTTTAATCGCACTCATTTCCGTACCCGGACTAATGCCGGAATATTCGGTCCTCACTTGCACATGTCGTTTGTTCAGTTCGGGTATATCCGCTTCCAGTATCGTGACCTTTCCTTCCTTCGCAGCAACGATTTTCATTAGATACGGCTCCTCCTTCAATCGATTTAGCCTTTTTCCGAACCGAGCATCACCCCTTTAGCGAAATACTTCTGAGCAAACGGATAGATGAGCAGAACGGGGATCATAGAAAGTACGATGGTTGCATTTTTAATAGACTGTGGGGCAAGGGCCGAACGATCCACAAGTCCCGCGTCGTTTTCTGCGCTGTAGATTAACATATCCCGCAGCACGACCTGCAAAGGATATTTATCCGGATCGTTCAAGTAAATCAGCGGTAGGAAAAAGCTGTTCCAGTGGCCCATGAAATAAAAAAGTCCGATGGAAGCAAGCGCAGGCTTGGATAAGGGAATGACAATGTTGAACAGAATCCGGTATTCGGAAGCTCCGTCGATCAGGGCCGCTTCGCGTATCTGGGAAGACATGTTTTCGTAAAAGCTTTTAAGAATGATCAGTTCCATTGTCCAGATGGCATTGGGAAGTACGAGTGCCCAAACCGAATCTGTTAACCCCAGCTGCTGCACGACCACATAAGTGGGAATAATACCGGGATTCAAAAACATGGTGAGGACAATGGCCATCATAAAAAACTTGCGTCCGAAAAATCCTTTTTGCGACAAAGGATATGCGGCTACAGCCGTAAAGAGTAAATTCACAAACGTACCGAATGCCGTATAAAAAATAGAATTCAGGTAGGCTCTTGGAATCGTGTCATTTTTAAGCACCTCGACATAAGCCTCAAGGTTCAGCCCTTTCGGAAAAAGAAACACCTTACCTTGAACGACCGCTGCTGTATCACTTAAAGAAACGGCCGTAATATACACAATGGGATAGAGTGTCGCTACAGCAACAAGACAGAGGATCAGCGAATTCAAGACACCAAAAACCGATATTTTGCGCTCACCTACCATAAGCCATTCCCTCCCAGCCGTTTGCTGATCGCATTGGCGGACAGCAGCATCACCATTGCAACGAGCGCTTCGAATAGTCCTACTGCGGCTGCATAACTGTAATTGGATTCAAGCAGTCCTTTGCGGTATACATACGTTGAAAATACGTCTGCAACGTCATAGGTCATCGGATTATAGAGCAGCAGCACTTTCTCATAACCGACGCGAATCATGGAGCCGGTTTTCAAGATGAACATGATAAGCATCGTGGGAAACAATCCAGGAAGCGTAATATGACGGATCGTATGGAAACGACTGGCACCGTCCACCTTGGCCGCTTCATAAAGCGTAGGACTGATCCCCGCAATGGCTGCCAGATAAATGATGGATTCATACCCTGCGTTCGCCCATATTTCCGAAATGATATAGATCGGACGGAACCAGCCCGGATCTACGAGAAAGTATTTTTTCTCAAAACCAAGTGCAGCCAGCATTTGATTCAAAATACCATGGTTTGGGGAGAGAAAATCGATAATCATGCTGCTGATAATGACCACGGACAAAAAGGCCGGCAAATAACTGAAGGTTTGAACCGATTTCTTAAACCATTTGGTTCTGACTTCGTTCAGCAGAAGGGCGAGCATGATGGGAAAGGGAAAGCCGAAAATAAGCGTATATAATCCCAAGAGCAGCGTGTTCCGGAAAAGCAGCCAAAAATCCTGGTTCGTAAAGAACGTGATGAAATGCTCCAGTCCCACCCATTCACTGCCAAGCACTCCTGTAAACACACTGTAGTCTTTGAAGGCAATAATCAATCCATATAGGGGCCCGTAACGAAAGATGACATAAAATAGGATGCAAGGAAGAAACAGCAGAAGCAGCTGCCTGTCGCGCTTAATATGATTCCACGTCTGTTTAAGCCGGCCTCTGAAGCTCTTCTTTGGCACTTCTTTATGGTAAGCTGCCGAATGTTCCGTGCCGATGTCTGCCATAAGATTATCGCCTCCAATACCATTTTCCCTAAGGAGGAAACGTTCCAGGCATCGCCTCCTCCAGTTCAATCATGTCTTAAGCTCATTTATTTGGATTCGTCATATCTTTTTTGAGCTTCATTATAGATTGCCATCAGTTCCTCCACACCGCCTTTACTGATCTGACCTCTGAAATTCTCCCACTCGGCATCTCCGTAGCCGGCGTCAAGAATATATTTGGAGTTGAATTCTTCAGCTGATTTTTGCAGTGATGTCTGCAGCTCGGCAATCTTGGAGGTTTCGTCGTCCGTAAAATTAAGTATCGGATCAAGGGGCTCGAAGCGATCCTCATTCACGATTTTATCCTGTGCCTCCTGCTCTTTCTCCGAGAAACGATAATAGATGCTTCGATGGTCCGGTCTTAGGTAAGCTCCTTCGAGCCACATGGCATAACGATCCTCGAGCACGGTTATATCCACAAGGGGAAGATCCTTTAGTTCCGGGTACACCGGATATCCGTCCTCGCCCCATTCGAAGTTCACCGTTTCCACTCCGATCGTCATTAACTCGCTCCCGGATGGGCTGGTCAGATAATCGAGCAGTTTAAGTGAAGCTTCTGTATTTTTGTTCTTGGCAACAGCAACGCTGAAATCTGAAACCTCGGGCAGTGTTCTAATATTGCCGGTCGGTCCCACGGGATTGGCATACCTGAGGTCATAGTCTGGATTTTGCTCTTTGATCTGGTTGTAAAAGAGATCCAGGCGTCCAATCCAGTCAAACGTGACAAACGATTTGTCTGTCGTCATCTTGGTCGTCCAGGAATCCTGAGTATCTGTCAAAAATTCGGGATCAAGCAGTTTTTCATTGTACAATTTCTTCATGAAATCAAGCATGTCCTTATGCTCTTGCTGTACTGCGGCGTACTTCCATGTGCCGTCTTTTTCATCGTAATAGGCAGGGTACTGATCCGTATTGCCGAGTCCCCAGCCGAAGGCCCAATCTCTGAAGATATTAGCCAAGCTCTTGGATGCATAGGGGTAAGAATCGGGATAAGCTTTTTTTACTTTTTTCAGAGCTTCATAAAACTCGTTCGTGTTCGTCCATTCCTTGATACCAAGCTCATCAAAGATATCCTTCCTGAACATGAATCCGTGATTTACTTTGCGATTGAGATTGTATATAGGCCAGGTATATATATTGCCGGCTTCATCGCCGAAAGATTTGATGACCCAGTCGTTTTCTTCTATATATAGCTTTTTGAAGTTAGGGAGCTGATCTGCGTATTCATTGATGGCAACCACACCGTTTTGTTTGCCGATTTTCTTGAGTTCGGCCGGTTTTAGCCCTGTAAAAATGTCCGGCAGCTTACCGGATGCCACAATGACTTTTAATTTATCCTGGTAGGTTTGTGGGGAATACGTTTGGAAGTTCACTTTAATACCGGTCCGTTTTTCAAGCTCCTGGACGACCAGTTTGCTCGGGCCCAGGTCTTTTGCATTGCTTGGCAGCATGTACGTGATGGTCGTCGGCTCATCAACAAGAGGCAAAGTAAGCCCCCCTGTATCACCGTACTGTCCGGGTTCCTGGGGCGGTAGGGCGGTCGTCGAACCGCCTTTGTCTGTACCGCTGCTGCATGCGGCAAGGATTGAGGTCAACAGTGTGATCGCAAGTAGTATTGAAATCCTCTTTTTCAGCTTCATCAAACATTCCTCCTTCAGATAGGTGGATCTGATTCACTAGAGCAAGGAGTCAAGCACGTATAAGGTTTGATCACATTTCCATGAGAATGGTGCATTTTTGTAGACGACTTTGCTCTGCGCACTCCAAAAACCGGATGACTTCCAGCGTTTCGGAAGGATGCACGGTGCACACGCCGTTTTTGAGCCAATTCATGACCGACTTCAGGAGCTCTTTGTAGCTCGGTTCAAGCGGGACATGCTGGTTAGCGTTTCTGGTGTGCAGCGTTATTCCAAAGTTCTCTGGGCTATTTCGAATTCCGCGGATCGTTCCCATCCTTCCCTCTTTCCAGGTTCCGGTAATGAGATCACCATGATCGGTAGAGAAGGCGGTCACTTCCCTGCATCCAGGGCCCATGACTTGAAAGAGTAGTTCTGCCGAATGGATGCCGTACCAAAAATAATGTCCCTGCGTAGATTCGATGTGCATCGGGCCGTACACGTCCGCCCCCAAGATGTCTCCTCTTGTGCATTCAGGCAGGGCTTCGGCATAACGCAAGCTTGAAGCACTCATTAACGGGATTTGAAACTCTTCTGCAAGTCTGATGATTTCACCTGCGTCTGCTGAAGACAAAGCAAAAGGTTTATCGATAAACACGGGTTTCCGGTAAGAACAGATCGCCTTGAACTGATTCAGATGTATCCTTCCGTCGGCACTCAAGATAAGGATGGCATCGGTATTTTCTGCAACTTGCTGCATCGTGGGCATCAGTCTCACTCCGTATTCTTTCGTCATCCGGCCAGCAAACGTGTTAACACGGGTGATACTGATTGGAAAATCCGGAGATCCGCCCGCATATGCAGTCGTCACTGTCACATCTGCAAAAAGAGTCTCCTGACTTTCGTGAAGAATACGGGTGAATGCCAGGGCATGAGAGCTGTCAAGTCCAATGATTCCGATATTCATGTGTGGGAAAGCGAAGCAACCCTGAGCCACTCATCCAGATGCTGCTTCACAAAATCATCATCATTCAGGTGAGGATACTGGCGGTGTACACGATCGATTTCCTCTTTTTGCCCGTCGGATAAGGTCTCCTGCGGATTCAAGCACCAAATTCCTCTCATGAGACCCTGCCTTCGAAGAACCTCGTGTATCCCCGATATACAGCCAGCAAACTGATGGGCAGGATCAAAAAAAGCGGCATTGGCATCTGTAATCTCCACGTTTCGTGTGAGCAAGTCCCGTGACAACGGTGATCCCTTGGGCTTGCGGAGACGCTTCACTTCTTCCAGCAGCTGGACCGCTTGATGTGTCCAGACAGCGAAGTGACCCAGCAGCCCGCCAACGATTTCTTTTTCCATGGTACCTTCTTCCGTTTCGAACCGAAAAGTTGTAAGTAGATCCATCAGAATGTTGTCATCGTTCCCTGTGTACAATGCAATCTCATTGCGGCGGCTCGAGCAGCAAACCGCTCGGACAACATCAATCGTTTGATATCGGTTAAAAGGAGCTATTTTGATGGCGATGACATTATCAATTTCAGCAAAAGCCTGCCAAAAATCGAAGCTTAGCCAGCGGCCACCAACAGAAGGCTGAAGATAAAATCCGATGACCGGCATCAATTCAGCTATCTTTTCCGTATGCCGAAGTAGGTCCTGCTCACTCCAATCATGAAGTCCACCCATACTCAGCAGCACCGCATCATATCCGAGGGCTTTACTAATCTGGGCTTCTTCCTTCGCCTGTTCACTATCCCCGCAAACGCCCGCCACCTTGATGAAGGGCCTTTGCAGGCGAGCTTGCTCCGTTTCCTCTGCGGCCAAGCGAAGTACCCGTTCATAGAGGTTAACCTTGGGATCCCGAATCTCAAATTGGGTGGAATGCACACCAACTGCAATTCCGCCAGCTCCTGATGCGATGTAGTATTTTGTCAGCACCCGCTGATAGACTTCATCCAGCTCTGTGCTTTCATTTAAAGCAAGCGGATGAGCGGGGATGACCAACCCTTCATGGAATGCAGCTGCCTGTTCCGGTGTAAGTGAAGCTTGTTTATTGTCCATTCAGAACCTCCCCTTCCTCTCCGAAAAGTGGGTTGGTTTGTTCCACGTAGGTCCGCCGGATTCAACCCATTCAGCAATGAAATCAATCATTTCCAGCAAGCCTACTCTCGGATAACCGAATTCGCGAAACGCCTTAGCTGCATTGCTGAGCAGAGCCGTTTCGGATTCACTTCCCTCAAACGATGCGGTAAGACCAAACCTAATGGCAAACTGCTGTGCTGCCCAGCGTACGGACATGGTTTCAGGTCCAGTCACATTTAAAATTTCGGGTGGACTTTGGCACTTCAGCAGGCTCCTTAAGGCAATCTCATTGGCATCTCCCTGCCATATCACATTGGCATGCCCCATCGTAAGTGATATTGACTTGCCTTCATGGACCTTTTGGGCAATTTCGAGCAGCACCCCATAGCGTAAATCAATGGCATAGTTCAAGCGGTACAGCAGCATCGGCGTGCCATACGTATGAGAGAAGTATTCAAACATTTGCTCTCTCCCCAGAGTGGATTGTGCATATTCACCGAGAGGTTCCGGGGGTACTGATTCATCTACTCCGCCGAGAGCCACCGGGGAAAAGGGATACACGTTCCCGGAAGAAAAAACGACGATACGCGAATCTTTATACTTTTCTGCCACTCTTCCCGGCAAATACGTATTCATTGCCCATGTATAATACTCTCTGCCCGTTGTACCAAACTTGTTGCCAGCCATATATATGATGTTGTCCGCTGCAGGCAGCTGCATGAACTCGTGATCGTCTAGAAGATTACAGGAAATCGTCTTCACTCCAGCGCTTTCAAGATCGTTCTTCACCTCCTGATCCTGAAACCGGGATACAGCAGTCACCTTCTTGTTCATTCCTCCCGCTCTGATGGCTTGTGCTGCCAATCTCGCAAGACTTGGGCCCATCTTCCCGCCTGCGCCCAAGATAAGAAGGTCCCCGTCCACTTTATGTAAGTCATTGATTAGCCGATCTGATGCCTCCGAAAGCTTTGCTTCCAATTCAGCCACGGTCTTCATCCGAATACGGTCACCTCTCCCTGTTAACTTTCATAGTTGGATCATATGTGGTTCTTATTTTCAATAAGAAATTAGCATACGGCACGTTTTCTGTCAACTGGTTCTTTTGTAGTTCATATAAAATAAAAAAACACTACCTGATGGCAGTGCCTTTTTAAAGCTTCTATTCGTTTTTTTATAACTTGAGACTTTCAGACGGAAGCAACACTTCAGCGAGTCCCTCTTCATCCATTAAATAAGACATGTACTGCTTCAGGCTTTCTCCGAAACGAATCTGAGTTTGCATGGAAATCGACAGATCCCGATATGTCATGTATTTCGAACTATAGTCACGGTGGAGCTCCAACCTGGACGGTTTGTTTTTAAGCTCCACTGCGCATGTTTCGGTTATATATCTGCTTGCAGGTAGACTGTAGGTCTGCTGCCTAATATAGGTCTGTGCCTCATCTGAATTAAGATAATTCACAAAACAGGCTGCCGTGTCCTTTTGGCTCGATTCTGCACTGAGAGCAATGGCCGTTGACAGAAGAAGTGTCCTATCATTCTTAAAATGTGGTAACTGTGCAATATCAAAGGAAAAGTCCGCATTTTTTAGCTCATTCAGCATGTAATATGTGGTTAGCATGACGGATATCTTCTGCTCCTTAAACAACTTCTCGGCTTCAAATTCACCTTGGGCCAAGGCAAGCGGAAATATGCCTTCCTCCGTAACAAGATCCCTCAGCCATCTTAATCCTTCTGTAGGAAAGCTAGTTCCGTTCTGAGCTGGACTGGAATCCGTCGAAGATAGATCGTCCTCGTTTTGCATCCAAAAAATTGGCCACCGGTTCATGGAAAATAACTGAAAAGCGATACTGTAGCGATGAGGCGCCTTAAGTTCTCTGAGCAGCGCCGCCAGTTCATCCCAGCTCCAGCTGCTATTGGGTTCCCCCAGTCTCTTCTCTCTCAGATGCTCCTTGTTGTAACACAGAATAACAGGTGAATAGATGAAAGGCTGTGCTGCCAAAACACCCGATTCCTTCTCAAAATAAGTTGTAAGAAAAGGATATATTGTATCGTCTCGATCCTGGTCGACCAACAAATCAAGGTACTTTTTTTCTTGGAATTGGTACATATCCTGTAAGTTGATGGTTAACGCATCGACAATCCCTAATTTGACAAGATTGGCGATATTGTCTGAATTCATATAAGGAAGCTCAATGGTCTCCACATGAATATGTGGGTGTTTCTCGTGGAATCGCTTAATGAGTTCCTCCATCCCTGCTTCTTTATAAAGTGAGGGATATACACCAAAACGAATGGTTTCCCTCGAAGCAGGCTTTGCCACCTGCGTGCCCACCCTGGGGATTTTAACGATCAATCCCTCCTGTACAAGCTCATCCAGTACGTATCTCACGGAATTTTTACTTAAATTGTACTGTTCTGTTAGTGCCAACTCAGAAGGCAGAAATTCTCCCGGGCTGTAAGAGCCGGAGTTAATTTTTTGCTTCAGGTCGGCAGACATATGTCTGGTTCTGGTCTGAAAAGTATGACGATCTATTTTCGCCATGGGCCGTTCCACCTATCCTCTTCATCTTTTTTTATATTTTACCTATATTTTCATTGTATTTCCTGATTATTATTTTTATTATACCAGATATGAACCAGATTTACACACAGTAAGTAAATGAATTCACAACCACAATCACTCCAAGTTTCCTGGAAACAAGTAAAATCCGGAACGGATTGTCCCGGATTTCCTTGAGTTTAACTCTGCTGCCCATGAGTTTTATCCCTATATGCTTAACATAATTCCAAGTGAATTCGAGCTCCCTGGTGGTTAGGCTCCAGCAGTAGCGCTTCATTAAATCGTTTTTTGGCCTCTTCTTTGTTCCCAAGACCTAGTAATCCAAGGCCAAGCATAAACAAGCAGTGGGTTTGATTCCGCTTATTCAGATCATCCTCAAATACCAGAAAATCAGGTAAGGAGACAGCAAAATAGTCGATTTTCACATCATCAAACAGATGTCGTTCTGCGTAGTCGATCAGCTTGTTAAATCGGCGCTTCGCTTCCTTCGAATGGTTCAATTGATTCCATGCAAGGCCTTGATAGAATATCATCTCCGGTGGCTGATCATTGTAATACATCGCACTCGCTGGTTCCTCCAACCCTTCTGATGCGAGTTTCCAATGATACACAGCCTCTTCTAGCTGTCCAAGTCCCTGATAGGCCATGCCCAGCTCATAGTGAATATTGTTCTCTTGCGCGCCTTCAAGCTTGCCCTCACCCAGATTCTCCGGATATTGAAGCGCCCGTTGAAGCAGCAAAATGGCTTCTTGATAGGATTGACGTGAATTCTCCTGCTTGGCAAGCTCAACGAGAGCTAGTGTATATTGTCCCGTTGCTTTTCCCTCTCCGCCTTCCCAAGGATGAAAGCGGCGACTTAATAATAAAGACAGTGCTTCATGATGGTTGCCTTGCGTGTTCAGCAGTGTAATATATTCCAGATAAAGATCGTCGCGTTGCTCGACCAGGTGCATATGTTTCTGAAGCTTCGATAAACGTTCCTGTGCAGAGACGCCCGTTTTTTTATACAACTGATCGAGTTCGTAGAACACCCGGGCATCGTTTGGATCACATTCAAAAGCTCGGTTAAGAGATTGCAGTGAAGCCTCTGCATCATGGCGCTTGTTATAATAGGCCAGCGCAAGATTGCGATGAGCCGTGGCGAATTGATGTACAAGGCCAATGGAAATCTCCCAGTGCTTTATGGCCTCTTCCGCTCGTTTTTTATCGTAATAGAGGTTTCCTAAATAATAATGGGCCTTACTGTCTGATGGATTTTTATGGATTGTATGAAGCAATACACTTAGATCAAACAGGCTGTTCGGGAAACAGTAATCCGGGGCAGCAGTGCCTCCAAGGTGACGTTCATGTTCTGCTTTCTCAATGAGTCCCATCTTGTCATAGACATAGGCAAGTGTGTAATGAGCCATAGGATACGCCGATCCACCCTGATGGGATGAAACTTCTTCTAGTAGACGTGAAGCTTCCTCATAGAAGCCGCTTCCTACATAATCCCAAGCTAGATTCAAGTAATTATGCGCGTCATCTCTCAACAACCGGCGGAGTTCCGATTTCATTAGATGAGCATCTTCGCTTTTACCCATGGCTTCGAGATTCATGAATTTCTCATATCGGGCACCAAAATCCGCAATGTCCATTGTCAGCGTTTCGTCTGCAAACCTAATAGCTTCCTCATAACGACCTAACTTGCGAAGCAGCGCCGTTTTTACTAGCCTTGATTTGTAGTTTCTTGTATTGCGAATCAATGCACGTTCTACCAAATCCAGTGCTTCTATATATGCGCCCTGCTCGGTAGCAATTTGGCTTAATGCGTAGTAGCCACTATCCTGATATGCTGCAGACCACACTGCTTTATAAAAGGCTTTAAAAGCCTCTTCATTTCGTTCTTGGAGTCGGAGCGTCAAGCCAAGTTGATAGTAAGCTTCACTGTCGTACGGATTGGGATTTCGCCAGGTCAATGACTCAATTGCCTTACGGAAATGCGTTTCCGCTTTCTCCAAAACCCCTCTGCGAAGCAGTAGTGTACCATAAGCAATGTTAAGACGAATGTCAGAAGCATCTCTTCTCAATCCTTCTTGGTAATAGCTTTCCGGTTCAAACGTAGCGTGCCTGTACTGCTCCAAATGAAGACCGGCAAGATACAACTGTTCTGTACTCTTCAGTTCTTCTGGGAGAGGAAGCGGTTTGGCGGCATCCGGTATCTGTTCAATGGATGGTTTTGCCGGCTTGTAGCTGATGAGCAGCTTTTGCTTGGCATCTCGCACTGTGACAAGTAAGTCATGCGGTTGATCTTCATCGTCCAACGTAATGATTGTTTTGTAAGTCGACTCGGGCGAAAGTGTAACAGTATCATTGACATACGTACGCTTACTTCCCTTCAATGTTATGGTTGCTCCTTCAAAGACCGATGTAGCGTAAGCCATAACCGTCGCCACTCGGAGCTGTTCCTCTACTTCTAAATTCACTGCCGCGTCCACGGAAGCATTTTTGACGACTCCAATGTTTTTGTACGGCATGAAATATTGGGTAAACGACTTTTCTTCGTACGGCTGGAGCCAGGTGAAATCGGGTTGATTATCGGTGAATACGCCAGTCATCAATTCGATATAAGGTCCGTCTTCATCCGTCAGACTTCGGTCCCAGGCTTGGCCGAACTCACCGTTGCCCCACGTCCACTGCTTCTTGCCTGGGGAGATATGGTGGTTGGCTACATGCAGCAATCCGGCTTGCACGCTATGGTCATAACCGCCTACAAAGTCATATTCTGATTTGTAGGCCATATAAGAAGTCGGGACCGGGATATTTTTATACCTGGAGATATCGACGCCTTCGGAATAATCCATTTTGTAATAAGTTCCTGTAGCAATCGGGAATTTGGATACATCCCTTTTTCCGTGATCAAAGACTGCTGTGACATCAGGTGGAAATACGGTCTGTGTATGATCATTGACAGCCACGGCCGGGTTGGCCCACCACAAAAAGGTTTGCGGCTCGGAGGTCCGGTTATACATTTGCGCCTTAATTTCAATATAAGCCTTACCTGGATGCAATGTGAAACCCGTAGTTACTTTTGTGCCGTACATGCGATCAATCTCACTAACCCATACGGTTGCGCTGCCGTCCTCATTCTCCGTTGCCGTGTGCTGTACAGGTCCAAACGTATTCGGTCGATGATGCTGCGGCCAGTTAAATTCGATACCTCCTGAGATCCATGGGCCAGCAAGCCCAACGAGAGCCGGTTTAATAACACGATTGTAATACACGAAATCATAGTTGTTTGTTTTATCTAATGCGCGGTAGATCCGTCCGCCGATTTCAGGCATAATTTCGACGCGAATGTATTCGTTTTCAAGAATGGCCATGCAGTAGGATTTGGATTCTTTTTCATCCAGGATTTTATCGATGACTGGATGCGGGTAGACTCGTCCGGAACTCCCCTGGTACACGCGCTTCTCCAGAAACATGGGATTTTTGTCAGGTTTGCCCGTCCCGTAAGTGGGAATTTCAACCTGTTCCTCCCATACCCGCACCTGATTAGAAACGGCTGATGAATCTTTTGTACTCATATCGAGATCCTCCTTTGTGTTATACCATTAAATGTAATGCCGCCCCCCCTTTTTATACAATTAACGAAAGTCGGTAGTTGATGGATTATATTCTTAAACTTGATTGTACAAATGTAAGTAATAAAATAACCGCTCTATTCAATAGAGCGGTCTCTAATAAGTTTATATAACAATTAAATAGTGTGTTATTCTGAAGCTAAGGCATCAGCTTTTGTTGGATGGACGGTGCCAAATGGATGTTCCGGTGGAGCGTAAATTACATACACTTTAAGTGGTTTGTTACCTGTGTTTGTTATGTTATGCCACTTGCCAGCAGGTATCATGATCGCATAGTCTTCGAAGGCATTCACAACAAAATCGAGATTCTCTTTACGATTCCCCATTTGAACCAGTCCTTGACCTTCTTCAATCCGTATAAACTGATCCGTATTCGGATGAACTTCTAATCCGATATCTTCACCTACATTTATGTTCATAAGAGTTACTTGGAAGTGTTCCCCCGTCCATAAAGCTGTACGAAAATTATTATTAAGCTTAGTTACTTTTTCGATATCGACCACCAAAGGTCTCTTCCCATAATCCTTTAGAAGCATCACTTGCTGCCCTGTATTTTCCATACCCATTTGAGATCCTTGGTCTAGTGAATGATTGTTTCTTTCTGTATAAGCTGGATAATAATATGGATTATGTCCAATTGTGTATCCACCATATTGATGTGCTGGTGTGTGGTAGTAATACAATTTGCACCATCCCTTTACAAATATTATGAAGTCAGTATATGACTACATACAGGGAATGTGCCTAGCGAAACAAAGGGCTGAACTGGTTCCTCCGTTTTCATGGATACTTTTTTCGGCTAAAAATTGATTAGATACATCTTTAAAGTGAAGTTGCATCAATTCCTCCAGGGTTTTTCTTCATTATCCCGCGAATCACTTTAAGCCCGACACCAATCATGTTCATTCTGGACAAGCCAAGCTTGTGACTATTTTCTGAGTCAAATTTCATTTCTATTTCTAATCTCCACCTTGAAGTAAGGAAAGAGCCGCTAAGGTAATAGCGACTCTAATAGGATATATGTTTTGTCCCTCGACAGTACCTAATATGAAATACCTACACGATATCTGATATAAGAGTCATCTTTAACTTGCTTATAGGTGAATTCTGCTGTATCACTCACGGATATCTCCGTACCACCTTCAGGCAGAACATCACGCTCTACACGGTATACACCTAAATGTTCCCCATCCGGTAAGTACGTAGGACACACGATCGTCCATTCCAATGTTGATTCTTGAAGCAGCGAGTACACTCGGTGATGTTCCTCCGCAGCACGGGTGGATTTACGCCTCGATTCACTGGATTGATATCGTAGAATATTTGGTTTGAATCTGCTTTGCAGAATACCCGCTGTCCCTACAGTAATGATTCGATTTAACCCTTCTTCCCGCATTGCTTCAATGATTAACGGCATACTTTCGGATAGTGTATTGGTTCCATCTGTGTTCAGTGCACTAATAACGACATCGGCACCACGGATAGCACGCATAATATCCTCTTGGTTCAACACATCCCCTTGAATGATTGTTAAATGTTCATCATGAACCTGGCATTTTTCAGGATGACGAACCAATACAGTTACATGATGCTGATCCTTAAGTGCATAGGCAGTGATCTGACTGCCGACTCGTCCAGTTGCACCCAATACTAGAATTTTCATATTTCTAATGCTCCTCCATCTTCTGCAGTGTTCCTCGGTAACAACATTTCTGAATAAAAGTATCAGACAGTATATAACAAAATCAATAGAAGACATCTATTAAAAAGAAAAAAGCCGCTGATCAGCGGCTTATTTACCATCAATTGAACCGTATTACATCCTCATCACCATCATCATCAACAGAACGTAGGAGCTTAATTCTGATTTACTTGTAGTCCACCAGTATACGAATTAATATTCGGACAAGCTTCCTCAATTGCTCAGGATCTGCAGTTTCACAACGGCTCTGAAGGTAACTGTCCGTCTACTCATAGCAGACCCTGCTATTCACTGGACACGCCAAGCGCTTTGTTCCGTTCCTTAAACCTCTCGTTATGTGACGATACATAAGCCATTTTAGGCGCCTCGGGATCGATATAAAGTTTGGCGCTGTTAAGTGCTAAGGCGGCATCCGTAAATGCCCCTGCAATCAGGTTGAGCTTGCTTTCGTAATTGGCGAAGTCACCAGCCCCGAAGATACCCGGCAAGTTCGTCTCCAGTTTCGGGCTGACAAATATGTTCCAGTCATCCATATCCAGTCCCCAATCCTTGATCCCTGTGAAATCGGACTTCAGTCCGTGGTTGACGATAACCTCATCTACTTCTAGCTCACGTGAATCCCCTGATTCGATGTGGTTAATGGTCACCCGTTCAATCGACTTTCCGTTGCCGCTGTATAACTGCGTAACTTCATATGGCGTAAGCACATCGGCAGAAGACTCCCTCATTCGAACAACGTTTTTTTCATGCCCACCGAAGTGGTCGCGTCTATGCACGACAGTGACCTGAGCAGCGATGGAAATCAGCTCGTTGGCCCAATCGACAGCGGAATTTCCCCCTCCCGAAATAAGGACCCGTTTTCCTCTAAAAGGCTCCAGTTCTTGCACCGTATAGTGCAGATTGGATACCTCATAGCGCTCAGCCCCTTCCAGCTCCAGCTTCGCCATTCGCAGAATACCGCGGCCAATGGCCAGAATGACCGTACGTGTCCAGTGCTTCTCCCCCGTTGCCGCCTCCAGGATGTACGTCGAATCCGCTTGTTTCTCCAACCCGACAATGTGCTGGCCGAATACAAGGGTCGGGTCGAACGTCCTCGCCTGCTCCGCCAATTGGGCGATTAATTTCTCGCATAAGATCGGCGTAACCCCTCCAACATCCCAGATCATCTTCTCGGGATAAATAAGCATTCGCCCGCCCAGCTCGTCTTTCGCTTCGATTAGCTTTGTCTTTAAATCACGCATTCCACTATAAAAAGCAGTATACATTCCCGCAGGACCACCGCCAATAATTGTCACATCGTATAATTCAAGCTGCTCAGTCAATTGATGTCCTCCTCCAGCTGGCTTATGTAACATCCGTATTTATGATAATCATTATCAATAACATTGTAGTCTCGACAGCTTGACAAAAACAATGGACAAAACCGACGGTTGCTTTATACAAAATGGAGGATGCAGTTCCGCCAGTCACAAGGGAAACCAAACTAAGCGAACGTTTGCAGGATATCATCAATTTTTTTGCCGTTGGAGATCATTCCGTTATTCATTCAAGAGAGATTGAACTTTCCTCGCCGGTTCACTTTCAAGCTGCTCATAACGATTCATAAGCAAGACACTCAAGATATACGACTAGCTTTGCTACATCATTCGAGTTTTTATTCCATTTTTCAACATCCATGTTAAAATCGATATAACTAAATAAACGCTAATAAGGAGTATATTTTTAAATGAAAGCTATTCTTATTGACGATGAAGTTTTAGCGTTGTCTTATTTGGAGCTTCAACTACTGAAGATGGAAAACTTCAGCCTTGATATTATCGGTAAATTTACAAACCCATACGATGCCCTGGATATCGTTAAACATGCCAAAGTGGATATCGCCTTTATTGATATAGAGTTACCTGAGATCAATGGTATTGAACTGGCGGAACGCTTGTTGGAGTATGACCCTGACCTGATGGTGGTATTTGTTACAGCCTACCAGGAATACGCTGTGGACGCCTTCGAATTAAACGCCATAGATTACATTGTGAAGCCGGTCCGCTTTGACCGGTTGTCCAAAACAATGAATCGGATATTGGGCAAGAGTACCGCCAAATTGGATACCCCTGATCCCCATCAACCTCTCAGGATGACCATGTTCAAACAAGTCATGATTGAGGAGCCACAATCGCCTGGACAATTTACGTTAATGCAATGGAGAACCTTCCGAGCGCAGGAGCTTTTCCTGTACCTGCTTCAGCATAGGGGACAGCTTGTTCGTAAATCGTTTATCGTTGATTTATTATGGAGCAATACAGATGTGAACAAGGCCTACTCACAGTTGTATACAACCATTTATCATATCCGCAAAACTCTTACTGCATATGGCAAGAGATTTCAGATTAAGAGTGCAAATGAAGGATATATATTAGAGCTGAACCATATTATTTTGGACGTATCACTGTGGGAAGACTCTATGCAGACAATCGATATCTCAGAGGACAACCTGGAGCTTCATCTGGAGAAGTTAAACAGCTATACGGGTGAATATTTGCAGGAATACGATTATTGGTGGGCAGAGGCAGAAAGGCATAGGCTTAAACAATTATGGCTAAACACAGCTCTAAGTGTTGGCAGTTGGTATGAAGCTCAGCAGAGATTTGGCGATGCGTTGACTACATACTTGCAAATTCACCGCCTCTATTCAATAGAGGAAAAGTCTTCGTTTGCTTTAATGAAGCTGTATGACAAATTGAACGAGCCACAAAAAACGATAGAAACTTTTCAAGAACTCACGACACGACTAAAAGAAGAATACGATATTCTCCCAGGGAACGATATTCAACTATGGTTTAAGGAATGGCAAGAGAAACAACTGCCCTCTTAATCCGCATTTTAAATGTATAGCAAAAAGAGAGGCCTATTTACTAGCCCACTATAACGTATGACAAAGGATTGTTCATGTTGCCAACTTTCGCACCTATTAAGAAATTCATATCCAGACACAGGATGGCTTGGCTCATCCTCATTTACTTAGCAACTTTAATTGGAGTAAGGTTTTTCTGGTATACGGAGTTCTCCCCTCCTAATCAGCCACATGCAGCCCAGGGAGAACTTGATCTGTCCCACTGGAAATTTACAGATCAACAGACGATCACACTGAACGGGCAATGGAACTTTACCCCGGGTACCTTCATTCATCCAAGCACATCCTTTAGTCATACATCACATTCTGCTCATTTGACAGAGGTTCCCGGTACTTTTAATGATACGAGTCCAGAATCCAATTTCGGAACTTATCGACTTCGTGTACTTTTGCCTACATCTAATGCGTCTTATGGCATTCATATTCCTGAAATCAAGACTGCTTATCGCTTATATGTTAATGGAAGCCTACTATACGAATCAGGCCATCCTGATGACAACCCGGTTGGAACGATCTCTAAGGTTGTACCCTATACAGATAACTTTACCGTGGAGCAGTCCACCATGGATATCGTCATTCATGTCAGTAATTTTCACTATCATAACAAAGGTGGTATCATTCAATCCATTAAATTTGGAACTCCTTCTGCTGTCCTGAATGAAAAACATTTTAGCGAAAATATGCAATTATTAGTCGGTATAATTCTGCTGCTTCATATGTTATATATCGTTATTCTTCTTTTCGTAGGGCAGCGACAGAAAGAGCTTCTTTATTTTGCCGGAATTATTTTATTTGCCTTGATCGTTACGTTAATAGACGATGACAAAATGCTGCTTCAGTGGTTACCGATTAATTTTGAATGGGCGATACGTATGAGAATTATTGGATACTCCGCTCTTTCATTTTGTCTAGTGTTATGTACAAAGCACCTGCTAAAAGTACACAGCTTTAAAAGACTGATTTTTATCTTTTCTATTATCTTTTACACCTATGTATCCATTACACTTTTCTTTCCGATCAGTTGGCTGGATTATACCTCTAAGATTCTAGGTATTTTTATGCTCACAGCGATCTTACTCGTACCTATTATTTCAAGACAGGCCGTGAGAACTGGTAAAGAAGCAGCCACTTCGATATTACTTGCGGGTATTGCCGTATCGTTTAATATGGTATTCAGCGGATTTTTCAAGTCATGGTTTAATAAAGACCTGCCTTATTACCCGATTGACCTGATTGTAGCCTTTGTTGTGTTTGCATCCTTTTGGTTTGTACGTTTCACCAAAACAGCAATACGTGCCGAGAAACAAGCGGAAGCGCTCAAGAAAGTGGACAAACAAAAAGATGAATTTCTCGCGAATACGTCACACGAGCTTCGCAATCCGCTCCATGCCATCATTAATATGGCTCAATCCATCATCATTCGGAGGAGCAGTAAGCTCGATATATCTGATCAAGAAGATTTGATGCTAATTACCAAAGTTGGCCAACGCATGTCACATCTGCTTGATGACTTGATTGATATTACCCTACTGAAGGATAGCCGGGTTACGCTAGAACCAACAAGTGTCTCTTTACCAGCAGTGGCCAAGGGGGTAGTCCATATGCTGAACTATATGACGGTAGATAAGAACGTGAAACTGCAGAACGAGATTCCTGATACATTACCTAACGTAGCAGCTGACGAAAACCGGCTTACCCAAATAATGTTCAACTTAGTGCACAATGCATTGAAATATACCAAGGAAGGCTGTGTTTCTCTTCGTGCGGAGATCCTGAATGAAGCTGTTTATGTTCATATTATAGATACGGGTATTGGAATTGACGAAGAACTGCAGCAGCGCATATTCTCCCCATATGAACAAGCGGATTCCAGCATAACTTCTCCAGGCAGCGGCTTAGGGCTGGGACTTAGCATAAGCAAAAATTTAGTAGAACTTCATGGCGGAACACTAGAGCTGACGTCTAAGATTGGACAAGGATCCGTCTTCACATTTTCCTTGCCTCTGGCAGGCGCCGTACCGGCTGTTAAGGGTGTACAGAACGGTGAAGAAATAGAGTTTCATTTCAATCACCTGGGATCCGACGTGATGGATGCAGCGATGGAAGCAGCTGTTTCTTCAGAGAATAAATACAAGGTGGATCATATCAAGGGGTCTATTCTTGTAGTGGATGACGATGCCATCAATCTGAAGGTTATAAAATCATTGCTGGAGCTGGAAAACTATGAGGTTACCGCTGTAAACAGTGCTGAAGAGGCCCTTAGACAAATTAACCATAAACAACAGTGGGATCTGGTCGTAACCGATGTGATGATGCCGGAAATGTCCGGATATACCCTGACTGAAATGATACGAAAGAAGTTTACCATTTTCGAGCTGCCTATACTGCTATTGACGGCTAGAATCAGACCAGAAGATATTCATACCGGGTTTCTTGCGGGTGCTAATGATTATTTAACAAAACCGGTTGATATGTTAGAGCTTCAGTCAAGAATTCGCGCTTTAATCCATTTTAAACAGTCTGTAGACGAGCAATTACGTATGGAAGCTGCGTGGCTCCAAGCTCAGATTCAGCCTCACTTTTTGTTTAATACAATCAATTCCATTGCTTCGCTTAGTCTATTAGATCCAGACCGCATGATTACGCTGCTCGAAGCCTTCGGTGATTACTTAAAGGGAAGCTTTAATTCAAGGAACTTAGAGCGCCAGGTCCCTCTGTCCCATGAACTTGATTTACTGCGAGCTTACTTGTATATCGAAAAGGAACGATTTGGAGAGCGATTGGAAATAGAGTGGAATCTGCCTGATCCGTTGGAGGCTAAGCTTCCTCCACTTACGATTCAACCTATCGTAGAAAATGCCATCCGACACGGAATATTGAACCGTACCAGTGGCGGCAAGCTAACTCTATCTGCTAGAAAAGAAGCGGATTACATCCAATTCATCATACATGATAACGGAGTGGGTATGGATAAAACCAAGCTGTCCTCCCTATTAGATCGTAATAAAAAAGCGGGGACCTCTGGTGTGGGATTAACGAATACCGATCGACGGCTCAAAAAAATGTATGGACAAGGCTTAACGATTCAAAGTAAACCTGGTGAAGGAACTACAGTTTCCTTCATCGTACCGAACCCATAGAATATTAAAAGAAGGAGCGAGCATGATTTCATGCGGCTCCTTCTTTTATTAATTTCAAGCCAAAAGCTTGCCCTTTACGATATCTCTCGCCGAATGGCGCCATTGGATGCTTTTCTTATAAATAAACCATGTTAGATACGATAATCTCAGTCTACAGACTAGGATAACCTGGTTCCTCATTTCCTAAGTACATCTCGGTTTTTTCTCCATTGAATAAAAGCTGAATTTGCTTTCGCAATTTGGAAGGATACAATGGTTGCCCGATCAGATTATCGATATCAAGCCATTCATAACGGACGTGATGTCTGTCACCTTGGAGAAGTAAATGGTCCGTTAATCCTTTATATTCGCTTAAAAACACAAAATCCACACGGTGAAATGCCTCACCATATACGCCTTCAATGACAAATTCCAATGAATTAGGAATAATCTCTACTCCGATTTCTTCTGCGACTTCACGCTTCAATGCCTCAGTTAATGTCTCCCCCGCACTTTGACTTCCACCAGGCAGTGTATAAAAAGCATCGCCATCATCGTCTATCTTAATTGCTAACATTTTTCTGTCTTCAATGATTAAGGCCTTTACGGAATTTCTTATCCTTCTCTCCATCTTATCTACTATCCCCTATATTCCTATTGATTTGATCCTCAGGTTCAGTTGCGCTTAAGACGAAGTTAACATACCAGTCTCAACATATTCTGAACACCTCTAATGTATTTTTCGTCAATATTGGCGTAGAGATTTAGTCAACGGGCGATGCAATTTGTATTGGTAATGAAGGTGAAGGCGTTACTCACGTATACATTAACGCCCGCACAGGCGCTGGCGAAGGCATTGACTACAACCTGTAACCTATAACAAAACGAGGCAGCCCCGCGAATACCATCGCTGTGGACTGCCTCTTTTTTTTGTGCTACTGTCACATTAGAATAAATCTCACAAAAACACACTCTGACTCTTTCTACAGATCACGCTTACCGTTCATCCGCTGCACGATGAGCTGGATATTCTGCTTCTTCTGAAGCAGATCAATTTATTAATCCGATCATTGGGTTTGTGACAACATTTCAGACGATGTCGGTGTAAACGTATATGTTCCGTCAGCTTCTGCGTTGAAAGAAATCGGCTTAAGGCCAGGACCTTCCAACTGACAAAGTCCAGCAATTGTACTTTTTACGGTGACTTCAGTAATTTCCGCTTTCGCCCAAGAAAATCCAATGGTATATCCGCCTCGGGCCCTGAGCCCCTCCACACTCCCTTCACACCAGTTGTCTGGTAAGGCAGGCAGAAGCTTGATCACATCGGTGTGGCTCTGCAATAACATCTCAGCAATTCCAGAGGATCCCCCGAAGTTGCCGTCAATCTGAAACGGAGGATGATTGTCAAAAAGATTGGGCAACGTGGAGTGCTCCAGGAGAGCTCTTACATTTTCATAAGCCTTCTGCCCATCCTGAAGTCTTGCCCAGAAGTGAATGATCCAGGCCCGGCTCCATCCGGTATGCCCCCCACCATTCTCCAATCTGCGTTCGAGCGTTGTACGTGCGGCTTTTGCAAGTTCCGGCGTGTGTTCTGGAGTGAAGCTTTCTCCAGGGTACAAACCAAATAGATGTGAGATGTGCCGGTGCCCCGGTTCCACCTCTTCGTAATCCTCCATCCATTCCTGGATTTGTCCGTATTTGCCGATTTGAGTCTTGGGAATTCGCTTCAGAGCAGCAGCAAGTTCTTCCCTGAAGGTATGGTCCCTTCCGATCAACTCGGCACTTTGAATGCATGCAGTGAACAGAGCCTCAATGATCTGAAAATCCATCGAAGCGCCAGCGCATAGCACCCCAACCTCACCATTTGGCAGTCTGTAACTGTTCTCTGGAGAGACGGATGGACAGGTAATCAGACGGCCATCTGCATCCTCAATCAGATAATCAAGGAGAAATTGGGCCGATTCCTTCATCGTTTCGTATGCTTCTGCCAGAAAAATGATATTCTGACTATAGCGATAATGCTCCCATAAATGCAGGCATAACCACGCAGCACCCAGCGGCCAGAAGGAAGCTGGCAGGTAGGTATCCTGAGGGGCCGTGTCTGCCCAAATGTCCGTATTATGATGTGCGGTAAATCCACGGCAGTCATACATCTTTCGTGCCGTAATTCGGCCAGGCTCCCGCATTCGCTCAATCAGATCGAACAATGGCTCATGGCACTCGGCTAGATTGCAGTTTTCGGCGAGCCAGTAGTTCATCTGGGCATTAATGTTGATCGTAAATTTGCTGTCCCAAGGTGGAGTGAAACTGTCATTCCATATGCCTTGAAGATTAGCAGGCAGGGAACCTGGCCGGCTTGAGGATATCAGCAAATAACGACCAAACTGAAAATAGGTTTCGATCAATTCGGGGTCTTCTTCTCCCCTTTGGAACTGTTGTAATCTCTCATCCGTCGGACCATCATGACGATCAGAACGTTTGGACAGGTTCAACGAAACCCTGCTGAACAGTTCATCATAATCCGATGTATGCCGTACAAGCAGTGTTTCATAAGGAATCCGGCTGAGCTCTTCTAAACGAAGTGTATTGTATAATTCCGGATCTTCCTGGCGGAAAGTCGTTTCCGCAGCAAGCAGCAGCGTGACCGAGCTCGCGTCCTTCACCAGCAAATACTCGCCAAGGAGCTGACAGGCACCTCCGTCTGGTATCGCTTTCAACACAGCTGCGAAGGAACTGCCGTCTTTACCACCGCATTCACCACGCATAATGAGTCCATTCTGCTCCCACTTCTTGGTTTTCTCCAGGTATCTCCAATTCTGACGATTGAATCGGGCTTTCATGGACAAGGCATTCTTCTTGTCTGTTGAGATTCGGATGATGATGGCTTGATCCGGATGGCTGGCAAACAGCTCACGAGTATAACGGACACCCTTAACGTTATAGCTAACCTTGGAGATGCCCCGGTTCAAATCCAGCTCACGTACATAGTCCTCAACAGGACCATCATGATTGCCGAATGATAACTGCAGCTCACCAAGTGGCACATAATGTCTCTGGGCTTCAGGAAGCCCGGCCATCGTCATGCTGGCCATCTCTTCAGCCTCTTGGAGTTTCCCTTCCATGATTAACTTGCGGATATGGGGCAGATTGGGCAGTGCATCTTCGTTATTCCGATCCCGGGGCCCCCCATACCACATCGAGTCTTCATTTAACTTCAAACGTTCCTCCGCTACGCCTCCAAATATCATTGCCCCAAGCCGACCGTTCCCGATTGGCAAGGCCTCATTCCATATCTCTGCTGGTTTGCTGTACCACATGCGATGATTTTTCCGATTGGATTCTTTCATTCTGAACCTCCACTATGAATTTCAATGAATGATAAGAGATTAATCTCATATTAACATCCCGACAAAGAATAAAAATAACGTATTCATGCAGATCCATACTCTTTCATGATATGAGAATCGAAAAGATCATGTATTCGGAGATTTTCTTCGATAAACATCAATAAGATTGGCAGCCTGCCATAAAAGATTACGGACCTGATTCGCAAGAATGCGAACCGGCCCGTGTTTGATAATAATGGATGAAATTGCCGCCCAGTATTGGTATATACCTACCTATTCTCCTTACTTGGAAATGGATGAAGAATCATATGCTGCCTGCATAATTTCCAGATAACGCTTGATGTTGAGGCCTTCCAGCCCTTTCACATAATCGTCCCAATCCTTTTCCAGACTCTTTGCTCCTGTGATGAATTGCAGGGCATTCTGGTCAATATAATCCTTGAGGTTCGTCTGCATCATGCTGGTTTCGTCTGCATTTGCCGGGTCCACCCATAGTGCCCAATGCGGAAAAACTTCCTCGGGCTCTTTGCCTTCCATCAAGAGTGTTGCCTCATAAAGTCGGCGCTCATATCCGTCACCTGCATAGATGTCCTTGCCTTGTACTTCGGCATCGCGGTATGCTCTGTGGTGATTATACTGACTCAGCGCACCCCAGCTGTCATTACGAGGCTCCTCCCCTGTGGGGAGGGGGATGGCTTTGTAGAGCGGCTCTACCTGATCATTAAGGGCTACGTCGCCTTCTTCCGGCTTGCGCCAGCTGGTGCCCTCCTCACCCAAATATGCACTCATGGCTCCCTCTTGTGTATAGAGATAATCCAGCATTTTTATGGCTGCAATCTGTGTCTCTTCACTTGCCTTGTTGGTGAGTACAAACGATGCTCCAGGGTCAATTGGATAGTTATAGGTCGCATAATTGGCATGCGGCCCTTTCAAAGGAGCAATCGGATTATAATCCTTACCATACGGAGCACCCTCAGCTGTATTTACAAAAAGAGATGGGTGCATGGCTGCACCTGCGCCAAGAAGCTGCGCATCCGCATTATCTCCGATTTTTTTAAAGGCCCCCACATTTTGCGTGAACGCACCAGGGTCAATCAAACCTTCATCATACAGCGACTTGATATAGGCCAGTCCTTCCTTCCACTCCGGTTTGTTCGCAACCGTATCAACCCGGCCATCCTTTGCAATGAGATAGGTTCTGTCATCGTCGTAGATAAACCCGTTCATCAAATAGGGAATGATGTGCACGCCGAAGTTTTCAATGGAACCGCTCAGAGGCACTTCATCCGCTTTGCCATTGCCGTTCGGGTCCTTGGTTTTGAATGCCTTTAGCACTTCCCTAAATTCTTCCGTCGTTGTAGGCTCGGATAAGCCCAGCTGCTCTAGCCATTTCGTATTCATCCACATTTTGTTCGGATATGAGCAGTGGAAACATTCATTCAAGCCCGTCAGACCGTAAATATTGCCGTCGGGCGCAGTATTCATTGCTTTATAATACTCACTGCTGTCCAGTACCTTTTTGATATTCGGTGCGTATTGCTCAATTAGATCATTGAGCGGCACAATAACACCTTGCTGGCCAAATTTTAACAGGTCTGTTTGAGAAAAACGGTCCACCCATGGAATGAGCAAATACAGATCCGGGTAGTCCCCTGAAGCCAATGATATTTGTCTTTTTTCAGCTGCGCCGTCAAAAGGAACCGTCGTCCAGTTGATCTTCACATTAAACTTCTCTTCCATCTTTTTTGTAAACTTGTTCGTTTGAAGGTTGGTATCTGAACTTTGATGAGCAAACACATTCATGGTCACGTTGTCCCCCGATGAAGGGTCGCTCCCCTCTTCTCCACTGCCACCATTAGAGGATGAACATCCCGCAAGTACTACAGACAGCAGCAGTATACAAGCAAGTACGAATGACCCTGTTTTTCTCAAATAGACCCTCTCCCTTATGAATAATTGTAGTGAATTAGCCCTTGACGGAGCCAATCAACATGCCCTGAACGAAATATCGCTGCACAAACGGATAAATGACGAGTACCGGCAAGCTGGCCATTACAATAAGTGAGAACTTCATCAACTCAGCCATTTGCTGCTGTTTCACCATCTCTCCCACATCCATATTTCCCGTGCTGTTACTCAGAATCAGAATGCTGCGGAGAATCAACTGAAGCGGATAGAGCGATTGCGTTTTTAAATAAATCAGGGCATCAAAATACGCATTCCACTGCCCCACGGCATACATCAATGACAAAACAGCGATGATGGGTTTGGCGAGCGGCAAAATGACGCTGAAAATGAAACGGATATCACTGCAGCCGTCAATATCTGCTGCCTCGGACAGCTCTTCCGGGATGGAGTTCTGAAAAAAAGTACGTGCGATAATCACCTGCCACACCCAGATGGCATTAGGAATCAACAGAGCCCAGCGGGTATCAATCAGTCCCATGGATTTTACCACCAGGTAAGTTGGAATTAATCCGCCTGAGAATAGCATGGTGAATGTAATAAACATCATGAGAGGGCTGCGCCCAACAAAGGTTTTTTTGGAAAGCGGATAAGCAATCATAATGGTCAGCGCTACACTAATGATTGTTCCTATTGTGGTATAAAATAACGAATTGGCGTAACCCATGATAACCTGATCGTTGCGCAATACAGACTTATAGCCGTCGAGTGTCATATCAACGGGCCACAGCCAGACTTTCCCGGATGTAACTGCTGCCGGGCTGCTCAGAGAAGAGCTAACGATATAGATCAGTGGATAGAGTACTGCAATCAAGACAACCGTCAGAATGAGGTAGATGATGGTTATAAACACCCGGTCCCCAAAAGATTCTCTGATGGTGCTCCTCTGACTAACCGCTGAACCGGCTTGGGACTGCAACTTGCTCATCTGATTCCCCCCTTTCCTTTTGCCGCTTTACCATAAGCTTGTATTGGACAGACGCTTGGCAGCAGCATTGACCGTTAACAACAGAATCAGGTTAATAAGCGAATTAAAGAGGCCAACTGCGGTAGCAAAGCTGTAATTGGCATTCAGCAAACCCATTTTGTACACATAGGTGGAGATAATCTCGGAAGCGGATAAGTTCAATGGATTTTGCAGCAAATAAATTTTTTCAAATCCGACGGCCATAATATTGCCAACGCTCAGAATCAGGATAATGACTGCCGCCGGCAGCAGGCCGGGCAGATCGATGTTCACCATTTTCTGAAATCGGTTAGCTCCATCAACCTTGGCTGCCTCGTACAATGAAGGATCAATACCTGCAAGTGCTGCCAAATAGATGACTGCGGAATATCCCATGCTCTGCCAGACATCCGAAAATACGTAGATCGAACGAAACAGCCCAGGCTCTCCAAGGAAATTGACCGCTTCGAAACCAAGCGCTCCTGCGATGGTGTTCACAATGCCCAGCCGCGGCGATAGGAAAAGCATGATAATGGATACCATGACAACGGTTGAAATAAAGTAAGGTGCATAAGTAACCATCTGTACCGTTTTTTTGAATTTCGCGTTCTTGACTTCGTTCAACGCCAGTGCTAGAAGTATCGGGACTGGAAAACCCACGACCAAACTGTAAAACGAAATATACAGTGTGTTTTTGATCAGGGTAGCGAACGCCGGGTTTTGGAAAAGTAGCTCAAAATATTTGGTGCCCACCCACGGACTTCCCCAGATTCCCTTAATTACGTTGTAATCCTTGAAAGCGAGCACTGCATTAACCATAGGCACATACTTGAAAATAATGAAATACGCGACAGGAGGAATCATCAACAGATAGAGCTGCCAGTGCCTCCTCCAGCTTCTGGACAAGGCCAGCTTCACTGCAGACCGCCTGCCTTGTTTTACTACCGTTTTGCCATTCGAGATTGTTGTTCTCAGAGTCATCCCCCCATGAGGTAGCCTATATGAATAAGGCCCTTTTTTGATAGCGCTTTCTTGTTCGTAATCATAAGAGGGATCTCTTAGCCACGTAAAGGTACACTTTACTCGATGAGGTACGATCCAAGGACAAAAAGGCTGAGAAGCCTGATATGGCTTTATTTTCGTAATGATTTTTTTGATGTTTCTGCTTGATTTGATAATCATGATTGTGCCAGCTTCATTCCATTTTGTTCTCTATCTGGCGAAATGAACTAGGCAAGACCCCAAGGACTCGCTTGAAGGCTCTCCGGAACGAATGTGCGCTGTTGTAACCGGTAGTTAGAGCAATCTCATCGATCGTACGCTCAGTCTCACGGAGCAGTTCAGCAGCTTTGTTAATTCGTACCTTCTCCACATAGTCGGAAAGGTTCTCTCCGGTATACTCTTTGAATAATTGCGAGATATATTTTTCCGGTTTACCCATTTGTTCTGCAATGCGATATACCGTTAAGGTTGCATCCGCATAACGTTCCTGAATGAAAGCCATCGTTTCGTTGATAATTTCAGCATGCATATTGGATTTTTTGCGTTGTATGTCCAGGCAGACGTCTTTCGCCAGTTGATGAAACTTGTCCCGGAGTACGGTAACACTGTCCGTTACCTGAATAGCGGCAATCCGATTCTTAAACTCATCGACAAGTGCTTCGTCCAGCATGATTTTGGGTTCCAACTTCAGAAATGTTCCCTTCAATTCCACAACGAACTGCTGTGTCATGTCATAAGACAGCTCCCGCTCGGTAAAATTGCGGTGGAACAACTGATCCAGAACCCGATCCGATTCTTCCATTTCACCCGCCTTCAGCGTATTGAGCAGACGCTGTTCGGACTCCATCGGATAGTAATACAATTCGGTTTCCTTGACGGTGTCCTCGAATCTCACCAGATGCTCTGTTCCCATATGAATGGCATATTCCATTGCTTGCCTGGCCTCGTTAAACGAACGGCCAACATCATTCCACACCTCATAAGAAGCACCCATTCCCACAGTGGTCGATACCCGGTATTCCCGGTAAACTGCATCCATCTGTTTGCTCAGTTCGGAAACCGTTGTGTGCATGGCTAAATCCGAGGGTTCAACACTAAGCGGTTGTACAAAAGCAATCTGGTCTGTTCCCCAGTCGGTTATCAAGATATCTGAATTCCATGTCGTCAAAGCTTCACGCACGATAAGCCTCGCGACGCTTAGTTCTTGAATAATTTCTTCACTATCGGGACTTCCATAACCGTCTACCTTCACAATTCCTACAACTCCCCGGCTCGTATGAAGAGGTATATCGGTCTGGGAAGAGAGCGCCTCCAACTCGGGGATGGTGTAAAACTCACCTGTCAGCAGACGTTTGATAAATCCATCCCGTAACATGGGAATCTGTTCATTTAATGCATTTTTAAGTACATGGTTATTGGTAATTAGGCTGGTGATATTGCTTGCCAAAAAATCATATTCGTTGCTTGTCTTTCCAGGCAGCCCTATATCCTGTTCCCGGAAGACCGACAGAAGCCGGTGAATCGGTGCGCTGTGTCGGTAAGCCAGCATTAGCCCAATCAATAATCCAATACCAAGTGTTGCTAGCGTAAAGGTTAAGGTAACCTGCTTGATCTGATCGGCCTTGACCATAAGCGCACCTTCGGGGATGCCAGCCATGTAATTCCAGCCATTTTGATTGGAGTGAATGGAAATGAGTAGCCGCCCGTCGTCCATTGGCATCACTTCATCGTTCTTGTTAGCAGGCATACCTTTCAAGTTTTCCGCCTCGGCTTCATCTATACCACGCGAAAAAATAATCTCCCCACTCGAATCTGTCACCAATGTCCACCCCCCATATTGCTCCACAATAGGTTGAGTCAAACTCGCCATCTGATTCTCATCAATCATGACGCCAATGGTAGCCTGCGGCTTGTTGAAGCTGTTTAAAGGAAGCGACTGAAGAAACGTGATAGCTGGAGCGTTCGCAAACACATCACTTCGAATCTCCTTCTTATAATTTTGTAGGGGAATGATTTCATTTAAATGCGGCTTTTTTAATACGTTCTCTTTCCACTCTGCAAACGTGATGCCTTCCAGGCGGTTGGCAGCAAAATAATGTTCAGGTCGGTAGTAAACCGTCGTAGGCGTAATAATGACATTATAGTTAGGGATATAGATGAAGAAATGAGACAAATAATCATTCGTACTGCTGTACATGGACAGGCTGCGCTGCATGCGGCTCAAACCATAGACATTATTAACGTCATGCGGCTTGGGATCAGCTATTAAACGGTTTAAATCCTGGTTAATGGCCAGTTGTCTCGTGAAATCCTCAACCAGCATCAGATTTCGTTCAATAATTTCCTTGCTCAGGTTGAGCGATTTGAGGCTGTTCTCAATCGAGCTGGTCCTCGCTGCTTCAATGGATGTTCGATAGGAGGCATATCCGGCAATTTGAGGAATCATGAGAACAATAAGATACGAAATCATAAATCTGCGAAACAAAGGCGAGAATTTGGACCATAAGCGCTGCATATGTACCCCCTTCTTTCGTAAGCGTTTACAAAACTGTTTTGTTAATGATACACCTATCATTTGCACAAGGTGAAGGTACAACTTCTGCTTTTGGGTACAAATCCTTAAATTCCTACGTAAGACCGGCATCATTCACTGAAAAGTCCCTGCTATCTCCAACCTGTTGGTTCGTTTTAAACGTTATTGCATTGTGTGGCGGTATTTTGTTTCTCACGTTTCACGCACTCAACCGGCCTAAGCCATAACGAAAAGAGCCGATCAGCTCGATCGGCTGTCTCCTTGCTTTTTTATGCAATCATTTGAGTTAGCTTAATCATGTATCACACTAACTCAATTAACTTCCTATCTATTTCTGCGATGTCACCTATCTCCGCTGTACCATCCCAAAGAATAATTGAAGAAGCTTCATCGTTTTCAACAAAATCATGAAGTTCGCACAGTTCTCCCATAAACAGAGCCCCATATTCTGTCCGTTCAGGTCCATGGAAACTTGGCTGAAGTTTAAACTTCATTAACCCTTTAAATTCAGCCGTGTCCATAGGTTGATTGGTTTCCTCAAACAATTCTCGAATGACACATTGCTCAGCGTTCTCACCGGATTCAATCATACCTCCTGGCAGTTCCCAGTTGTTTCTCCACTTATTATGCATAAGGAGGAACTTCCCTTGGCACTTCACCACAATTAGAGCATGGGTTAGTGGAGCATCCAGCTTCATTGTAATGAGCTTATCATACTCAATAGGATTAAATTCCAAAAGAATGTTGCCTTTTGAATCCGTCATGATTGCCATGTACACTCCTCCATTTCTGTTATAACAAAATAAAAAAACGCGCCAGACCTAAGTCCTGCGCATTGTATATCGCAGGATGGGAAGCGCATATAGCGTTAACCCATCCCCATTTTTTAAGGAATGGACTAACGCTCTTCATGATAATGATATTGTTTTAATTCTAAAATGAACATGGTCCATTCCCCTAATCACTGACGTATGGAAAGAATACCCACCATTGTACTTCAGAGTCAAGTATAAGTTTTGATGACCTATTTTTTTCTTTACGACCACCCAATTATGTGTTAGCTTTTATAACATTACCATTACGAAAGCGAGTGGGTTGAAGATGGATCTGCAGCATTTATTAACTATCCCCATTCTATCCAAAGCAAAGGTTATCGCCGGGCATCACGGCCTCAATCGCTTGGTACAATCCATTAATATTATGGATGCACCGGACATTGTACAATTCCTGAAACCAGGAGATATGCTGCTTACGAACGGCTATATACTGAAAGACCGCCCCGATGCTCATCTTGCATTCATTGCGGATATGCATGCGATTGGATGTGCGGCACTTGCGATCAAGACACAACGCTTCTCTTTTGAATTATCTCCGCAACTGCTCGAGACAGCCGACAAGCTGGGGTTCCCGATTATCGAACTGTCTGAGATCGACAATACACTCGGTGAAATATTCCAGCATTCGATCAGCTCCATCCTTCAGAACAAAACTGATGAGCTCCACTACGCCTTGTCTATTCACAAGCAATTCTCCACGATGGTTATGCAAGGAAAAGGCATTCCATCTATTGTCGATACGTTGTCCCAGCTGCTATCTTCACCTGTATTGCTGCTGGACTCAAAGAAGCAGATTACGGCAATCTCCCATCATGCACAACATATAGATCCCTATTCTCTCGCTGCGCCTATACTGACATTTATACATGAGTACCCTTCCTTCCAGATTGCATCCTCGATCTGCCTGCTTACTGCCGATAAATATAGGCATACCGAGCTGCATCCCATCTTCACCGACCGACACGAGGGCTATTTGATTGCGATGTACGACAGCCCTGCAACCTCGAAGCTCTCCAGTCTGGCGTTAGAGCAAGCCGTTAATGTCATCGGTCTGGAATTAACCAAGAAACAGGCGGTCAAGGAGCGTTCACGCCGGTACAAGAATGAATATTTCTCCGATCTCATTCAGGGTTTCTTTCGTTCTGAACAAGAGGCGCTCCATCGCGGCAAAAAATATGGACTGAAGGCACAAGAGAGTTCGGTTCTCATCCTTGCCAAGATGGACGAATCTCTAGCGGCCAGGCCTAATCCGAACCTAGCTCCTATTAAGGAAGAGCGATACATCTCGGAACGAGACGCTTATTATGAGCTGATTAAACAGGCGTTCGCCAGACTGAATCTTACCTTCGTCATGTTCACGAAGAACGATCAGTTCGGCATTCTCGTCTTTTTGGGTGAATCGTCTTGGGATGAACAAACGGTCGTCCAGCAGCTTGAGAAATTAGCGAGTAATCTGTATACGGATTCGCAGCTCAGCGTTTCATTCGGAATAGGCAATCCCTATACAAACGTATTGGATATCGGACTTTCCTATAAAGAGGCAGTTAAGGCACTCCAATCCGGCTATCAGATGAAAAAGACCCGCTTCGTTCATTCCTATCAAACCATGGATATAAGCCGGTTGCTGCGCATGATTCCTTACGATGAGATTCTCCAGTTTCATCAAGAAACCTTCAAACCCTTCGCCGGACGGGATTCAAACGAACGTAGTGAACTTATGAAAACCTTATCCTCCTTCTATGAGAATCATTGCCAAATCGGCGATACAGCCAAAGAATTGTTTGTCCATCGTAATACAGTTATCTATAGGCTGGAGAAATGTGAGAAACTGACGGGCAGGAACATCAAGGACCCGATGGAAAGTCTGCGTTTTCGCCTCGCCTTCGCACTTGAGTCTGTGCTGAATGCTAACCCATCCCCTAACGAAGCTCCCCATACATTTTGAATTGATGACGTGTCATTTATAATGACACGTTTATTTTTATTTATCTCATTTTATCGATTACACTCTGTACATTTTAACTAATTTAATTCTATTTTTATGTTTAACATGACTAATGACAATTGAAACGACAATCTTTATGATAAGAATACATCCGACGATGTTATATTAACTAACACAAATGAGAATCATTCATCAACGCTGGAGGAAAGGGGCTGCCCATTATGGCTATTCAAATACAAAGCGTCTCCAAATCATTCGTCAATGCAAACGGAGAAGATATTCAGGTACTGGCTGAGGTTTCAATGCAAATTAAGAAGCAGGAGTTCTTCAGTATCGTTGGGCCGAGCGGATGCGGCAAGAGCACCATTTTCAATATTATTGCGGGTCTGCTGAAGCCAACGAACGGCAAGGTTATCGTCTGCGGTCAAGAAATCGATCAGACAACCGGACATGTCGGCTATATGATGCAAAAAGATCTACTGCTTCCTTGGAGGAGTATTCTGGACAATGTCACGCTAGGCTTGGAAGTGAAAGGCATGCCCAAAAAGGACCGCGACGGTATTGCCATGGATTATCTGGATCGTTACGGGCTGGCTTCATTCGCCGGTGCTTATCCCTCCACATTGTCCGGCGGAATGCGCCAGCGTGTAGCCCTTATACGTACTCTCGTTACACAGCCCGATATTATATTACTGGATGAGCCCTTCTCCGCACTGGATTATCAGACCAGACTCATTCTGGAAGACGAAATCTTATCTATCCTGAAATCCGAAGGCAAGACCGGAGTTCTTATCACTCATGACATCGAGGAAGCGATTGCCATCTCCGACCGCATCGCTGTCATGAGCAAAAGACCTACGACCGTGAAGCAAGTGTATGACATCGGTCTCGCTTCGCAGTACGGTTCAGCACTAAAAGCCCGTTCCGACCCCAAGTTCAAGCAGTATTTTGAATCAATCTGGTCGGAGCTCGATATTCAAATGGGGAGGATCAGCTAATGAAGAGTACATCACCTGAAATGCCCCTAACGAAGGACCATACTGGGGTTGCGAAAAATAAAACCAAACGCAAACAATCGCCTTTCACCAAAGAATGGACGATGACGATGATATGGCGGTTCATTATTGTTGCAGTCATCCTGGTGATATGGGAAGCTGCAGTCCAGCTAAAGCTGGTAAACGGTTTCCTGATGGGATCGCCGAGTGCCATTCTTGATGCCGCTATCACCATGTTCAGCTCAGGTCAACTTTTTACAGATGTTCTAGCCACGGTTAATGCCACCATTATCGGATTTGTGGCGGGAAGTCTATTTGGCTCTTTGGCAGGACTACTCATGTGGTACTCCAAGACCGTCGCCAGGGTGCTTGATCCATTCATTGTAGCGCTTAACGGCATCCCGAAGATTGCTCTAGCTCCCATGATTATCATCTGGTTCGGTTCGGGCATCTTTTCCAAGATTGTTCTTGCCTCCGTGGCAACGTTTATTGTAGCGTTGTTATCCGCTTATCAGGCGACTCACCAAATTGATGAATCCCAGATTAATCTCATGAAATCCTTCGGAGCGAAGAAATCACAAATTTTCCGCAAAATTATTATCCCCTCCTCTCTGCCATGGATCATCTCCGCCTTCCGTATCAATATTGGCTTGGCACTCGTGTCTGTCGTAGGCGGAGAATTCATCTCTTCAGACAAAGGTCTCGGCCATATGGTATTTGTCGAAGGCAACCTGTTCAACCTTCCGGCCGTGTGGGTCGGCGTGTTCATGCTTATGCTCGTTGCCATGCTGCTCTACACCTGTGTCAGTTATATCGAGTCACGCCTCCTTCCATGGAATGACAATAAAAACAGCAGCAAGTCCACATCCGTATAAACAACTTACACCATAAAAGGAGCCTGATGACCCATGCGTACTTTCAAAAAGATAGCTATTCTATCAACGATGACCCTTTTATTGACTGCACTACTCAGTGCATGTGGAAGCAATGCGAAGTCTGTGAATGGAACAGACGCCATGGCGAGCGGAGGGCAAGAAGATAACAAGTTGGATACGATTATGGTTTCCGAGGTGTATCACAACCTGCTCTACCTTCCACTGTATGTAGCAAACAATCAAGGATTCCTAGAGCAGAATCGCATTGAGCTATCCTCGATCCGCGCTGCCGGAAGTGGGCCAACCGCCTTGTCTTCGGTCATCTCAGGCGAGTCCGCATTCTCCTTTCACGGTCCTGAGCATGTCGCATTTGCTAACGCGAAAGGCGGAGATGCTCGCTCACTGGTCCTTCTATCGGGCAGCGCTCCCGTATGGGCGGTTGCGCGTGAAGGAGTAACCGTGAGCTCGCCAGAGGAATTCAAAGGCAAGACCATCGTTGTTGGGTTGGCACCCACAAGTTCCAACAGCTTAATGCGAAAGCTGTTCGAAGACAATAACATCGATATCGACAAGGATGTCACGATCACGGAGGTTCAGAATGGATCCGAACTTGGTGCTGTATTAGCCGGCAAAGCCGATATTGCATTCGTGTATGAGCCTCAGCTTGATCAAGGAATTGCTGAGGGACTGCACATCGTCCATGATTTCACGAAGGATTATCCTGACTTTGCTTTTGCAACAATGAATACAACCACAAGCTTCATTGAGAAAAATCCAGATCTCACCCAGCGCTTCGTCACCTCTATAGAGCAAGCATTGGACTACATTCACTCGAATCCTGAGGGCGCTAAGTCAGTCGCGGTAAAGGAATTCCCAAATCTGGACAAAAAAGTCGTGGAGCAAGCCGTACAACGCATGATTGACAGTAAGGTATACCCCGCTGATGGGCATATCAATGAATCAGCCTTTGAGGCTGCGATCGGTATGCAGCGCTTCATTGGCAATCTGAAAGAAGACCTGGCTTACGAGGATATTATCGATGCAAGTTTCACCAAATAGAGAGAGAAAGGTTGATTACTCTGAATCAGGACGACTATCTCACCCACCGACGCACTGAAGATGCCAAATATGCGAATGGAGTTATTACGAGCGAGGAGCTTGCCCTTTTCACAGCAGACTTGAAACTGATTCGCAGCTTCAAGCTGCCTGAAGTAATAGGACCCAATTCCCCTTACAGGAGAGTGCCTCTGCGATGATTACGAAACCACTTAACGAGCTGTCGATCACCGAAGCGGCCGAACTGATTAAGAACAAGATGATATCTCCTGTCGAGCTCACACAGTCCTATTTGAAACGGATTGAAGAGGTGGAGCCAGCTGTGCAAGCCTTTGTTACTATTACTGCTGAGCAAGCCTTGCAGGCCGCAAAAGAATCGGAACACAAGCTGATGAATGGCGATTATCTCGGTCCACTGCATGGCATCCCATACGGAGCCAAGGACATTATTCATACTGCAGGCATACGTACCACGGCTGGATCAAGCACTTATCCAGACTTCATACCTGAGACCAATGCAACGGTGATTGGTAAATTACAGACGGCTGGCGCTATCTTGCTCGGCAAGACCACAACGACAGAATATGCCTTTCAGGGGGGAGAGCCACCAACTCGCAATCCATGGAATATGGAGCATACCCCAGGCGGTTCCAGCTCTGGCTCCGCCGCTGCAGTAGCGGCTGGCATGGCTTCCTTCACACTTGGAACCCAGACCTTCGGTTCCCTGCTTAGACCTGCATCTTACAACGGGTTAACCTGTATGAAACCCACATATGGCAGAGTTAGCCGCAATGGTGTCATAACCGCAAGTTGGAGCCTTGACCATGTGGGCGCCTTCACTCGATCGGCACAAGATAACGCAATTGTTCTTGAAGCCTTAGCCGGACAAGATGAGCTGGACCCTTTCACGCTGCCTCACGGCAAGCCGGATTTAACAAGCGCTCTTATGCATCCTATTTCGGGAATGGTTATCGGTTTGCCAAGCAGCTTTTTTCACACGGATGAACCGGCGATCATGGCAGCCATTGAGTCGGCAATAGCTGTACTTGAGAAGATGGGCATGCACACGAAGAAGGTTGATCTGCCTCCTTATATGGGAGAGACTTTTGCTGCTCACCGCACGGTGATGCGGGCAGAAGCTGCCGCCTTTCATCAGGAACGCTTCGCAGAAGCCGCTGATCGTTACGGCCCTACGATGCGGGAGCAGCTTGAGCTCGGCTACCAGACGAGTGCCGTTGATTATTTGCAGGCACAGCGCATCCGAACGTTATTCCGCAGCGAGATGATGAGGCTTTTCGATGAGGTCGATGTTCTATTAACGCCATCAACTCCGTATGTGGCTCCCTATGGCTACAAGACAGGCAGCCCGATCTTTAACGGACCCTTTACCAATACCGGTCTACCGTCCATCACGGTTCCTATCGGATTTGATTCAACCTCCGGGAAGCACTTGCCTATCGGCATGCAGCTCTCTGGCCCACACATGAGAGAAGACCGTTTGTTGTCCATCGCTCATCATTATCAGCAAACTACGGAATGGCATCTTGCAACGCCAAGCCTAAACTCGCACTAGGAAAGGAATGATCGCTACGATGTCTACCATCATACACACAAGCGCAGCACCCCAATTCCCGCTCCCCTTCTCACACGCTGTCCGCGCAGGAGATTTTGTCTACGTCGCAGGTCAGGTAGGCGTTGATCCGCAGACGCTTGATCCAATTGGCGGCATTAAGGAGCAGACGGAACAGTGCATTCGCAATATAGAAGTTATCCTCCAGGAAGCGGGCCTCACACTCGATCATATCGTTAAGGCAACTACTCATCTGGCGCGAGTAGAAGATCAGGCCGAATACAACGAAGTATACAAGCGAATGATGAAAGAGCCCTATCCTGCCCGTATTACCGTATTCAGCGGATTAGGCCCGTACTTGATTGAGATGGAAGTGTTGGCGTACGCCCCTTCGGTGCGGGGTGAATAGTATACCGCATAGAGATGCCTCGAAATCTGCAGAATTCAATTAAGGTAAAGAAAAAATTTTAAAAAGGGACGAAGCAGTGTTCTAAGCTGCTTCGTCCCTTTCACAATATACGAAAATTCAGTTTGGCGCTCATCTAAGCTATACGTTTCTATAGATATGAATATCTATTCCAGTATTCGAAGGTATGCCTTCGCCCATTAGTTCATCATTGTTCAAATAGGACAGTGCTTGGCTGTTCGTGATGATTTTAGGAGAGGTTCGAAACAATATATTCTCCAGTTTCTCATCGAACATTCCATTATTCTCGATATACATTTTACAAGCTTCACCTGTAAAATCCTTACCTTGAAGCATGTATCTTGCAGATAAGCTATGCCGACCACCATTCGGGCCAATAATTTGAGTATCTACCCCTCCAGGAAGAATGTCACCTTCGAAATATTTTCCTGTGACATGGCCACCAAAAGAAATCATGACTACGGAGTCGCCATCATTATTGTTGGAGAGATCCATAGTATCCCCTATCGCAACATGTACCGTGAATACTTTTTCCCATGCCATGAAATTCACCTGCTTTTTAAGTATAGAGTCATCTACAATTTAATCGTTAACAGCATCTGTTGAACTGAAATGTCCTTAAATGGCCGTTATAAATGCGTAGACAAAACCTTATAACATATCTTCTTATATTAAATATTAGATCACAAGCAAACTTCAATCTTCAATTTAATGCCACACAGCGGAAGGCACTGATTGCAATTCGATACTAGAGGACAGCCCAATTTTATCAATTCAACATAATGGTGTACCATTCCTCCAAATGATTACAAATCTATATTTTCTGTTTCTCCACCATCTTGTAATATATCCCCTTTTCTTTTTTTTCAGCAGATAAATAATGTTTTCTAAAATAAACTTATTCTACAGCCGTCCCTTTTTGGGAATACTAGCTTGCTTTCATAAGAGGTTTTAGAATCGGGTTAATGATCTCCTTTCTTCGTTAACTCAAAGACTCCGTAATAGAAATTAGCCAATCACGGCTGCTATCTTCAGCCACGACTTCATACTGTAATGCCTTGCCCCTAGTCGGTCCTACCTCTGCCCAAATCAATCTCTGTAATTCATTGTCTCCGATGTAAATGGCTTCGCTCGAACGAATTGTTAACTTCTCAATCGTTTGTTTCTCTAGATCAGGTACCTGAATACGACTTTTTGTCGTTCCAAAAATCCGGAATTGAAATACCGTTTCATCTTTACGATATAATAAACTTACACCAACGAACGTGTCATTTGGTTTGAGATCTCTCACAACGTCTTTGCCAGTTTCTGAACTCTCCATAGCCATTTCATCGATTTCTTCCTCTGTCAGATTGTCAAATCCATAATAAACCTGAATATCCATCACATTAGCATCGGCAGGAAATACGGGCTCCCATGGAGATAGTTTTGCCATTAACTCTGTAACACCTCCCGACCACTTCACTGCTCCGTAATTTGTTTGCTGACTGATTTTTTTATCACCGGCTAGATATATCCCTTTTCCTATCCCAGGTTTTAATTGGCGAACAATTCGTTCAATGGTATTCTCCTCTTGAGATGAATCGATATTTACAATGGCTAACACTTCTCCCTCTTCATTCCTCATTTCCAAAGTCTACACTCTCCTTGTAAGGTAGTCAGCACACAGCTTCAAAATCATGAGTAACCCCCATCCCAGGAACCGATTAGCGATTCCTGGGATGGGGGCTTGGCTAATTATTCTCTACATTGTCATAACAGTACACTTATTGGACTGCAGTGACATTAATGTTATCAATATTTGGCCCTTCTGTACCGGTAGTGACCACTTTAATCGTATTGGTTCCCGCGTTCATGGGGACCTGAATGGTTTTTTCACTCCAGGTCGACCAGCTGCCTGTTGCCGGGAAGGGTTCGTTGCTGATGACTTTGGTTCCGTTAACGAAAATGTCGAGATTACGCGTTCCGCTTTCCTGGGCGTAACGAAATTTCACGTTTTTGGTACCTGTTATCGTGTTATTGATGGCATTCCATTGAATGGCCGAACCTGTATACGCATTAAAGTTCACGTATCCAGTACCAGTGTATCCCGGGTAGAGAGTCTCGATAACGGCATCAGTAAGTGTAGTGCCCGTTTCCGCCTCGTACGTGGTTCCGCTGCCTGGAGTGACACTACCACCGGTAATGTTGGCTACAAACGTTGTTACGCTTTGGGCGGGCAGTTGTGCTGTAAAGGCTCCACCTGACACCGTAATCGGTGCTCCGCTTGCCAGGTTTCGGCTGCTATCTGTAACCCAAGAGGATACAGTGGAAGCGTTACCATTCTGCAGGACAAATTTTTGGCTTACAGCCGAGGTGCCGCGATTAATCGCCACAATGACTGCCTTATTATCGCCTTTATAGGCTGAAACGAAAGTATTGGTATCCGGATTTTTGGTTGCATCGACTCGGTAATAGCCTGGTCGCACGAATTTGGAGAAGTGGGCCATATTATATCCACGTTTGCTAATGCTTCCATCCTCATTCATTGGGCCATACTGTCTCCGAATGTACCACCATACATAAGCCTGGAAATCCCCTTCAACCATGGCATTATGCATATGGTAAGATACGTCCAACGCCTCAGGCCAACGGTCCGACGAGTTGTTATCGCTGTTCGGGTAATACACTTCGGTCATCCACAGTTCTTTGCCGGCTCCCTTTTGCTTAAAGAGCGGGTATGCGAAATCTTTGAACTGTGTCCCGTACGTATGTGCTCCCAGAATGTCCATATTGGCGAGTGCCTGAGGATCATTCAGAATCAGGTCAGACATGTTTTTCAAATACTGGAACGATTCGGGTGCCATAACCTTGGTATTCTGAATGGATCCCGCATTCTCCTTCATGAAACGAAGCATCTCCTGCGGTGTCCACCAGGTCCATTCATGGGCATAATCCGGCTCATTTTGTACCGAAATGGCATACAGATTTACACCGTTATCTTTCATATAAGTGACAAAGTCGTTCAGATGCTGCGCGTACGCGGCATATTTGTCGTATCTCAATCGTTTGGCGTTTGTATCCCCGTTGCGATTGAAGGTTTCGACCATGTCGCTTGGCGGATTCCAGGGAGAAGCGAATACGAGCGCGCCTTGCTCTATGGCTCTTTTCGCGGTAGCCACCTCCCTGTACCAGTTATTTCGATTTTCGTCGACATAGATTCTCAGTATGGAAAAACCCAGCTGGTTCGCTCCGTTGCCAAAGGCGGTTTCACGCTGAGCTGCCGTCAAGTCGCCAATCCAGGCTGGGTGGTTAATGCCTCCAAACCCCTTGATAAGCTGTTTTTCGGAAGACAAATTAATGTTGGCATCACTTGCTGCTGATACGTGTGTCGGCGTTAACATTAGAGGCAGGGCTGTTAAACAGGCCAACAGAACATGAACTGATTTTTTTAAATTCATCTTAAATTTCAATATCTTCACCTTCCTCAAATTATTATAAATTGAAAGCGGATACAAGAAAATCAACTTGTCCAGCAGCGAATAGAAATTCCCGTACCAACCCCTTTCAAATCAAAAACAAAAACTAGATTTTATTTGTAAATCTTACTATGTTATTCATTCAGCTAAAACCTGACAAATTATAGGATATTTCTTACAGCATAAGTTGCAGATATAGTAAATCACCAGATCAGCAGCTTGGCAGATGTCAAAGTTATAAAAAAAGACCCCTAAAAAACTTAGGAGTCATCTGTCAAGCACTTCACAACCTCAAGGTTGGTTCTCCAACTGTTTACTACAAAGGTCTTAATTCAGCATTGAATCGGTCCAATTATGTCGTTTCGTTGTTTGTTTTCTTATACATAAAGTAATCAAAATCAGCATGCTGGCGGGTACCGCCAAGATCCTGCACACAGAGACCAATATAAGTTCCCGTAAATCGGATGTATTCCGGAGATTCATCGGACAAATGTGTGACATCCAACCATCCACCTGCAGGATACCAGGATGGGTCATCATCACATGCATAGTAAAAGCAGGCACGGTCATACTCATACGCCACCTTCAACCGAACCCGACTCACTGATTTCAAGGGAATATCCTCCAACAGTTCATCGTATATTCCGTATCTCGACTGAAGAATTCCCAAGCACGTTCCCTTCTCTTCATGATAGGTGACCCGTAAATAGAGATAGTCTTTGGTATCGTAGTACAGGATTAGTCCTGCCATTTGCTGTGGATGGTCTGGCGCAAATTCCAGGCAAGTTTCAGCTTCACACCTGAAATCCTGAAGCCTCCGGGCGACCATGCTTTGTCTGTGTGTCGAGCTCATGGACTCCATCCCGCGCAAGCGCAAGTAACCCGGACGTTCCGTCAAGCTGAGCCAAGATGGATCGGGTGGGATACGAAGGGTATTCCAATCGTTCCGGAGCTCTGATTGATCGAAATGGTCCAGTTCCGGTACCGGTTCAAATGGAACCGATGAGATTTTCGGTGCAGGCACCGAAACCTCCGGATGCCGACCACCGTTTGAAAGCTTCAGCCAGCCTTCATCGCTCCATGTGCACGGTTGAAGAGCAGTCTCACGTCCAAGGATGCAAAATTTCTCCTGAACTGGCCTTCCGACCAGATGGGCCATATACCATTCACCCGTGTGAGTTTCGACCAGACTGCCGTGACCAGCCTTTTGCAGATCTAAATCCGGTCTGCCGTATGAAGTGAGAATTGGATTAGCAGGGTCCACCTCATAAGGACCTTGCAGGGAACGAGAGCGGGCAACCGTAACGGCATGTTCATAACCCGTACCGCCTTCAGCCGTAATCAAGTAATAATAGTCTTTGTATTTATATAGATGAGGCGCTTCTGTCAGCCCCAGTTCTGTTCCCTTAAAAATATTAACGGCAGGTCCGATCAGCTTTTGGTCTTGAACAGAGTATTCCTGCAGCACGATGCCTGCAAACCGGTTTTTGCCCTTCCGATGATCCCAGATCATGTTAACCAGCCACTTGCGACCATCTTCATCGTGAAACAAGGAAGGATCGAAACCGCTGCTGTTCAGAAAAACCGGTTCGGACCATGGCCCTTCGATATCTGCTGCGGTCACAAGGTAATTGTGAGTATCTTTGAAAGCCCCTACACGGCTTTTGACATCTGTGTAGATTAGGTAAAATACACCATTGTCAAAGCTAAGGCATGGCGCCCATACCCCTCCGGAATTGATGTTTCCTTCCATGTTCAGCTGAGTGCTGCGGGTCAGCGGAGAAGTTATCGGCCGCCAATGAACCAGGTCCCGGGAATGGTGAATTCGTACACCCGGGAACCATTCGAAGGTGGAAGTGGCGATATAATAATCTTCCCCCGCCCTGCATATGGACGGATCGGGATGGAAACCGGGAAGAATGGGGTTGGTAATCATATTCATTATAGAAGCAACCTCCGGTATTAAAATAATGGCAGATACAACAAATGATAAGAATGCATCACCATGCCAGCGCTTTTTTTCCGGCTTCCAGTGCAGTTATGATCCGGTCTACATCATATATATTTCCTCTCCATGTTCCGCCGCTTACAGCTTGCAGCGCAGCCCAAAGCCTGGTATCATCCGGCAAATTTTCATCAGGACGCATATCTGGATGAAAGGTCCTTTGAGCCAGAATGAAAGCTCCTTCTTCCGGCGAAAACTCCGTATCTCCTTCTCCAATGAGATTCACGCTGCCCTCCAGCTTGCTCCGATCCACAACGATGTCAATCAAGTCGCCGTTTCGGAGTTTGCCAATGGGCCCTCCTGCCAGTGCCTCGGGCCCAACATGGCCAATACATGCTCCAGTTGAAACTCCCGAGAAGCGGGCATCGGTGATGAGCGATACATATTTCCCAAAAGACAAATGCTTGAGCGCAGAGGTAAGCTGATACGTTTCCTCCATCCCGGTTCCTGAAGGTCCACGACCGAGCAGTACAACAACGTCGCCAGCCAGAACCCCGCCAGTCTTAATGGCACGGATTGCCTCACGTTCAGTTGTAAACACCTTTGCCCGGCCACGATGCCGATACACGCCATGTTCATCCAGCACATCAGGATCAATGGATGTGGATTTGATGACAGAGCCTTCTGGCGCGATATTCCCGGTGGGAAAGGTCACGGTCGAAGAAATCCCAAGACGCTGCGAGTGCTCCAAGCTCATGATCACACTGTCCGGATCGATCCCGTCCTTCTCTTCCAATTGCTTGCGTATAAGATGACGACGTTCCGACGATTCCCACCAATCCAGCACTTCACCCAGTGACGCACCTGTTACTGTAAGTACAGATTCATCCAGCAGGCCAAGCTGTCTAAGGTGAAGCATAACCTCAGGAACACCTCCGGCCTGAAAAACCCGTATGGTCGGATGGAAGATCGGTCCATTCGGCAGAGCACTAACCAGTCTTGGTACGTTCTTGTTCACCTGTATCCAGTCCTGTACCGTTGGCACAGTTAAACCCGCTGCATGAGCAGCAGCCGGGATGTGAAGAAGCAGGTTGGTAGATCCACCGAACGCGGCATGAACGACCATGGCATTGCGAATGGACGCATCTGTAACAATGTCTGCCATCTTGATCCCTTGGGACTCCATGTTGATCAGTGCACGCGAAGATTGGCGCGCCATCTCGAACCAGATGGGCTGCCCTGAAGGTGCCAGAGCGGCATGCGGCACCGTCATGCCCATTGCCTCTGCTACCACCTGGGCGGTTGCCGCGGTCCCTAGAAACTGACAGCCGCCGCCCGGTGTAGCGCAGGCCCTGCACCCTAGCTCCGATGCCATTTCAAGAGAGAGCTCCCCATTTGCGTACCTTGCACCTATGGTTTGAATTTTACCTGCATCCTCCCCATCCGTAGGCGGAAGCGTAACGCCGCCGGGAACAATAACTCCTGGCAGCTGAGGCATGCCTGCAAGTGCAAGCATCATGGCGGGCAATCCCTTATCACAAGTTGCAACGCCGAGCACGCCTTTTCGCGTGGGCAGGGATCGAATCAATCTGCGGAATACCATCGCGGCATCGTTCCGGTACGGCAGTGAGTCGAACATGCCGGTTGTTCCTTGAGACCTGCCGTCGCAAGGGTCGCTGACATAGCCAGCAAACGGGATTCCTCCGTGGCTCGATATTTCTTCTGCGGCAGCTTTCATCAGCAAACCGACTTCCCAGTGTCCCGTATGGTAGCCAAGAGCTGCGGGACTGCCATCTTCATTACGGATACCGCCCTGCGTACTCAGAATCAGAAACTGTTTTCCGTTCAATTCTCCAGGCTTCCAGCCCATTCCGACATTCTGGGACATGCCGAACAAGTCGCCGCTTGGAGCATTCCGCAGCAAATCATCGGTTAAAGGCAGACGTCCTGTTGCCCCTGGAGCATGCGCTATAATATCATAGCTGCTTGACTCCTTCTCCCCCATAATCGACATAATCTGTTCGTACATGGTAGCCTCCCGCAGTTTATGACTTCACAAAGACTGTTTTGATCGCCGTAAAAAACTCGATGGCCGCTTGCCCCTGTTCTCTGGAATGCGAGCTTGACATCTTCATTCCACCGAACGGTGCCTGCAGTTCTACGCCGGCAGTTTCCGCATTAATTCTTACGAGTCCGGCATCCATATCCCGGATGAAGGACAGCATGGCCCCGACATTTTGTGTATAGATTGAAGCACTCAAACCATAATCGCTGTCATTAGCCGACGCGATGGCCTCTTCCAAGGAATCCACAGGAATCAAGGCCAGGACCGGGCCGAATATTTCTTCTCGGGCAATGGTCATGTGCGATTCGACACCTTCAAATACGGTTGGCTGTACATAAAATCCTTCTGCGAGCTCAGGATTGTCCGGTCTTTTTCCTCCGGCGAGCAGTACGGCACCTTCATCCTGTCCTTTTTGAATGTAACCAAGCACGGTATTCAGCTGGCCTTCACTCGCACATGGACCCATCCAGCTTCCGGAAGACATCCCGTCACCCAGACGGATTTCCTGGATTTGCGACAGCAGTTTTTCTTTAAAGGCATCATATACTTTTCGTTCAATAATGACCTTGCTGGTGGCTGTGCATTTTTGGCCAGTTGATTTCAAGCCGCCGCTGATAGTGGCCTCAACAGCCAAGTCCAAATCAGCGTCTGCCGCGATGATAATCGGGTTTTTGCCACCCATTTCAAGCTGATACTTGGCTCCACGAGCAAGTGCTGCGGCGCCGACCCGCTTTCCGACTTCATTGGAACCAGTAAATGTTATTCCGTTTACATCAGGATGCTCAGCAAGTGCAGAGCCGATTACCGAGCCTTTTCCGCTCACGAGATTGAGAACACCAGCCGGGATGCCGGCTTCCTCGAAGCATTCCAAAACCTTGGCTGCTGTAACCGCCGTTTCCTGAGCTGGCTTCAATACAACGGTGTTGCCATAGATCAGAGCCGGTGCCGTTTTCCAGATGGGAATAGCCACCGGGAAGTTCCAAGGTGCAATTACACCTACAACGCCCAGCGGCACACGGGTCGTGAACATTAGTGCCTCCCGATCTGTGGAGGGAATCACATCACCCGTTTTTCGCATGCCTTCCCCTGCGTAATATCTCAAAATGGCGACGCCGCGCATCGTTTCTCCCTTGGCTTCCGGGAATGTCTTCCCCATTTCTCTGGTCATGGCTTCCGCCACCTCGTCGGCCCGGCGCTCCAGCACATTAGCAGCTTGAAAAAGATAATTCCCCCGTTCCGCACCCGTTAAGTTCCGCCAGGCCTTCACAGCTTCTTTTGCCGCTGCGACTGCATGGTTCAGGTCCTCTACACCCGAGGCTGGCACATAACCCACGATTTCTTTTCGATTCGCCGGATTAATGCTCGGTTCCGTCAATCCAGACGTTGGTTTTACCCATTCCCCGTTAATAAAATTGTTATAGGTCTGCTCTAACTGAAATGCGCTCATCGCATTCATCCTCCTTCTAAACTAGTTTGAAATGACAGGATTGATCAGTGTCCCGATATCACTTATGGATATTTCAATGCGGTCTCCTGGTTCAAGGGTGAACTCATTCGGAGGCACGATGCTGGTGCCTGTCAAAAGTACCGTACCGTCATACACATCGTTATCCCTTGCCAAAAAGGAAACCAGTTCATCCAGCTTGCGGTTTAATTCACTCGTACTCGCTTCACTTTTCACAACCATTGATTCATCCCGATAGATCTGGCAAACAATACTGAATTCATAGGGATTCTTGACCGTTTCCGCTAATCGAATAGCTGGACCTATGGAACAGGAATTGCGCCATATTTTGGCTTGTGGCAGATACAACGGGTTCTCCCCCTCGATATCGCGGCAGCTCATGTCGTTTCCGGCGATGTATCCCACAATGCTGCCATCCGCGGCAAGCACCAATCCCAGCTCAGGCTCCGGGATCTGCCAAGTAGAATCGCTGCGCAGCGTGACAGCCTCATTTGGCCCGACAGTACGCGCTGCTGTGGATTTAAAGAAGATCTCCGGTCTCTCTGCGTCATAGACCTTATCGTAAAAAGTTTCCGCATCCAACTTTCCATCCGTAGCTTCATAATTCCGCGCTTCCCGGCTCCGCTGATATGTCACACCTGCTGCCCACACTTCCGGTGCATCCACTGGTGTGATCAGGTGCAGAGAAGTCCAATCATCGGTCAGCTTGTTTACGGGTTTAAGAGCGCTTTCAATCCATTGAACCGGAGTAACGCCCTTCTCCCTCGCCTGATAGATTAAAGTCATAAAATCTGCTTGCGGCAAACGATACGCTTGTTCATCATCCGTAACGGCTGCCAACCACTTCTGTTGTCCATCCAAAAATCGAATAATTCTCATTCCAGCTTGCCCCCTATCTCCCTACCGGGTTGATAACATTACCATAGCACCAGCAATGTTTCATGACGATGTACTTATCACTCCGACAACTTACCCTTTTCACGCATTATTTTTCTGTTAAAATAAATCTATTCGTATTTGGAATACAGAGCGTTACGAGGAGGTAGCTGTGACCAAACTTTCAGAAGCCGTATATTTAGGCCGTCTGCCCGATGTTCGCATGTCTTTTCAATTGCTCGGACTGCATGCAAGACAAGTAGATTCCAACTGGACGTATCCGTCTCATGAGCATTCCATGTATGAAATTCACTGGATGTTGGACGGCGAGATGAACATGGTGGTCAACGGTCAGTCGTACAGTCAATCCATTGGAGACCTTCTGTTTATCCGTCCGGGTATGACTCACTCCTGCACAGGTGCCGGACCGCAGGGTTTCACGTACTTTTCCGTTCATTTCAGCGTACACGATACCTCCTTCTGCAGAGAACTCAACCGCTGCAAGGACATTTATTATCCGGCAGATTCGAGCCTGGCTTCAGGACTGTCCTCTTCACTGTGTACCTTGTATGATCTGGCCACAGAACACTTATCCATGCCGTTGTCTTCCTCCAAACAGATGAAGGTCCATGCCGCCGTATTCGAACTTCTCGGCTCCCTGGTTGGCCAATTATCTCAGAACGCATCCGTTACCTTATCGAGAAAAGAAACCATCGCCCACCAAATTGCCGAGCACATTGAGGACTCCGTAAGATATATCCATCTTCATGGTGACGTTCGGGAGAGCGAACGAACCTGGATCCAAGACATTGCGAGGTCGCTGAACATTAGCCCTTCACAGATCAACCGGATCTTTCGGGAGGTATATGGTACAGCCCCGCGCAAGTTTTTATCAGAAACCCTTCTGAACGAAGCCCAGCGGCTGTTAAAACAAACAGACCTGAACATTGACCATATTGCGATGATGCTTGGATACAAGACCAATGCGCATTTCAGCCGTCAGTTCAAGCGATGGACGGGCATCACGCCAAGCGAATTTCGCATCCATTCCCAGCGGACTGCTGCAGCGGAGCATCTCGGTGATTGAAATACTTTTCCACATGAAATAAGCAGCTGCCGGGTTACCAGCAGCTGCTTTACTTTGTCTTAATAGTGTTTCAATCTGTGTAGCCGTTATTCTAATGTAAAAGAAGCCAGGCTTGCGCCTCCTGCTCCCCTGTAAGTCAAATACAAAGCCTGCCTGCCGTCTGGAACGGTAATGTCAGCCGTGTATTTTTTCCATTCATTTGTAAAATGTACCGGAATCGTTCCCAGTACAGGACCGTCCCATGCGGTTTTAATCTCAAATTCTCCATTGCAATATCCCCGGACCTTTACCGTGACCTGGCGAAGCCCATCACAATTGAAATATTTAAAACCTGCTGTGGCTGAATCCACCATATTGGCAATATATCCGACCTCTTCATCACCGTCTCGCCCATCCTGGGTAATCTTCGGAAAGCGGCTGTCCAGCCAAGCACCTCCTCCAAAACCGCCGGTATACATTTGATCATCTTTTGCAAAAAGATTACATGCAAGGTATGCGGGATATTCCCCTTTTCCTTCAAGCGGGCCCCCATTCACGCCGCAGGACGTCATTTCTACCTGAGATATCATTCCATGCTCGTCAAAAGAAATACGTTCAATGCAGCCCTGACGGTTGAATGCATCCCCATTGGTATGACGGTGATAGAAAATGTACCAGTCTCCATGGATCTCAACGATGCTGCCGTGATTGTTCCCACCATAATACATTGGCTTGTCAGCTGGTTTATAGGAGTCAATATGTAGATCGCAGTTGCTTATGATTACACCCTGATATTCAAACCCTTTGTTAGGAAATTTGCTGATCGCATAACATAATTCATGCATGACAATGGAGGAGTAAACCAAGTAGTAGGTATCCCCTCTTTTCCGGATGGAAGGAGCTTCGAAAAATTCATGTCCTTCGAATCCGCTGCCTTCGCTGTATGGCTGACTCGGCGCTATGAATACGGGCTCATCCACAATCGTCAGCATGTCAGGACCAAGCACCGTTGCCATCGCTCCGTGTCTCGATCGGTCTCCTGGCGCACAAAATCCGGTATAAAGATACGTACGCTCTCCTTCGGTCAGCACGCCTGGATCGAATTGGGGCTCGTCCCCTTCCCTTTCCCCCAGCCTGGTGCCATCCGAATATTTCACGTATCCGTAGAATTCATATTTGCCTGCTGGTGTATCGCATACAGCCACAGAAACAACCGGCACTTTATCCAGCACATAATAAAGATAATATCGTCCGTCAGGACCAACCGTAACGTCTGGGGCGTAAAGGCACATACTGCCGTCCGGATTAAGCGGATCATCTGACTTATGGTAGATTACACCTTCATTGCGCCAATTTCCGAGGTCGTCCACAGGCGCGGACCAACATACGTAGTCGTTTAGACAAAAGACATGTCCGTTAAACCGGTCATGCGAACCGTACACATAAACTCTATCCTCAAATACATAAGGTTCACCATCAGGGACGTACTCCCAGGATGGAAGATATGGATTTAACCCCTGTTTTTTCATAAAATCTACACTCCTCTTCAAAGTAATTAAGCAATATGAATCAAAAACGAATTCGGTATAATAGAAAAATAGCCCGTCTGACAAACTTACATGATATAGGTGAAAATCAATGACAAATATATTTTACGTTGAATATGACGCAGCACATCATAGCAATTTTGTTTTTGATATTCCCCAAGGACATCCCTGCTGGCTTTTGGTCATTACACAGACTCCCGCTCAGTTCTGGGTAGAAGGAAAACTCAAGGAATACCCTCCTCATTGTGCTGTTCTTTTCGAGCCCCATCAAAAAATTTACTACCGAGCTTCCGCAGGGAATTATATTAATGACTGGATCCGCTTTGAAAGCAATGAAGCTTACGTAACCGAAACCTCGCTTCCCTATGGCAAGCCTTTTCCTTTGGATGATCCTGAATATTGCCACAAGCTGTTCCAGCTGCTCGTCGTAGAGAATTCATTCAATAAGGACTACAGAGAATCCTCCATTGATTGTCTGCTCCGAACCCTGTTCAACAAGCTGCTGGAGTCTTACTTCCAAGGCGAAATTAGTCCTCAGCACTACAACCTTTTAAAGCTGCGTGCGGCCATCCATAACAATCCAAGCCACCCCTGGACCATATCGGAAATGGCTAAAATTATTAGCATCAGTCCGGGATACCTGCAGTTGATTTACAAAAAATTGTTTGGCCTCTCGTGTATGGATGATGTTATTCACAGCCGGATTCGCCTAGCCAAAGAATATCTCAGGCATGATCAGTATACGGTTGCGGAGATTGCAGACCGGTGCGGTTACCGCAATGTGGAGCATTTTTGCAGACAATTCAAACAAATGACCGCTTCATCACCCAAGAAATTCCACAAACGCGCGAGTAACTTCACTCCCGGCCAAGCAGATTCCGAAAAGGTCATCCTTTGATTCCGGTCATGGTAATCCCCTGAATAAAATATCTCTGTCCGATGAAGAAGAGGATTAGCACAGGAATAACGGTAATTAAAGAAACAGCCATCAGCATCTGTATTTGCGAGGAGCCAAAAGAATTCTGGAAGAACTGCAAACCGATAGCGAGTGTGAAATTCTGATCGCTGTTCAAATAGATCAGCGGAGACATGTAATCATTCCAGTGAAAGGTAATCGACATGAGACCGACCGTAATCAAAGCCGGTTTGATTGCGGGCAGCAGTATTTTATAATAAATCTGGAATGCATTGGCACCGTCGATATATGCGGCTTCATCCAAATCTTTCGGAATTGTTTTGAAGAATTGTCGCAGCAGGAAAATGTTAAACGCGCCTCCCCCAAAAAAGGATGGAACAATAAGAGGCATCAAGGTATCGAGCCAACCAAGTTTGGTGAACAAGAGATACGTAGGAACGAGAGTTACCTGACTGGGAAGCATCATGGTCGCAAGCACGATCGTAAATAACAATCCGCTGTATCGAGATTTAAACCGTGCAAAGCCATAGGCTACAAATGAAGCGGAAAGAACCGTTCCAATCGTCGCAAGTCCTGTTACGATTAAGGTATTCCATGTATAACGGGTGAAATCCGCATATTGCCAGCCCTGAATGAAGTTATCCCAAGTGAACGTTTCCGGGATGATTTTGGGAGGCAGCGTATAGGCTTCCGAAGGGATTTTAAATGCGGTTGAAAGCATCCATATAAACGGAAAAATAAACACGACTGCAATAATCGTCAATATCACATAACTCAGGCTGACTTTAATCCGGGCGCTGTTTTTTTTACTTTTATAATAAGCCTCCATGGTTGCACCTCCCCAATTTTAGTTATCGTAATAAACCCAGTGTCGGGAAGTCCGGTTTACGATGAGCGTGATGATCATAATAACGACGAACAATAACCAGGCCAGCGTTGACGCATAACCCATTTCGTTGTATTTAAATCCGCTGTTATAAATATGCATCATGTACGTGTAGGTGGAGTAGCTGGGGCCACCCTCGGTCAGAATGTAAGGCTGCATAAAGATCTGGAAACCACCAATGATCCCCATAACCAGATTAAAATAAAGCGTTGGCGTGATCAGGGGCAGGGTAATCTGCGTAATTTTAACGAAACTGCTCGCTCCATCAATCTCAGCGCTCTCATATAAGGCTTCCGGAATATCCTGCAGCCCCGCCAGTGTAATGATGATGGAATTCCCGATGGTCCAGATCCCCATAATAATAATCGCCGGCATGGCCCATTTCGTATCGCTTAACCAGTTAGGACCGGTAATACCGAACAGAGAAAGGAAATAATTGATAAAGCCAAACTGGGCATTAAAAATCCAGCCCCATAGCAAGGTAACCGCAACCCCCGATGTGATATACGGGATATAGAAGCTGGTTCTGAAAAAACCAACTCCCTTTATTTTTTGATTGAGCAGAAGAGCAATCAGAAACGACAGGAGTAAACTAGCCGGAACAGAAACCAACACAAAATATAATGTATTTAACAAAGAACGGTAAAAAAGTGGATCCTGTGTAAAGGCCCTGACGATATTATCTAAGCCGACAAATTGGCCTGAGCCGGTCATATCCATATCGGTGAAAACCAAAAAGATAGAATAACCCATTGGATATAAGGTGAATATTAGAAAACCTAAAAGCCATGGCGAGATAAAAAGGAAGAATTGTTTCTCCTCCCTGTTTTCAATGCGGTTGTTTCGCGCCTTCATTCTTTCGCCTCCAAAGCTGCCTCCTATTGAGACCGGATTAGGATAGAAGGGGGAAGATCACTCCCCCCCTCGTTGTAACCGGGTGTTCATTATTCGTTTATTTACTTTGATGAATGGAGTCGAGAGCGGACTGAATTTGGGATGTATAGGCTTTCGCCGCTTCCTCTGCGGTTTTTCCTTGAACGGTGACCTGCTGCCAGGTTTGCTCATAGAGGTCCCCCGCCTTTGCAATGGAGCCACCCCACGGGAAAGTTATGGCATCCTGCAACCCTGTTACGAAATCCACCATGGAGATATCTGTGCCTTCAATTTTCAAGTTGGCAAACGTACTATCCGCCGATTCTTTGGCCGCAGGAAGGTTTACCTTACTGTACAGATCTCCGACCTCTTTATTCAGAGAGACGGTTTTAATATAAGCCCACGCAGCTTCTTTATTTTTGGAATCCTTGTTCATGGCGAAGCCTGTCTGGAATTTAATGTTGACGGTTTTACCAGATGGATCTTTTGGAGGCATCACGATACCCCATTGAAAATTGGAACCGATATTTTTGGCAATTGTAGAAGCTTCAAACACACCCAGCGGATACATCGCAGCTCTGCCTGCAGCGAACATTTGGTCCATAGGCATGCTCTTGGCAGCCGCATCATCCGGCATTGCTTTTGCATTCACCAGGTCTCCGAACAACTGGTACCCCTTCAGCGTATTGGGATCATCCAGAGTCTGTTTGCTCCAATCTTCGTTATATGGCATCCCGCCGTATATAAAAGGCGCAAAACTTTGCAAGATCCAGTGAGACACAATACCATAGACCCGGTTGGCACCTTCACCCGAAGAGACCTGTTTGGCTGTTGCCGAAAAATCATCCCAAGTCCAGTCGTTCGTTGGGTACGGGATCCCTGCCTTGTCAAAAATGTCTTTATTATAAGCAATCATAAAATCCGAAGCGGTTGTTGGCATGCCTTCGCGTTTTCCGTCCGCATCGACATATCCCCCATCAACCCCCTGTGTTAACAATGCCTCGAGGTCCAGTTGATCCTTCTCAATATAGGGGTTTAAATCTTCGAACCATTTGGATCTCAGCCCTTTCCAGTCTGGAGACATCATGATCACATCACCGGCATTCCCAGCAGCCAGAGCTGCATCCAGCTTGACATCAATGTTATCTGCCGGGAGCCAAACTTCATGTACCTTCACTTTTGGATAAAATTTTTTGAAAATTTTAGTTGCTTCCTTTCGAGACTGGAGCTCCTCGCCGCCGCCCCACCCAAATACGGTAAGGTCACCGGAAATTTCTCCATTACCCGATGAATTTTCCCCTGCCTGATCACTGTTTGCCGAGCAGGCGGTGATCACTGTCACGAATATTCCGATAAGCAGAATGATTGCAAATTTTCTCATATATATCCTCCTTTTTATACTTAGGCGAGCGACTGGTGTCGTAACCCGAAGAATGAATTTAGATTCTCAAGTGGCAATCGAATAAAAAGGAAATACTAATCTATCCTCATGTAACGCCAAGGATCTACAACCTTCCAAACCTGAATTTGTCATTACATTGCAAGGTAAAATTACAGTTAGCGCATACTAAAACACCACTCTTTCTGCCTTGTTAGCGTTTCCATCGTTATTTAAAAGTAAGGTTTCTTCGTGCTTGATACAATGACATATCCTTAAGAATTATTGATGAATAATCATATTCTGAATTTGAAATCCAGGGATTCAATTCAATGAATGCCAAAAAAGACGACTCTGATCTCCGCTGTTCAAAACGGTTAGAGTCGCCCTTTTCTCTTTCTATTTCTTTCATTTTGTTGAAAACTATGATGTGCGATAACGGCTTGAATAGTCCAAAGTAAGAAGGCTATCAGCAGACGCATTGGCCTTTTCTGCATCAAGCAGACGGCGGAACATGAACACCAGATTTAGCAGCAACAGGTTTTCGGTTTCTTTAAGCGGAATACCTATGAGCCGTTCCAACTTCTCCAGTCGGTAAGCTGCTGTATTGCGGTGAATGTACAACCTGGAGGACATTTCATTGATGTGGCCATTACAAATTGCGTACGTTTCCAGTGTCTGTAGAAGCTCAGGGTCATAGCCTTCTACTGTAAGCAGGCTGCCAATATACCGGTCGACATATTGTTGCATTTGCTCTCGCGGAATATCTTGAACCAATCGGTGAAGATCTTCCTGAACGGCAGACAATCTACCAGCTTTTGCGGTCATTGCTTTCCCTCCTTGAAATGGAACGTACTCTTTTCAAGATCAAGCATGACTAGCTACTTATTTCACTGCTCCCGGGCAGACGATACTGAATTCCCTGCCGGTACCTTGGTTAAGCAATGGCGATGCTTCACTATACGCGATCCGGCCTCGCAGCAGTGTCATCTTAACTTTACAGCCAAAGCTGCGGCCAATGTAAGGGGAATGACGATGCTTCTGATAGAGGTCTGATGCTTTAAGTGTGTAGGGATCATTTAGGTCAACCAGGGCAAGGTCGGCATCGCAGTTCACTGCAATCCGTCCCTTAGCCTGATCTAATCCGAATCGTTCGGCTGGGGCACCAGACAACAGACGCGCCAGCATTGGAAGGGGAACCCCCCTTTTCAGATATCCTTCATCCAGCATCAATTCGAGCGTGCTCTGTACACCGGCAATGCCGCCCCACGTTTCAAACATATCATCCCCTGTCTTCATGCCTGCTGGGCAGGGTGAATGATCCGAAGTTAAAAAGTCAATCCAGCCTTCCTGTAACCTGTCCCATAGCTTCCCCTGTTCTTCCGCATCACGCAAAGGAGGTGCACACTTCGCTACAGCACCCATGACTGCAAAATCATTGTCAGTCAGACATAGATAGTGCGGACAAGTCTCCAGGGTTACATCAACTCCCGCTAGCCGGGCTTCACGGATTCGTTTTGCAGCAGATTCACTGCTAATGTGGACAAAATGCAATCGGCATCCGCTCTCGGATGCATAACGCAGCGCTGTTTCCACTGCTTCCACCTCTGCCTCTATCGGACGTGAAGCTGTATAGCTCGCGGGGTCGAACCGCCCCAAACTGCGGGCCGCATTAGTGAGTCTTGCAATAGTAGGCTCATGTTCAGCATGGAGTGCCAGCAGTTTGCCTGTCTCCGCAATCATTCGCATCCCTTCTCTGAGGGTTTCGTCGTCCGACCGACGAAATCCGTCCTTGTCCTTGTCCCCCGGAGAAGACATGAAGGCTTTGAAACCGATGACACCGGCGTCAGCCAACAGCGGCAGCTCTTGAAGGTAACCGGGCATAAGTCCACCCCAAAATCCATAGTCCGCATACGTTTTACCTGCCGCGCGGTCTCTTTTTTGCTGAAGTGCACGAACTGTAATTGTAGGAGGAACAGCATTGAGCGGCATATCCAGAAAGCACGTTCCTCCTCCGGCAGCAAGAGCAGCGGAACCCGTCTGGAATCCTTCCCAGGATTCCAGACCCGGCTCATTAAAATGTACATGAGTGTCAATAACGCCAGGCATCACGGTTAATCCATGTGCATCAATGATTTGAGCCCCCGAAGGATCAATGTTATTTGCGATTTCAGCAATCAATCCATTCCTAATGCCGATATCCTTTCGCTCAACGGCTACTTCCGTAACGATTGTTCCGCCTGTAATGACCAAATCATACGATGTTGCGGATTTCATGCTTGCTCCTCCTTATCCATACGTAAGGTTGTAACAGCACATCAGCAATCTTCTATGTGTTCATGCCGATTAGCCTTGCCGGATTTGTCGCTACCATCCGGTAAATATCATCCGGAGCGAATTGATAATCGAGCATGCTGGCAATCATTGTTCTCATCCCTTGCACAGGCGTTGAGGCCGCACGAATCCCATAGTCCGTCCCAAGAACGAACTGATCGATTCCCACTTCACGGATGGTATTCATCCATTTCGTCGCATTCGAGAATCTGCCGAGCTCAGCTCCCATATCCATGTATTCTCGTTCCACATAGTAATGGGTTCGGGGGACATCAGGATACAGCCAATCCACAAGGCATGCCTCTAGAAAAGCACCCCTGGCGGCAGCAGATTTTTGCTCTTCGATTGTCATTTGTCCGCGGACGGGATGAGCGATTAACACCTTCGCTATGCCGTATTGTTCTGCAAGGTCCAGCAGACGGAGCGCTTCCGGCACAGATACATGACCCGTATTCAGATAGACCTCCGGATGTTCTGCCACCATGCTTAAGATCTCATCCAGCGCTTCTGGAACAGGACCTTCCAGCGGTATTGACGTCGCCACAGACAGCTCTTTCTCCACGAATTTCGGATAGGCATCCTTAAACGGAACAAGCTTCCCATCGATCAGTGTGGACTCACGCTCAGCTGAATGGCGTGTACAATGTGATCCGAAGCTGATGAAGCGGCAGCCCTCTTCCATATGCAGTGCGGTTTTTACGGAACGCGGATTCATACCGCCATGGCAGGAATTCATCAAATAACCCCCATACGTGTGAATGCCCGGTACATGACGGTTCACTACCCAGGCCATCCCTGAAGCCCAGCCGAATACATCATAGTACACTATACTCCTCATGCCTGCAGCTGCGGCTTCTTGTGCTACCTGAATCGGGTCCAGATGCCCAGGGTTAGAGTTCAACACTGGCCCTGCATGTACATGACTATCGATGGCACCAATCAGAAGCTCATCTGGCAGTTCCATTGACCTCCGATAAAAGGATTCATTCCATTTCGTACGATCTGGTGTCCGCTTCTGTGGTTGTTCTTGATTGGAATCAAAAGTAAGCATAGTAATCCCTCCGTGAACGATGAATTTTTAGCGATTATCCCTTAATAGCTCCCGCCATAACGCCGGCAATAATCCGTGAACTGAATACAAAATATATAATCGTAACAGGCAGCATCGATAATATCATTCCGGCCATAAGCTGTGGATAGTTGGTGCTATGCTGGGACTTAAAATAGGACATCCCGAGTGGAACCGTACGCAGCGACTCATCATTCAGCAGGACAAGAGCAAATGAAAACTCATTCCAACAGGAGAAAAATTGTAGAATTGCGACCGTTGTCAGTACAGGTATGGCTATCGGCAGGATAATACGGTACATGGTTCCACTGAAGCTAAGACCATCGATTGCTGCTGCTTCCTCAATTTCTCTTGGAATGCCCATCACATAGCTGCTGACCAACATGATGGGTAAAGACAGATTAAAGGCAATATACGGGATGATGAGCGTATACCATTGATCTGCCAGCCCCCAATTTTTAAATAAAAGGTAGATGGGAACAAGTAGAGCGTGAATGGGTACCAGCATACCGAAAAGGTAATAAAAGATCATTGCTCTCTTCCCCTTGAAGTCCAGCCGGGCCGTAATATAGCCTGTTACATATGCAATTGCCGTAATGCCAATGACGGACAGGAAGGTGACCCTCGCACTGTTCCACGATAGCTGCAGCATATTCGTCAGCTTAATCGCTTCCCAATAATTACTAAACTGCGGTGCACTTGGCAGACTAAGAATATTGTTGGCAAATTCTGCTTGTGTTTTCAATGATGAATAACCGATCCAGAGCAGCGGTATGATACAGCTCGCGGTAAAGAGCAGCAACAAGGCGTTCACTGCGAGCTTGGCTGGATTGGGAAGGAACCGACGGGGACTGCGCTGCGATTGTAGTTCCAGTTGTAACTCCATTTTTACGCACCTCCCTTGGAGTGATTGCGGCGCTGGAGTATAAGTGTGGAGAGCAGGATCATAAGCATGGTTAGCGTAATGATGGCAATGGCGAGCGCAGAACCGTATCCATACCGGAAACGCAGGAAAGACGTTTCATACGCATATAACGCCATCACCGAGGAAGAGTTGCCCGGACCGCCCCCGGTCAGTGCGTAGATATGCTCGAATCCGCGCATATTGTTGGCAATACAGAGCAGTGAAGCAACGACAAGGGTAGGTTTGGCCAAAGGAATGATGATATACCAGGCTTTGCGAACTCCTGTTGCTCCATCCAGTTCTGCAACCTCAAGAACTTCTTTATTGATTGTCGATAGCCCTGCGAGCATCAGAAGTGTGAAGAACCCGATGTTTTGCCAAGACAGAGGTATGGAGGCCAGCAGAACGATTGGGCCTGTCAGATCCAGCCAGGATTGCACCAATGCTCCCAAGCCAAGTTTGGTTAGTCCGGCATTGAGTAAACCGTAGTTATAGTTGTAGACCAGCATCCATAGAAAAGCGATAATTACGGGGGCAAGTGTAGAGGGGAAATAGCTCATTGTCCGATGCAGCCCTTTTAGTTTTACCATCTTGGACATCAGCAGCAGAGCAAAAACAAAACCGAAACCTACTTGTCCAATCAAGCCATAAGCTGTCATCAGTACATTGTTCAGAAATGAATGCCAGAACACATCATCCTGAAGAATTTCCTTGTAGTTTCCCGTGCCGATATACGTTTTTTTGGGACCTCCTGTCCAGGAGTAGAAGCTGTCTCGAAGAGCAGCAAGTATGGGAACCAGCACGACAAATGAATAGATAAGAAGACCCGGAAGCAGATATGCCACAAGCACCCAGCCTTTCGGTCGCAGCGCCTTGCCCATGTTCTCACTCCTTCAATAATAAGTTAGGGTTGATTTAAAAAAGTCTCATAGGCTTGTTGAGTTTCCTCAGCCAGCTGCTCGGGTGTTCTGGAACCAGCCATTACACCTTGAATGCCCGTATTTAGCACTTCTACGATCGAAGCATCAAACCAGAGGTCAAAGATTTTAGTTGCGTCAGCTGCCGCGCTGGCCTCGTAAGCAGCCAGGGCTACCGGATGCAGTTTACCAGTATCGAAGTCTCCGGGATCATAGGCCGGGAATCCTCCGACTTCTGCCATAAGCTTGGCGCTATCCGAACCGGTCATATATTCTAGCATCGTCATGATGGCGTCTAACTTTTCTCCGGCTTCTACCCCAGAGTTAACGCTATAATAGACACCGGCGCCTCCAGAAGAACTGAGTGGATTGCCAAGTCCGTTCTCGACGCCCGGAAAGACGGCAACTCGTGTACTCGCCTTAATCTCATCCGGAGCATTGTTCACGATATTCATTGCTGACCAGATTCCGCTGACAAAGGCAGCCGATCGTCCTTCAAAGTAATAGTTAACCATGGTGTCGTTGTCGACAGAATTCAGGTCCTTATTCAGATAACCGGCTTTCGCCAGCTCACTCATGATGCTAATTCCCTGTATGAAACCTTCATCGGTAAATTTGGCACCATCGCCGTTCAAAATGGACTCCGTCCATTCCGGGCCGTTGATCCGATCAGTCAATGCACTGATCCAGCTGGACATGGCGTATCCTTTGGACTTGTCTCCGTATGAGAACAGGTTAATGCCTTTTTCGGCCAGTTTGTCTCCGGCATCCATCAGATCAGGCCAGCTCTCTGGAAACTGGTCGTAGCCAATGCTTGCGAACAGATCAGCATTATAATAGATCAGATGTGTAGGCCCCGCTGCAATGGGTATCCCGTAAATTTGACCTTCACGCGTTCCGGCATCCAGTGTTCCAGCACGGTAACCGTCTCGCCATTCAGGGCGCTTGTCCAATTCCTTGTCCAACGGGAGTACGATTTCGTTGTCCACAAAATTGGTCATCCATGAGCCGGGTACGATGAATACGTCAGGCATATCGTCAGCCGCTGCCAGTGCCTGAGCCTTAATGGAATAATCCTCGTTCTGAAGCTGCTCCTCTATGATCTCGATATCCGGATAATCCTCCCTGAACCGCTTCAGTCCATCAAGTACTGCGGTATCTTCCGGACTTTTGCCGATATTGGATTCCTGATACCTGTGCATGAGCGATATCGTAATGGTATTGCCACTTTCAGCTGCTGATTCCTCGTTCTCTCCACTGCCACAAGCACTAAGCACAGACGATGCCACCACCATTAACCCCAGCATGAATGACCGTTTGTTCAAATCTCCCCACTCCTTTGGATGCATTTTCGGGTAATATAGAATCCAAAATTGGATACAATCCTATCCAAAAAAAATCACTTCTGAAAGATCTCTTTAAAATTCAGGACATTGGGCGCCGTTTCTGTGAAATTTAACGATCGTTCGATTTGCCAGAGATGCTCTGTCATAATGCGAGCTGACTGCTCACCATCTTGCTGCTGAATCGCTGCTAGCAAGTCTACATGATCATGGCAGAAGCTCTGATCCGTCCCATATAAGGCAATGATGACAGAGGTGAGGGAGATCAACTCCTCGAGAAAATGATAGTAGTAATAGTTATCCGATAGTTCTGCGAGCTTAAGATGTATATCAACCGTGACATCCAATGCCCCAACAATATCGCCTTCATGGCTAGCCTGATGCTCCTCCCGGATCAGCGTCTCGATAGGGACTAACTGCTCCGGCTTCACGGTTGCACATAACTTTCGGACCATGGAGGTTTCGATAACCCTACGCATTTCAAAAACTTCTCTCGCTTCATCAACACTAGGACAAGAGACAAAAGCTCCCCGATAAGGTATAACCGTGACCAACTTCTCCATTTCGAGCCTTCTCAGCACGTTTCGGATTGGTGTGCGGCTGACCTCAAAAGCTTCGGCCAGTGCATCCTCCACCAGTTGGGAGTTCGGCAGTAGCTTGTGCTGTGTGATCGCCAGTTTGATGTCCCGGTAGATTTCCCTCTCCTTTCCTTTAGTCATATACGTCACCACTCCATCTCTTCTTAGGGATACCTACTAAATTAAGAATGAATGAATTCTTAATTGAATATTATGATAGTTTTAGTCCTATTGAACGTCAATATATGTAACCTTATTTCGGAAAAATGCACAATAAAACCGAACGATATTCCTGTCCCTTCATTTATACGCCCTATATAAGTTAATACCTAACACAATCATGATATGTATTATAGCGAATACCTAGCTAAAAAAAGATAATAAGGAACGCACTCTGCACCTTCCCCTCGCTGTTCCAGCAGCTAAATTCATATTTGTTAATGTGTAATCCCACGGAGCTTGACTAGAAATTGTCTCGATAAAATAAAAAAAGCCGCTAAAATAGCGACTTTCATCAGGATTGTATTCTTGCCTCTTGGTCAACAATGCTGCATCTGTATGGCAGCTAATGCCGCGGGTTTATCCATTACGTCAGCAATTCGATATATCCTTCAGTTCCGTGTAGACGAATTCGCTGCCCATCTTTTATCAATTTGGTCGCATTCTCCACTCCAACAATGGCAGGCAAGCCATATTCACGTGCGATAACAGCCCCATGAGTCATCAGTCCACCAACCTCCGTAACCAAGCCTTTTATGGATAAAAACAATGGAGTCCAGCTGGGATCGGTAAAAGTGGTCACAAGTATATCTCCATCTTCCAGATCCGCGTCCTCCATATTCAGAATGACACGCGCCCGCCCTTCGATCACGCCTGAAGATACAGCCAGACCGACAACAGCTTCAGCAGGGACGTTCCCGCGTCTGTACTTGCCTGTAATAATTTCGCCATCAGACGTGATCACGCGTGGCGGAGTTAGTTTTTCATACAATTTGTAATCATTTTTCCGTCTGTCAATGACCTGGTAATCCAATTTCATCGTGCGTACGGCTTCCTGCAGTTCTTCAAAAGTAAGATAGTATATATCCTCCTTATCACGAAGAACATCGGCTTGGACGAGTTGGTCCGCTTCCTTTAGCAAAGCCTGCTTATAAACGAAGTAACGACTAACAATGTCGTATTTCGGATATTCACGATAACCGATGAAATTACGGATCAGGTCGATCATTTGTTTTGTTTCTCTAGCTTTCTGTTTGCCGTCAGGTAATAGCTTCAAACGAGCTAATATGTCCTGTTCTTTTGACAAAGCTTCCTGTCGTCCTTGTTCAAACTTCCGTTTACTGGCTCCAGGCTCAAGGTTCTTGATATTACTGAGGATCATAGGTATCAGAATACTCGGTTTTTCACTCCATCGAGTCCGTGTAATATCAATCTCCCCGGCACATCGCATTCCATATTTATCGAGAAAAGCAGAAATAGCTTCATATGCTTGCTGGCCGCCTTCGAATTGAACCAGTTTATCCATAAAATGATCATCTCTTACTTGTTGTAAGTACTCAATGATTACCGGATAGGGACGAATCACATCGGCAACATCCAGCAGCTGCATACCCATCTCTGAAGTAATGTTATGAGGTACAGACAAGGACAGTGTGTCTGCTGCGTTTTTCTCACCTAACCAGTCATCCATCTTTTCATTGATCCATGCGGATGCGTGAAAAGCGGCCATGATCACACTCAAATTTTTCGAGTCAGAAGAACGCTTCTTCCGCTGCTGCATATCTTCCAGAATGCAATCAAATACGTCCAATCCTGCTTTCGTTTGCATCGTATGTTTCAACGCAGATACCGATGTCGCGCTACTCCGTATCAAAGCAGCAACAATGGCTGGATCGCTTCCTGCCTCTTCTAATATATCCGCAGGAGACATGCCCTGATGGCTTTTTATAGGTCCCTGTTCGCTTTTGTCAGTCGGGTCCAATGGAATAAAATCTCCCCGCTCTATAATGGTCATTAGTGCATCTTTTATGAGCGGGTCGGAGTGTCCCAAGACACCCAGCAAATTCTGCCTGCCCGCCGAGGTAGACAGACCCTTTGTAATATCGACAAACAGCCTTCCACCCCCCATTTTAAACATGAAGGGGTTGCCCGTTAACTTCCAGATGGACATTCCCAATGGTTTGATTGGATCTGTCATCATTTGCTGATGACCAACAGATACATACACGTGATTTTCCTCATCTTGTGCTTCAGGAATCGGAAACAAAGTGGTGATGGGCCGGCTCTGAACCATGTAAAATGTATCATCGTCCATACACCATTCGATGTCTTGGGGGCATCCGAAATGTTCTTCGAGCTGTCTACCCAAACGTGCGAGTTGTAAAATCTGTTGATCCGTAAGTGTTTGCATCTTTTGCTGCTCAAGCTGGAGCTGCTTGGTCTCTGTTCCGCCTTCCTTCCGCCCATAAATCGCTACTTTTTTGGTTTCAATTCGCTTGCTGACGATTTCCCCATCCTTAACTTGGTAACCATCAGCAGACACGAGGCCGGAAACAAGCGCCTCTCCAAGGCCGAAACTCGCATCGATTGAGATCAATTTCCGATTGCAAGTGATCGGATCCGCAGTAAATAATATCCCTGATGCCTGTGGGAACACCATTTTTTGAACCACAACAGATAAATATACCTGCCTGTGGTCAAATCCATTCTGCATCCGGTAAATTACCGCGCGTTCTGTAAATAGAGAAGCCCAGCATTTACGAATATGCTCCAAGATGGCTTCAGTGCCGATAATATTTAAATACGTGTCCTGTTGACCAGCAAAAGAAGCATGGGGTAAGTCTTCAGCAGTTGCACTTGAGCGCACCGCATAGGCTTGATCCTCACCAAAGCGAGAGAGAGATTGGTCGACTGCTTTCACAACATCGGAAGGAATGGCTGCTTCCAAGATGACCTGTTGAATCTCCTTACGGATTTCATTAACACGTTCTCGATCCTCTACCTTAAGCTCAGACAGCTGATCCAACAAAGCATGAACCATTTTATTCTGTTTGATCGCTGTTTGGTATCCGACCGTTGTGACACAAAATCCTTCAGGCACATGAATCCCTTCCAATTTGGATAGTAACCCTAAGTGCAGCCCTTTTCCACCAACCAGCCAAAGCTGAGTGTGATCTATTTCTTGAAAATCGAGAACCAGTGAATTCATTCAACCTCTCCTCTGTCCGTTAAAATGAGAAAACAAATATAATCGTATAAGTCTTATCTCCCCTCGAATATCTCCTTTCCCCACTTTTCAAAAAAAATAGCATTGACAAATCAAATTATAAGATGTACTATAAATATAGGAATAATAATACGTACATAC
>NZ_JBYTCE010000017.1:0-151157 GCF_058789975.1 Paenibacillus sp. FW104-T2 | reverse complement strand
GGTGGCACTTTTTGATTCAGTGTATAAGGAACCTGTATATTAAGGAAGAAAGAGGAACGTGTTTTAATTGCAATTCCACAGATAAGAATAAAGAGATTTTGAAACTGTAACCATTAATGTTACAATGAAGTGAGTGTGAATTTTGCACTAGAAAAATATGGCCAGCAACCCATTCGACGAGAGGAATGAATATAGATGAAACTTAGTGTACTCGAACATGGACATATCAATGAAGGACGCAGTGTGCAGGACACACTTCAGGAGACTGTGACGTTAGCGAAGCATGCCGATGAACTGGGGTACTCCAGGTTCTGGATGTCCGAGCATCATGGCGGCGGAGCATTGTCCTTCTCCAGTCCGGAGGTTATGATCGCTCATGTCGCAGCTCATACCGATCGGATTCGGGTTGGTTCCGGTGGTGTAATGCTGCCTCATTACAGCGCCTACAAAGTCGCGGAGAACTTCCGTCTGCTGGAGGCACTGCACCCTGGACGGATTGACCTCGGCATTGGCAGAGCGCCAGGCGGCATGCCGATTGCGAGCCGCGCTCTGAATGAGGGCAAGGCTTCCAATGTACAATTTTTCCCGCAGCAAATTGCTGACCTGGGCGGTTATTTCCACGAGCAGCTGCCAGAGGATCACCGTTTTGCATCCCTCGTAGCTGGACCATCTGTACCAACGGTACCTGAAGTATGGCTGCTGGGTTCCAGTTCGGAAGGTGCCCGGATTGCTGCAGCACAGGGGACATCCTATGCATTTGCACAGTTTTTCGGAACACCTGGCGGGGAAGAAGCGATGAAATACTATCGCAGACATTTCAAACCATCGATTCTGAATGACAAACCTCATTCCATGATTGCCGTAGCGGCCTTCTGTGCAGAGACGGAGGATGAAGCAGCGGAACTGGCCCGTAGTAATGAGCTGTTCTTTTTGCGCCTGGGCAGAGGATTAGAGCAGAGTTCATTTCCTTCGCTGGAAACTGTCCATAATTATCCTTATACAGCGATGGAAATGGAACAGATTCGCCAGCGCCGCTCCTTCTCCATTATTGGTACACCAGATCAGGTGAAGGACAAAATTACAGCTATGGCAGAACGTCATGAAGCAGACGAGGTCATTATTGCATCAGCTATTCATTCGTTTGATGCACGCCTGCGTTCTTTTGGTCTGATTGCTGAAGCTTTTGGTCTCAAGAAGGATTAGAGCCGGTTGAACGGGAATTTATATTCTAAGAGGTTGGAGTCCCGCCATGCGGGGCTTCAATTGTATTCTTGAGTAAGCAGAGAGGAGGAATTCACATTCGCAGATGTATCATAAGTGATATTCATGGCTGTTATGATGAATTCAATGCGCTGCTTCGTCAAGTGCATGTTGACCTCAATCAGGATGAACTGATTCTCCTTGGAGATTATGTGGACCGGGGACCGAAAAGTCGGCAGGTGGTTGAGCAGATTATGGAACTTAGGGAGAAGCATGGTGTAGTGGTGATCAAGGGTAATCATGATGCGATGATGGTCAAAGCTCTGATGAATGACGTGGAAGAGTATGATCTGCACTGGATTCGCAATGGCGGATTGCAGACACTGGGCAGTTATGTGGAGATTAATTTTGATGAGCAACAGATCGATTGGATTGCCTACACGGAAGCCAAGCAATGGATTCGCAGCCGATACGAGCATCACCTCCGTTTTCTGAGTGAACTCCCCCTTGTTCATGAAGTCCCCGGTTATATCTTTGTGCATGCCGGAATTAATCCGGATGTAAAGGACTGGCGCAGTCAGCCTGAACGGGACTTTATCTGGATTCGGGAGGCCTTTTACTCCAGGCCCACATCCATTCCGGATACGGTGGTATTCGGACACACACCAGTGAAAAACCTGCATGATTACGCAGATATCTGGTTTGATCCTAATGGTGACAAGATCGGCATAGATGGCGGATGTGCTTACGGTGAGCAATTGAACCTGCTTGAGATCGGTGAGGATGGCAATTTACAGACGTTTCATGTGAAAAGGGGAGAGACTGGAGAAGGCTCGGCAGAATAATATTTGCATTGCTTATCCAGGTTCCGTATGCTACTTTATATTTTTATGAAAGATACTTCATTATCAATCAATACATATCATAGAAGTCGAGGGGAATGAACCGAGTTTTGGCTATTTATAATCTGGATCAACTTCAGCACCACATCCTGCTCTGCAACGGTGGAACTTGCATGCGGAACGAAGGAGAGGAAGTCACTCAGGCTGTACGGGATGAAATTCTGAAGCAGCAGGCCGGTGGATTTATTCATACAACACGAACACGCTGTAACGGGCGGTGTGACGATGCTTGCGTGACGATCGTGTATCCGCAGGGAGACTGGTATGGTAAAATGACCCCGGAATCTGGCCGGGCATTGGTACAGGCTCTCTGTGATGGAGAGAAGCTGGAGAGTCACTTGATTGCGAACGTGGCTCAAACGGCCTCCGAATAATACTGCAGGGTTCCTCCCATGTCCACTAAAGAGGCAGACCCTGAGAACGAATTTCAACTCATTCGCTGTTAAGGGTTTGGAATTAAGTCTTATTGACGCTATAATCAGTAAGGTATGATTTGAATTATGATATGATTATTCTAATCACAATTGACGGAGGGCTATAAATATGGAAAAAGCATTAATCTTTGGTCACAAAAATCCCGACACGGATACGATCTGTTCTGCAATTGCGTATGCGGATCTCAAAACTAAACTGGGACAGGACGTTGAAGCTGTGCGTCTTGGTGAAGTGAACGGTGAAACCCAGTTTGCACTGGATCATTTCAAGGTGGAAGCTCCACGCCTGATCAAAACGGCTGCGAACGAAGTAAACAAGGTTATTCTGGTCGATCACAATGAGCGTCAGCAAAGTGTAAGTGATATTGAGGAAGTGACTGTAGCTGAAGTTATTGACCATCACCGTATCGCTAACTTTGAAACAAGCCAGCCTCTGTATTTCCGTGCAGAACCAGTAGGTTGCACAGCAACCATTTTGAATAAAATGTACAAAGAAAACGGCGTTGAAATTAGCGCACCGATTGCAGGACTGATGTTGTCCGCGATCATTTCGGATTCCCTGTTGTTCAAATCCCCAACTTGCACAGAGCAGGATGTAGCAGCAGCACGTGAGCTGGCTGCCATTGCGGGTGTAGATGCTGACAGCTACGGTTTGGACATGCTGAAAGCCGGCGCGGATCTGAGCCAGAAAACAATTGCAGAACTGATCTCCCTGGATGCCAAAGAGTTTGCCATGGGACAAGCCAAAGTGGAAATTGCACAAGTAAACGCCGTTGACGTTAACGATGTGCTTGTGAAACAACCTGAACTTGAAGCAGCTATCGAAGCGATTATTTCAAGTAAGGGTCTGGATCTGTTCCTATTCGTGGTAACGGACATTCTGAATAATGATTCCGTTGCACTGGCTTACGGTCAGTCTACCAAAGCGGTTGAACAAGCATACAATGTGACACTTTCCGATAGTAAGGCATTGCTGAAAGGCGTCGTATCTCGCAAATCGCAAATCGTCCCTGTTCTGACCGAAGCATTCAATAACCTGTAATTGAACCATCGGGCACGAACATAGCATTAGTCTGATCCAAGCCTGCTCTGATCTGTCATAGGTCAGGACGGGCTTTTGCCGTAAAGGAGGACAAACCATGATTAAGAACGAAAAGATCAAAGCATCCGAGGTTGAGCTGACTGGACTGAACGGCGAAGATCTCGGTATTATGTCCACAAAAGAAGCTTTGGCACTTGCCAAGCAGCATAAAGTGGATCTGGTATGCCTGTCCCTGATGACAAGCCCGCCACCCTGCAAACTCATCCGTGCCGGAGCAGCCATACAGGAAGCTCAGCAGGAGAAGAAAAAATCCAGCAAATCGCCGGACAAACGCAAGGTTAAGGAGATTCGTCTCAACTTGCAGATGGAAGACCATGACAGGGATACGAAACAAGCTCAGGCGGAACGTATCTTGAAAAAAGGTGACTCGGTTAAGCTGGTCATACAGGTTCACGGAAGCAAAGAAGGCGCCGCAGGTAAGGAGTGGGCTGAGCAGCTAAGCAAGTCGCTGGCTGAATATGGCACAAAAACAACAGGTATTCAGGTAAGTGGCAAGCAGGTTGTGGTCCAGTTGGACCCAAACACATAATAATAGGTTGATTTATGTGCTTGGCATGCGGAAGAATGGAAAGCCGTTAAGGTCTCCCAATAAGTTTATGCGAAGAAGCCCAATGAAAAGGCAGTGTATCTGTTTTCATTTGGGCTTTATTTATGTTGTGGTCAAAGTTTTTCTGTTCTTTGAATTCTCGTTAACCAAACGTTCAGCTTCATGTTCGGAGATACCGACTGCCGCCAATCCGTACATATAATTGTCCGGGTAACACAGGCGTACTTCCTGCAGGTGCGTTCAGATTACTATTTTCGGCAAATCGGGATAGATAATAAAAATCAGGATAAATCACATTATCCATCAAGTAGGCCGAAACTTGGCTTCCTGGAGTGCGGAATTGATTCAAAGTACGAATAATCTGTCCACCAGAGGCAATACCGATGCCATGACCATAATACAGATCTTCACGGAGCATGATCGTATTTTCCCCTTGCCACTCTGGCGTTTCGGAAGAGACATCCGGGTTTTTGAAATAAAGTACATCGCCGGGAAGTGCGTTATGGCTGCCGTTCTTCTCGGTTAAGCGCAGATCGCTGTCATAGTGCCAATCGAAGAGCAGTAAGTCCCGAAAGAGTGAATTGAAGGCCTCTTCACGAATACTTTCGAGCACCCCTCCGTACAGCACAATGACTGTTGCTGTTGCGCATTCAAATGCATACAGGGAACCATTACTCCAAATATCCCGAATGCCTTCAGCCGGAGTTACATTTGGTTTGAGTTCAAATCCGCCCTCGTTGTTGAGATTCCAGTAGGCGGGATTACATCTTGATTTCTCAAATGAAGCAAAGCTGACCCCGCTGGCATTCAATCCCTCAGCTGCATGAACCAGAGAGGCGCGAAGCTTCCATTCGAATTGCAGATGATCCATGGTCTGATAGGAATATAGGGTCGGTCTGTTCTGAAGCTGCTGTAACCAATGCCATTCAAAAGCAGACCACTGAGAAGGTACCAAATCTAGCGGTTGATTCGCAACGATGATCATACATGACAACCTCCGTTTCGTTAGATGTTTGGGCTTGTGTGAACGGAACCTCACGCGTATCTTTTCATTTATATGACGATTGGCACCCAGATTGTACTCTGTTTGAACAATCCCCGTGTAAAAGTGCACACAAAATGTCGATTCATGCAAAAGATTCAGTGGATATCGTTTAATCATTATCCTATTTGGGGTACTACTCTATAGATGAAGTTATGTACAGTACAGGCAGTTAATTACGAATAATATGGATTAGAAAATAATTTGAAAAAAGGAGGATAAGCGGTGTCGAATCCAATTACAGAGAGCCGCTCTCTGTTTGAGCAATTATACAAATATGCACCAATCGGCATTGCTGTTGCTTCGCATGTGAACGGACGTTGGCTCCAGCTTAATCCTGCGTTCTGTGAGATGCTGGGATTCAGTGAAGATGAGCTAATCGACTCACCGATTGTACATATGATCCATGATGTAGATCAGGAGATGGAGAGATTCAGGTCCAACTTCTGGGATATGACGAATGAGGTAAGCCAGATGTATGAGACGGAAGTCCGATTAAAGCATAAGGACGGTTCTCTTCTGTGGTCGAACATACGGGCCTGCATTGTTAGGGATGAGGAGAACAATAATCCTCTTTATTTGCTTGTACAGGCAGCGGATATTACGAGACAAAAGGAAGCGGAGCAGCACTTGATTGAACAGCGCAAACAGTTGGAAGAGAGCACCCGAATCTCTCGTATCCTTACGGAATCTTCTCTCGATCTTATTGCCATACATTGTGCTGATCAGGAACGTACCTTCAAGTATGTTTCACCGGCCAGTCTTGGGATGCTGGGGTACAAGCCTGAAGAAATCGTGGGTCAATCCGGACTGTTCTGCATTCATCCGAACGATATTCCGATCGTGGAGGCGTATGTTGCAGGACAGATGCAGGGTCTGGCACCAGACCGTATTAACTACCGCCTGCTGCATAAGGATGGTTCTGTCGTGTGGGCAGATACGATAACTCACTATATCTATGATCAGGACGGGAACCTGCAGGAGATGATTGCAGTGACCCGGGACATTACGGAAAGCAAAAAACAGGAGCAGAGTCTGCAGGAGTATCAATCACTCTTTGACTGTAACCCGCTAGGCGTTGCATCCCTTGATCTGGATGGAAATTTGCTGAAAGCAAATGCCGGCCAGGAACATTTGACGGGACATTCCAAGGAGGAACTGCTCAGCCAATCCTTTGATCATTTGATTGATCCGGTGGATCTGGCCAAAACCCGCTATCATTTTGAAGAGTCTGTCAAAGGAAAGGCCCAGAGTTATGAGATTGGGCTGATTCATCAGGACGGACGCCGAATTGAAACCAGAGTCATCAATGTTCCCATTATCCTCGAGGATCGAGTCGTTGGCGTGTATGGAATTACAAGTGATATCACCGAGTCCAAAAAATATGTGGAGGAGATCGAGAATCTAAGCTACGAACGTGCCCTGATTCTGAATGCGATGTCTGAAGGTGTCATTGGACTGGACCAGAACGGGAAATTGATATTTGCCAACCCCGCTGCAGCCGAGATGATGGGATTCTGTCCAACAGAAATGAATGGGGTGCACTTCGAGCATATCATTCTGCAAATGCAAAACGAGGCCATCCCTTATCCTTCCAATGAAACACCGATTGTAAAGGCTGTTCGTGAAGGCCGCAGCCTGCCTCGTTCGGAATCTGTCTTCTGGAGACAGGACGGCTCCAGTTTTCTTGCAGAATTCCAGCTGAAACCGATTATGGATCAAGGGAATACCCGCGGGGGTGTGCTGGTGTTCCGAGATATGACTTCGGTAAATGACATCATTCGTGCCAAGGAAGCAGCGGAACAGGCAGACCGTGCCAAATCCGAATTTCTTGCGATTATGAGTCATGAATTGCGCACACCGCTGAATGGAATCATGGGTATGGCTAATCTGTTAAAGGAAACAGAGCTTGATGCAGAGCAATCCGGATTCGCCGAGATTATCATCGATAGTGGGGAGTCGCTGCTCCATATTCTCAATGAAATACTGGATTTCAGCAAAATTGAGGCAGGTAAAATGGATCTGTCACGTGACGCAGTGGATATCCAGGAGATGCTGGCGGGTGTTGTGGAATTGTTTGCCCTGAAAGCGGCTGAAAAAAATATTGAGCTGTTTTGTGAAATGTCTGACCGGATTCCTGAACGTGTCAGAGGAGACGTGACCCGGATTCGTCAGATCCTGATCAATCTGGTGGGCAATGCAGTCAAATTTACGGAGAAGGGCAGCATTCAGATTCGTGTGGATGCTAATGTGGCGGACGATGGCGATCCGGACAAACTTCTGCTTTCTTTTGTCGTGAAAGATACGGGCATCGGCATCCCCGTGGACAAACAACATCAATTGTTCCAGTCCTTCTCCCAGCTTGATCCAGCCATTAATCGTAAGTATGGTGGAACCGGTCTTGGACTTGCGATCAGCAAAAAGCTGGTTGAACTCATGGATGGTGCCATTGGGGTGCATAGTGAAATGGGCAAGGGAGCAGAGTTCCATTTTACACTTCAGCTTGAGAAGTGGCAGGACGAGTCCGGCGACGGAATGGAAGCTGCAGATGATACTTGGGAAGATGATCAATCCCTATTGGCAGCCAATATTCGCATTTTAATAGCTGAGGATCAACCGGTGAACAGCCATCTGATGGAGGAGCTGCTCCGTAAGCTTGGCGGGGTCTGTGACATCGTTGAGAATGGAGAGGAAGCAGTGCGCGCACTGCAAAGGGAATCCTACGATATCGTATTCATGGATATTAAAATGCCTATCATGGACGGAATTGAAGCAACCTGCAAAATAAGACAAAGCCATCCCGAGATTCCGGTTATCGCAGCTATAACTGCATTTGCAGGGGCAAGTGATCGTGAAGCATGCCTGGAATGCGGAATGCAGGATTTTATCAGTAAACCGTTCAGTTCGTCCGAAATTACCCGTGTATTGCGCACTTGGGTACCTTATATCCGGGCTCATCGGTAAAATGCTGGATACCTGAAAGAGTGAGATGAAACCAAAAAACCTGCTCCCAGTTAAAGGGGCAGGTTTTTTTAGGTCTATAACCATAGTCCATGACCAAAAAGGATCAGGACCATCCTCCGATCAACCCGGAGAGGGTTACGCATTCATCATCTTCCAGTTCCGCAATCAATGTAAGTTCTTCCTGATCACTAGGATCAACAGAGAACAATTCGCGGCGTCCATCTTCGTGTTTAATAAGAACCAGTTGGTTGCCGCTTTTTGTATCAAACTGGTACTTAACTCCGATACCAGGCAGTGGGCATTCCCGGATATTCATGAAACCTGTCACCTCTTTAGCTATTCCATAATGTTAACCGTTCACACAGTACGGATGTATTCTACTATCCATAACACGGTTTGGCAAGTCAAACATCCAATTCTGCTCCAGTTTTCACATTAACCGGCTGAAGTTATCCTTTGCGGCGGCGTCTTGTCCGTTTGCGGCGGATGAAAAACCAGATGAGCAGGGAAGCCACGACAATTAAAGCGATGACTGCGGTAATGATAATGTTACGAATGTTGGGAACCTGTACCGTCAAATCCAGTGTATTCGAATTGAGGGGAGAAACGTGCCAGGTTAATGTCTTCCCCTGATCTTCAACCAGGTCCGCGTTGGAATCTTCAGCTTGGATGGGCAGACTCAATTTGAAATCGAAGTTCACATCTTTCAGCAGCAGATTTTTAAGGAAACTGGGCACCTTGTTGATCTGATCCTTAATCTCCCCATCAGGCATGGATTCCATCAGGTCAGCGGTAGCAGTAACATGGAATCTGGAAGTGAAGAAGCCTGGCTCCGTGGACTGCTCGACCTGGATGCCTTTTGGAAGCTTGGACAGATCGAAGCTGGCGGCGGTATTGCTTTTCTCATAATGGGTTGTTGCTGAGAGCTGCTTCCGTTCTCCGTCGTCCACGACCTCGGCTTGAAAGTTGTTTTTCTTCAGGGCTTCTTCGAGCATGGGCATCAGATTGTCCTGTCCAATCTTTCCGAGCGCGGATTCGTTTACGCCGAGGTTCAGTTCCAGATCGGTTGAACCATCCATGTTGACGGTCAGATGAGCTTCTCCATCGGCACACCCGGATAGAATAATCAGCATGAGGCTAAGCATAAATGTAAGAAATAGATGACGTAAGGGAATACGATTCGACGACATTGATTTCAACCTTTCTACGTAAGCGATTTGCATAAGTCCATGCTACATGCGGCATTCAAGCCATTAATTATTTATCATAGAGTTATAGTATACACCGGAAATATGACGGATGAAACTTCTGGCAGCTCATGCCGTCTGCAGGAAGTTCACTTTGAACTTTGAATGCCAATCCGACGGTTGTGCAATAATAGTTTATGTTAAAATTAAAGATGTCGTATTTTTGTCAATGTTAGGACAATTCAAAAGGCGCTTCACCGTGTAAACTGTAAATAGTATGTTGATCAATCGGATGCAGGGAGGGGTACATTCATGACATACATCATTATTCTAATTGCAGTAATGGTTGTGGGAATGATCGGAATGGGCTGGTTCTTTCAGATTCTTGACAAAGACAATAGCTAAAGCATAAATGACATGGACATGAGACAAGCCATAAGCTTGCTTCGCGCGTTTGCGAGGCAGGTTTATTTGTTTTGGCAAGATGTTATCCTGTTGTTCTTTGCAATACGTTACTTACATATAAGCTTGTACCTTACATAAGTGCGTAATATATATAACGAAAGGTGTCGCACAATTTGACCGATGGACAAATATTTTTCGTAAAGATGGGATTTTTAGGCTGCTCTTTTGTATAATAGGGATTAGTCCAACTCGGGATATTTCCCGAAATATGCCTAACAGGAAAGGGTGTACATAAATGAAATTTAGTGAATATACGTATACACGTCCCGATCTGGAAAAAATCAAAACATCTTTCCGTGAGCTGTTGAAAGGTTTCGAAGCTGCGGCTACGGTGGATGAGCAAAGCGGATTTATGGATCAGATTAACGCATTGCGAAGTGATTTTGAGACTATGGCGCAGCTGGTCTATATCCGTCACTCGATTGACACGAATGATACGTTCTACAAAGCTGAAAACGAATTTCTGGATGAAAGCTCCCCGATTATTCAAGAGTACATCACCGATTATTACCGGGCACTGGTGAATTCGAAATTCCGTGCAGAACTGGAGCAAAAATGGGGAACTCAGCTGTTTCAGCTGGCAGAACAGTCCTTGAAGACCTTCAGCCCGGACATTATCGAGGATCTTCAAAAAGAGAACAAGCTGTCCACGGAATACAATCAATTGATTGCTTCAGCAAAAATTCCGTTTGAAGGCGAAGAACGTACCTTGCCACAGCTGCATCCGTTTGAACTGTCTACAGATCGTTCCATGCGGGAACGCGCTTCGGAAGCAAGATATACGTTCATGGCTGAGCACGAAGCGGAATTTGACCGCATTTACGATGAGCTTGTAAAAGTACGTACGCAGATTGCCAAAAAATTAGGTTATCCTTCCTATGTGGAACTTGGTTATGATCGCATGAATCGTACCGATTATAACGCGGAGATGGTTGCCAATTTTAGAGCGCAGGTTCGTGATTATATTGTGCCTGTAGCTACGAAGCTCAGAGAGCGTCAGCGCAGCCGGATCGATGTAGATACGCTCTATTTTTATGACCAGGGCTTCAGCTTCAAGACAGGCAACCCGACTCCTAAAGGGGATCCGGACTGGATTATTGAGAATGGTAAAAAAATGTACGCTGAGCTGTCCCCTGAGACGGATACGTTCTTCCAGATGATGACGGAGAACGAACTGATGGATTTGGTTAGTAAAAAGGGCAAGCAGGGCGGTGGATATTGCACCTTCCTGAATGATTATAAAGTACCGTTTATTTTCTCGAACTTTAACGGTACATCCGGGGATATCGATGTCCTGACACACGAAGCCGGTCACGCGTTCCAAGTGTATGAAAGCCGTCACTTTGAGGTGCCGGAATACAACTGGCCGACTTATGAATCGGCAGAGATTCATTCCATGAGCATGGAATTTTTCACATGGCCGTGGATGGAATTGTTCTTCAAGGAAGATACGGACAAATACAAGTTTGATCACCTGTCCTCCGGTTTGCTCTTTATTCCTTATGGCGTTGCCGTGGATGAATTCCAGCATTTCGTCTATGCCAACCCGGATGCAACACCGACTGAGCGTAAACAGGCATGGCGCAATATTGAGAAAACGTACCTGCCACACATCAACTACAAGGATAATGCCTATCTGGAGCAAGGTGGATTCTGGCATAAGCAGGGGCACATTTTCTCCTCGCCGTTCTATTACATCGATTACACGCTGGCTCAGATCTGTGCCTTCCAGTTCTGGAAACGCAGTAACGAGGATATGAAGTCTGCATGGGCCGACTATCTGACCCTGTGTAAAGCGGGAGGAAGCCTCTCCTTCACAGGATTGGTTGAACTGGCTGGTCTTAATTCCCCGTTTGAGGATGGCTGTGTCTCTTCTGTAATCGGTGATATTGAAGCATGGCTGGATGGGGTAGACGATAAAGCGCTGTAAGAAAGTTTTCTGCAAACAGATACCAATCGTTCCATACCATGTTGATGGTAAATGATAGGATGACAACATTCGTAAAAAGCGGCTTTGAAACCTCTGGGTTCAGGCCGTTTTTTTTGCGTGCAGTTATAACTTGTGAAAGTAAAAAGGAAGGAGCGGGCGAAGGGCAAGGAAAGCACAAGGTGTATGAAAGTGTAACATTTTTGCACTGAATGTGATTTATTTCACTATATCTGAAAACGGATTCAGTTACAATAATGACAGTAAATCAGGGGTTACAGGAGGCTGGTTCAGATGGCAACACATGCTTATTATGTTCCGCCCGTGAACTTGATGGGCAGGGGATGTTTACAGGAAACAGGCAAGATGATTCAGGACATGGATATTCGCAAAGCACTGGTTGTCAGCGATCGGCAGCTGATCTCTTCCGGTGTAGCTGAGCAAGTACTGTCTATATTAAGAAAATCAGGGCTAGACTACGTGGTATATGATGAAGTACAACCAAATCCTACGTGTCAAAATGTGCATGATGGTCTCAAAGTGTATCAGGAACATGACTGTGATGCCATTATATCGATCGGCGGAGGTTCACCTCAGGACGCAGCGAAAGCCATCGGCATTGTCGCTACCAATGGTGGACATATTCGGGACTACGAAGGATTGCATCAATCGCATCATAAGTCTGTACCGCTTGTTGCGATCAATACGACTGCCGTTACATCGAGTGAGGTGACCATTAATTACGTGATTACGGATGAGGAACGCAAGGTGAAAATGGTAATGGTGGATCGAAACAGTCTGGTCTCTCTGTCAGTGAACGATCCGGAATTGATGCTCAGCAAGCCAGCCAGTCTGACAGCTGCAACAGGCATGGATGCTCTGACCCATGCGGTGGAAGCGATGGTGACGCCTGGCGGATTCACAGTGACCAGTGCGACAGCTGCAGCAGCGGTTGAACTGATTTTTGAGTATTTGCCACGAGCGGTCAGAGACGGGAGCGACCTTGAAGCCAGGGAGCACATGACCTATGCCTGCTTCTTGGGAGGAATGGCTTTTAATAATGCGGGTCTCGGCTATGTGCATGCCATGGCACATCAGCTTGGAGGTGTGTACGATCTGCCGCACGGCGTATGTAACGCCATGCTGCTCCCTTATGTGGAGGAGATGAACGCAAAGCATGTGCCCGGCAAATTCCGACATATCGCCAAAGCCATTGGCATGAATGTGAAGGATAAGAGTGATGAAGAGTGCTCCAGGTATGTCATTGACGCTATTCGCCAGCTCTCCAGGGAAGTGGGCATTCCCGAGAAATTGTCCGAGCTGGGCGTGTCGGATCCTGATCTCGAGCTGCTTACAGATAATGCGATAAAAGACGCCTGTGCCCCCGGTAATCCGTATCAGCCTTCGAGAGAAGAAGTGATGGAGCTTTTTCGCAAAATTATATAGATACGAGTACAACACGATGAACAGTATTTTTTCACAAACGATAAATGAGCTGGCGATGAGCCGGGCACAGTCCTGGCTTTTTGTCATGCCCCAAGGTGAGAATTACTTATTTTTCCATTTTAATCAATCGTACAAAAGCAAAAGGATTTTGAATCCCTACAGCGAATACAATAATCTAATCACAGCAGCATCAAAAAGGAGTGATGTCAGCCTGAACTTTTGTCTTACGTTATCCAGCAAGATTCCCCAGCCCGTTTCGTGTTTAATGTTAATTAGGGATAGTGGATTGCATTTCTCACGGGGTACATCTTAATTTCAATTCCACCAATCACCTCTGCACGGCAAGTCAAGGCTACTCTGTAATGATCATCCTACTCAGACATAACAATGAATTACGTTTCGCTACAGTCTCGGGCGAGATTGCGATATCAATGCATATGGTTTGTCTGTACAGCGTGCTCCTAATCATGACAACAGCGTCCAAACAACAGAATATGGATTATGGGCTCTGAAATGTACCAGAAAGAATGCGCGTGGAGGAGGCTGTAATGATGGCAAAAAAAGAAGTTGTAGCGATGCTGCTCGCAGGAGGGCAAGGCAAAAGGTTAAAAGGGTTGACCAAATCACTGGCGAAGCCGGCTGTATATTTTGGCGGGACATACCGAATTATTGATTTTCCTCTAAGCAACTGCTCCAATTCAGGCATTGATACGGTTGGTGTACTGACACAATACGAACCTCTGGTACTGCACTCCTACATCGGCATCGGCAGCGATTGGGATTTGGACCGCAAAAACGGCGGGGTATACGTTCTTCCTCCGCATGAGCGTGAAGACGGGAGTAACTGGTACCGAGGCACGGCAGATGCGATTTACCGCAACCTGAATTTTATTGAACAATTCGATCCAGAGCATGTACTTATCCTTTCAGGGGACCACATTTACAAAATGGATTATGAAAAAATGCTCAGGTATCACAAGGAAAAGGACGCGGATTGCACCATATCGGTTATTGATGTGCCGCTCGAAGAAGCCAGCCGGTTTGGGCTGCTTAACACCCACGATGATTACCGCATCTACGAATTCGAAGAAAAGCCTCCTGAACCCAAAAGCACACTTGCTTCCATGGGTATCTATCTCTTCAAGTGGGATGTACTGAAACGTTTCCTGATCCAGGACGAACAACAGGCATCCACCTCATACGACTTTGGCAAAGATATCATTCCCTTACTGCTTGAAAATGAAAAATCCTTATACGCTTATCCTTTTGAAGGCTATTGGAAAGACGTAGGTACCATCCGCAGTTTGTGGGAGTCCAACATGGATCTGCTGGATGAGGAAACACCACTCAACCTGAATGATCCCAATTGGCGCATTTACACCCGCAATCCGAATCAGCCGGCACAGTATATCTCACCTGCAGCCAAGGTACGGAATTGCATTATAAGTGAAGGCAGTATCGTACATGGAGAGGTTAACCACTCCATACTGTTCTACGGGGTGGAGGTTGGAGAGCACAGTTCCGTCATTGATTCTGTCGTCATGCCACGGGTGAAGATCGGGAAGAATGTGCACATTCACAGAGTGATCATTGCGGAAGGGCTGGTCATTCCGGATGGAGCCTACTTATCCCCTGCGCCTGAGGATGAAAGTGACGTATTGCTTGTGGACCATGAAGAATTGGAACGTCAGCTTCAACAGGGAATGGCAACTAAAGTCTAATCTGAGCCCAAAGGACGGTGCATGCGATGAAACCATTAATCGGTGTTATTAACCTTGATCATGAACTTGAAGAATTGAAGGAATTGACGTACTTTCGCTGCGGAGCCGCGGTCCCTTACGCTGGGCGTTACCGTCTAATTGATTTTGTATTATCCAATATGATGAATGCGGGCATAGAGAGTATTGGGGTGTTTGTTCGCCGCAAATACCGTTCGTTAATGGATCACTTGAGTGACGGCAAACCCTGGGATCTGGATCGCAAACATGGAGGCATGTTCATCTTGCCGCCGGACTGGAATGATCCAACGGATACGTCACAAGGGGATTTGCAGCATTTTCACAACAATCTCGATTTCTTTCACCGCGGTTCGGGTGAATATGTGGTTCATGCCGGCAGTCGGCATGTGACCAAGGTAGATCTGCAGGATGCCTATCAATATCATGTCAATAAGGGAGCAGACGTGACGCTGATTTGCAAAAGAGTGGACCAACTGCTGCCTGAGCACGATGCCTGTGTCAAAGTTGAACATGACGGGAACGGTAATGTGGTGGACATTCACCAAAGCGCCGATCACCCGAATATATATACAGAAATTTTCATCATGAAAAAGGAGTTGTTCCTGCGTCAGGTTCAGCGCTGCATTGATCATGGCGAGAGCCATTTCTTCCGTGATGTTATTCAGAAAAATCCGGATGGTTTAAATATTGCCTCATATGCTTATGAAGGCTACCATGCCGTGATTAATTCCATTGACAGTTATTATCGCAACAGTATGGAGCTGCTGAATACGGGGCTGTATGATCAACTTTTCAGAGAAGAACCCGTGCAGACCAAGATTAAATACGAGGCACCTGCGAAATACCTCGACACGGCCGAGGTCAAACATTCCCTGCTTGCCAATGGATGTATTGTGGGCGGAGAAGTGGAGAACAGCATTTTGTTCAGGGGTGTGCAGGTAGCGAAGGGAGCCAGAATTAAAGGCTCAATTATCATGCAGAAATGTTACATCGGTGAAGATGCGGTACTGGAGAATGTCATTCTGGACAAAGACGTGAAACTGACTGGTGGACAGACGCTCATAGGGGACCCGTCGAACCCGTATATCTTGGCGAAAAGTACTATTATCTAATACCTGCTGTTAACCGATATCATCTATAAATAAAATAAAAATTCTGAAGGATGGTTATACGCGAAATTGCCATGCTCAAGCAGGAAGAGCAGAAGTAGTGAAGGGGACGAAGTCGATTCTGGAGAAGCAAAGCGTTCGCATTTATCCCTGGATTTTCACCTTATTATAAAGTTGAAAAAATCCAGGGATAACGGCGATCGGAAGAACGATTCGTAACCGGAACGGGCACTTGCTGGATTTGAGCAGTGAAGCGTATGAAATAAACCATCCTACAGAATTTCACCGGGAGGAACCTGCTTTTGTTTGACAACAAGGAAACATTCAAGAGTATATTTGGGCGGAATCTGGTCAGCAAATTGGGCAAACCACTTGAAGAAGCCACGAACGAAGACGTCTATCACGTTCTGGGCAGCATGATTCGCGAGTATGCGGGCCAGGACTGGGCAGCGTCGAATCAGGGATTCAAGCAGCGCCAGGATAAACAGGTATATTACTTCTCGCTGGAATTCCTGATTGGACGTCTGCTGGGCAACAATTTGTTGAACGTGAATGAACTGGAACTGGTTCGCGACAGTCTCGCCGAGTTGGGCTTCTCATTGGAGGACATTGAGGAACAGGAATCGGATGCCGGCCTGGGAAATGGCGGATTGGGCCGTTTGGCTGCGTGCTTTCTGGACTCGCTCGCATCCCTCGGATACGCTGGCCATGGCTGTGGTATCCGGTACAAATACGGATTGTTTGAGCAAAAAATCATCGGTGGCAATCAGGTAGAGCTTCCGGACAACTGGCTCGATAAGGGCAATGAATGGGAAGTAAGACGCCCGGACAAAAAGGTCGAGGTTCAGTTCTGGGGCCGGGTAGAGGCCTACGAGCAGGACGGACATTATCATTTTGTGACCAAGGATGCGGAATCCGTTGTTGCGGTACCCTACGATATTCCGGTTCTTGGATACGGTCAGCCGCACGTGAATACGCTTCGCCTGTGGAGTGCAGAGCCGAAGAGGGAAACCTCGATGGATACCCCTTCGAACTATTACGGTTACCTGGATTACAGTCGGTCAGTGGAGTCGATTTCCGAGTTTCTATACCCGGACGATTCCCAGTACGAGGGCAAGCTGCTTCGCTTGAAACAGCAATACTTCATGTGCTCTGCTGGCGTGCAGAGTGCATTGCGTACGTTTAACAAGCTGGAACTCTCATATGACCGGTTACCAGACAAGGTGGCATTCCACATCAATGATACCCATCCGACGCTGGTCATTCCGGAATTGATGCGCATTCTCATTGATGTGAAGGGTTATGGTTGGGATGAAGCATGGGATATTACAACGCGTACCGTCTCTTATACCAATCATACGACGCTGAGTGAGGCACTGGAAAAATGGCCGGTGTCCATGATCAGCAAGCTGCTGCCACGCATTTATATGATCATTGAAGAGATAAACAAGCGATTCTGCGGCATGCTTCTGGATCGTTATCCGGGAGAACAGGAGCGTATTCAGCATTTGGCTATCATTGCGAACGATCAGGTTCGTATGGCACATCTGGCGATTGTCGGCAGTCACAGCATTAATGGTGTCGCTGCATTGCATACCGAAATCTTGAAGGAGCGGGAGATGGCGCCGTTCTATGCCTTGTATCCAGAGCGTTTTAACAACAAAACGAACGGGATAACACATCGTCGCTGGTTAATGCATGCGAATCCCAAACTGTCCAATCTGATTACCGATACGATCGGTAGTGAATGGATGACAGAGCCAGGCAGATTGAATGAACTCGCCGAATTTGCAGACGACGCATCATTCCAGCAGCAGTTAAGGTCCATTAAACACGAAAATAAGGAACGGCTCGCGGCATACATTTTGGATCATACCGGAACGCCGGTTAATCCGGATTCCATTTTTGATGTACAGGTGAAAAGGCTGCATGGCTACAAGCGCCAGCTTCTGAACATTTTACATGTCATGCACCTGTATAACCGTCTTAAGAATGACTCGTCATTCGATATCGTTCCACGTACATTCATCTTTGGAGCGAAGGCTGCACCAAGTTATTATTTTGCGAAGAAAATCATCAAGCTGATCAATACGGTCGCGGATACCGTGAACAAGGATAAGGCGGTAAATGACCGGCTGAAGGTATTTTTCCTCGAAAACTATTCCGTCTCTCTGGCCGAAAAAATTATTCCGGCCGCGGACGTCAGTGAACAGATCTCCACTGCAGGGAAGGAAGCTTCAGGTACGGGCAATATGAAGTTTATGATGAACGGTGCGTTAACCATTGGTACGATGGATGGGGCTAATGTGGAAATGGCTGAGCAGGTTGGAGAAGAGAATATGTTTATCTTCGGTCTGCGAGCGGATGAAGTGCTGGATTATTATCGTTCAGGCAGCTATCGTCCTAACGAAATTGTACAGCAGGATGAACGCATTCGCGAAGTGGTAGAACAGCTCGTTCATCCAGGACCGTTCTGTTGTCGGGAAGGCGAATTCTGGGATATCTATGATTCCTTGCTGGCACATGGAGATGAGTATTTTGTACTGCGTGACTTTGCTGCTTATGCCGATGCCCACGCGGCCATTGATAAGGCTTATCGGGATGTGCCCGGCTGGTCACATAAAACGATTCTGAATACGGCTCAATCCGGTATCTTCTCCAGTGACCGTACCATTAGCGAATATGCTACTGATATCTGGGGAATTCATCCGGTTTCGGGACACTGGAAAGGCTGAGGTAAATAAGTCAGGAGATGAAGTCCCCTTGATGCAAGGGGACTTTGTTGTGTTATTTTTATTGGAAAAGAGTTTAATACCGCACGCAATATCAAAAAAATAAACCTCCGTTAAGCGATAATCAAATCAAGAGGACAGCATTCATCTCTATTTTTATGAAGAAAGGGAAATTATTCGTTATGGATCATTACTCACAAATACAACGGGCTATTGGGTATCTTGAGGAGCATTTGCAAGATGAATTCAACATGAGGCAGGCATCGGCAGCAGCGGGTTTTTCCGCGTTTCATTTTCAGCGTTTATTCCAGGCGATCACCGGGTTTACCGTGCTTGAATATGTGCGTAAGCGCAGACTGACGGAAGCAGCTCGGCAATTGCTGGACTCGGCAGATGGCATCCTCCATGTGGCCCTGAAGTGGGGATATCATTCACAGGAAGCTTTCACCAGAGCATTCACTGCCCATTGGGGGACGACACCGGCCCGCTTTCGCAAGCTGAATGAGCTGCCCGCTTCTGCAAAGATTCAGCAGAGTATTGACTTTAACGACTATCGTACCCGGCTGGGAGGAGAGTTTATTATGAACAAACCACGCCTTGTGACCATGGAGGCCATCCAAATCATAGGTTACGCGTACCACACGAATTTGAATAACGACCAGCACTATAACGAAATTCCGGGATTCTATCATGATTTTGGTTCAGAACAGAAATTTATGAATATCCCTGAACGAGCACGTCCTGATTTGGCCTATGGTGTCGCCTGTCAATTTGAGGATGATGGTGCATTCACATTTCTTGTTGGTGAGGAAACTTCATCTGACAAGGCACTACTTCAACCAGGTTATACAGCATTTGAGATCCCGGGGGGATTGTACGCCGAATTCACAGTGGATGGTTCCGCACAGGATATCCGCAAGATGATTTATGGCAGCTGGCTGCCCCAATCCAACTATGAACGCAGGGAAGGTCCTGATTTTGAGATAACCGATGTGTGGAAATCCACCCCTGAGCAGTTGGACATGAAGATCTATATTCCGGTAAAATAAGGGAGCCGCGCTGCGGTAATCATTCCCGGAGGATACTGGTACATGCAAATAGGTAGGGGAATATACAAGCCCTGGGTCGTGGTCTTGGTTGCCGTTTTTGCAATAGCATACATATGGATCATGGGGAATTTGTTATTTATCCATGGAAGGGTCTCAGGGGAGCGTTATCAGTACAATCTGGTTCCGCTCGAGACGATCGGACCCTTGTTAGTAGAGAGGGAAAGATACGGTACGGAGGCCTGGGTAAAAAACCTGTTCGGTAATATCGTATTGTTTATTCCACTGGGCATATGGATTCCCTGGTTGTTCCGTTCAAGCCGAACGGGGTTGAAATTTACACGGACCGTTATTTTGCTGCTGCTTGCCGTTGAATTGGCGCAACTGGTTTTACGTGTGGGTTCGTTTGACGTGGATGATATCATCCTCAATACCCTAGGTGCCTGGATCGGTTATACTGCATTCCGTCTGTTTGTACAGTTCATAAAGACATGAAGATCAGAATAGAAGTCTGCCACTCAGGCGGAATTCATTTTGGTCTTTTTTGTATGCTTCGGGATACGTTTGTGTTTATACAGACGGCATTTCGGATAAAACATATTAACGGGTTGTTCTGTACTTAAATGACCTATGCTCATGACAGATATCGGAATAATGCGAATGTGCGGACAAAAATTAGTGAAGAGCGGAAACGGGGTGATCCACATCGTGTGGTGGAAAGAGAGTGTTGTATATCAGATCTATCCCATCAGTTTCAAGGATTCGGATGGTGATGGTCACGGTGACTTGCAGGGCATTTATGAAAAGCTTGATTATTTGACGGATCTGGGGATCGACGTCATCTGGATCTGTCCCATTTATGAATCTCCCGGACATGATAACGGTTATGATATCAGCGATTACTATGCCATTATGCGCAAATTCGGCACGATGGAGGATTTTGACAGGTTACTCGCAGCGGCTCACAGCAGAGGGCTCAAAATCATGATGGATCTGGTGCTGAATCACACATCGGATGAGCATGCCTGGTTTGCCGAATCCCGCTCCTCCAAGGTCAATCCCAAACGGGATTATTACATATGGCGATCAGGTAAAAACGGTCAGGTTCCGAATAACTGGGAATCCTATTTTGGCGGGTCCGTGTGGAAGCATGATCCCGAAACGAACGAATACTATCTGCATTTATACTCCGAGCATCAGCCTGACCTGAATTGGAACAATCCACAAATGGCCGAGGAGATGTACGAAATGGTGCATTGGTGGCTGCAAAAAGGGGTGGACGGATTCCGTTTTGATGCGGTAGCCCATATTGCCAAGGCTGAAGGACTGCCCAGTGCACATAATCCTGACAATCTGCCGGTTGTCCCAGCATATCAGCTGTTCTCCAACCTGGAACAAGTACATTCCATATTGAACAAGTTAAACAACATGATTCTGAAGCCATATGGTCCCATGACCGTCGGAGAGACGTCAGGTCTGGGCCCGGAGCAGGCTCTTGCTTACGTGGGAACAGATCGCAACGAGCTGAATATGGTGTTTCAGTTTGAGCATATGTTTGTGGACGCCAAATCTTCGGGGATAGGGAAGTGGAATTACAGGGAGTGGAAGTTGACTGAACTGAAGGAAATCATGAGCCGCTGGCAGACTGTCCTGCACGGTAGAGGCTGGAATGCCAACTATATGGGCAATCATGATCAGCCGCGGCCGGTTTCCCGTTTCGGAGACGATGGCCGTTACAGGGTTCGGTCTGCCCAGATGCTGGCTACCTGGATGCTCACCCTTGAAGGAACGCCTTACATCTATCAGGGTGAGGAGATTGGTATGACGAACGTAGCATTTCCGAATATCGAGCAGTATCGAGACATTGAAACAATGAATTATTACAGGCATTATATCGCCCAAGGGCGGGACAAAAATGACATTATGAAGGCGATCTGGCTGAAAAGCCGGGATAACGCACGTACACCCATGCAATGGGATGACACGGAGCATGCAGGGTTTACGGAAGGCGAGCCATGGATTCAGGTCAACGATAACTACACAGAGATCAATGTGGCTTCTGCCGAAAATGACCCCGGATCCGTATTGCATTATTATCGCAAGCTAATTGCCCTTCGGAAGAAGAGCAAAGTGCTGATCTACGGTGAGTATGAACTGCTCTTGCCAGATGATCCGGACATCTATGCCTACACACGTACGCTGGATGACGAGAAGATGCTCATCATCCTTAATTTTCGAGGGCATGAACCGGAGATGCATTGGCCAGAAGGCTGGACAGAGGAACGTGCGAAGCTGGTCATCAGCAATGTGAAAAGACGGTATTCAACGGATGAAGGTACCATTCTGCTGCAACCCTATGAAGCTAGAGTCTACCGTTTGCAATCCTGAAGGCGACATTTTGCTTCCCGCAAACGGTTTGATTTATAATAAAGTAGGTAAATGCTATTAAGATGGATGTGAACGCAGCGGAACTTGAGAAATGAGGTTGCTCACATCCAATTGTCAGGAGGACTTAAAATGTTGAAAATGACGTACCATGGACACTCTAGCGTTCAATTGGGTACTGGGGAGAAGTCTTTAATTATCGATCCGTTCCTGCGCGGCAATGAACTGGCCGTGACCAAGCCGGAAGACATCAAAACCGATGCCGTTTTGCTGACGCATGCACATATGGATCATATTCTCGACGCCGAACCAATTGCCAAGGCAAATAATGCCAAAGTCGTCGCCATCGTGGAGCTGGCTACATACATGTCCTGGAAAGGGCTGGAAACCATTGGCATGAATATGGGCGGAACAGTAGATCTGGATTTTGCTCAGGCCAAAATGATTCAGGCGTTTCATACTTCGGGGATTGTGCTTGAAGAGGAACAGCGGATCATGTACGCAGGACTGCCTGCGGGATTTATCATTAACATAGGCGGTAAAACCATTCTGCATGCCGGAGATACAAGCTTGTTCGGCGATATGAAAATGATTGGTGACCGCCATCAGATTGACGTTGCTTTTCTGCCGATTGGCGGGCATTATACTATGGACCCTGAAGACGCACTGCAGGCTGCAGAATGGTTTAACGCAAAACTGACCATTCCTGTGCATTATGATACATTCCCGGTAATCCGTCAGGATTCTGAGAAGTTTGTACAGCAACTTGCTGCCAAAGGACTGAAAGGCCAAGTCCTTGCACCAGGCGAATCCATCACGCTTTAATTGAATTGAATGATTATTATGGTTAGCATGTAATGTCCCATTCCATAATCGTTTTTTTGTACATGAACACTATTTTATAAAATTTAAATATACGGCCAAAGGCGAATATCACGTTATGATAACTGACGTGATATTCGCTTTTTTTCGGTTTTAGGTTCAAAAAGTGGGCTTGAAGTTGGTACATATAACAAAAATATTCAATTTTCATTGTTGCAGGCTGGTTGGGGATGTTATAAAAAACTACACGTAAACAACGTTCCGAATGGAACGGAAAACAGGGGGAACGTTCATGTCATTTATGAAATCATTGTTTTTCCAAATTATTGTGGCGGTGATCATTGGGATAGGTGTAGGTATCTTGTGGCCTGATTTGGGCAGCTTACTGCAACCGCTTGGAACAGGCTTCATCAAATTGATTAAAATGATTATTGCACCTCTTATTTTTATGGTGATCGTTACAGGTATTGCCAAAATCGGTGATTTGAAGTCGGTCGGGCGAATCGGACTCAAAGCGATTATATGGTTTGAAATTGCAACGACGATTGCTCTCGTCCTTGGTCTCGGTACAGCCAACCTGCTCCGTCCCGGTGCAAGCATGAATGTTGATCCTTCAACACTTGATGCAAGCGGCATTGAAGCCAAAACGAACGGATCCGAGCTGCCGCATGTGGTCGATTTTATCATGAACATCATTCCGACCAGTGTTGTGGACGCTTTCGCACAAAATGCATTATTGCAAGTACTACTTGTAGCTTGTCTGTTTGGAGTGGCGCTGGCGGCAACCGAGAACAAAGCAAAGGAAAATGTGCTCACATTGATTGAGAATATACTGGGAATTCTGTTCCGGATTATTGGGTACATCATGAAACTTGCTCCAATCGGTGCGTTTGGTGCTATGGCCTACACGGTTGGAGCGTATGGAGCCTCCACGCTATCCTCATTCGGGATGCTTATTATTGCCTGCTATGGAGCGGCGTTGTTGTTCTTGGTGATGCTTGCACTTGCGGCTTGGTGGATCACCGGTCTTAACTTTTTACAATTTGTAAAATATACCCGTTCTGAAGTCATGCTGGCGATTGGAACAGGTTCATCCGAAGTAGTTATGCCCCGTATGATGGATAAGCTAACGAAAGCGGGATGTGACCGAGCCGTCGTTGGTCTCGTTGTTCCGACAGGGTACTCGTTCAATCTGGATGGTGCTTCAATCTACCTTTCCCTTGCAACCGTATTTCTGGCTCAGGCGGTAGGCATCGACCTGACGCTCGGACAAGAGATCACGATTCTTCTTGTGCTGATGCTAAGCTCTAAGGGGATGGCTGGTGTTCCCGGTTCTGCCTTTCTTGCATTATCGGCCACTGCCGCTGCGCTCAATGCATTCCCGGTTGCTGCGGTTGCGCTGCTGCTTGGAGCAGATCGTTTCATGGACACGATGCGTGTCTTCACGAATCTGATGGGCAATTGCGTGGCCGCATTCGTCGTAGCCAAGTGGGAAGGCCTGCTGGATCAGAAGCGCATGCGCGCCGTTCTTTCCGGTGAGATCAGCGCTGCAGAACTGGAACGTGAAGAACAGGCCTCGCTATCATCAATGTCAGTAAGTAGGTCTGAACAAGGGAAAAGAGCCGTATCGCCCGAAATGCTTTAGAAAGGCTGGAGTCTTGATTCACGAGTATCCCCCCTTACAAGGAGAACCAACCATAAAGGCGTCTGTTTTTGCAGTGTGATCACTGCGAAAGCAGACGTTTATTTGCGTTCACCAATACATGTATCAGGGAGTTGCCAAACGCAAACCTGCAAATTTATGTTACAGAGCGATTATTAATGGGGAATGTGTAGAAGAGGAATATTCTAGGTATATTATAGTTTCAACTTGTATATACATGTTTACTTATGTAATATAGAAATGTAGTTAACTGAGATCTTGATCATGTGCAATACAACTTATTGGAGGCGTTAACATGAGTTCAAACGATACAACTTCCTCATCGTGGTGGAGAACCTCCACGGTGTATCAGGTATATCCCAAGAGCTTCAACGACACCACGGGTTCAGGCACCGGGGATATTCGGGGGCTGACCGAGAAGCTTGATTATTTGCAGCACCTCGGAATTGATATTGTGTGGCTGCAGCCGGTATATGTATCTCCGCAGAATGATAATGGTTACGACGTAGCGGACTATTACGAGATTAATCCGGACTTTGGTACGATGGAAGATTTTGATGAATTATTGAAGGGTCTGAAGGCTCGTGATATGAAACTGATGATCGATATTGTGGTGAACCACTCGTCAACCGAACATGAATGGTTCAAGCAAGCGCGTTCATCCAAGGATAATCCGTACCGGGATTATTACATTTGGAAAGATCCGGCGCCGGACGGCGGCGTACCAAACAACTGGCAGTCCAAATTCGGTGGACCTGCTTGGCAGTACGACGAGCAGACAGGGCAGTACTTCCTGACTTTGTTTGACAAAACCCAGGCCGATCTGAACTGGGAAAACGAACAGGTTCGCAAGGCGGTAAGGGACATGATCAAGTTTTGGGCAGAAAAGGGTGTAGATGGTTTCCGGATGGACGTTATTAACCTAATCTCCAAGGATCAGCGTTTTCCGAATGATGACGGCAGCGAAGGACCAGGCGATGGACGCAAATTCTATACGGACGGACCACGTGTTCATGAATATATCACCGAGATGTATGAGGAAGTATTCGGTCCCTACAACATGGTAACGGTTGGAGAGATGTCTTCCACAACACTGGAACATTGCATCCGCTACTCGAATCCGGCTTCCCGTGAATTTTCAATGACGTTCAATTTCCATCACCTGAAGGTGGATTATCCGAATGGGCAGAAGTGGGAATTGATGCCTTATGATTTTGAAGCGATGAAACGCTTGTTCAGTGAATGGCAGACAGGAATGCAGGCAGGTGGAGGCTGGAACGCACTCTTCCTTAACAATCATGATCAGCCGAGAGCGCTGTCCCGTTTCGCAGATGATGGGGACTACCGTGCCGAGAGTGCGAAAATGCTGGCAACAACCATTCACGGCATGCAGGGTACGCCTTATGTCTATCAAGGTGAAGAGATCGGAATGCCGAATCCCGTCTGGAATGACGTAAGCGAATTCCGTGACATTGAATCCACGAATATGTATCGTTTGCTTCAGGAAGAACGCGGAAAGTCAGCGGAAGAAGCCTTTGCCATCGTGAAAGAGCGCTCCCGAGACAACTCCCGTACGCCGATGCAATGGGATGGCAGCAAGAACGCCGGATTCACAACAGGTACACCTTGGATCAAAGTAGATGAACGTTATCCTTCGACAAACGTAGCTGAACAATTGGCTGATCCGAATTCGATCTACTATCACTATCGTAAGCTCATTGCACTGCGCAAACAGGTCCCCGTATTGACAGACGGTCTGTATGAGCGTCTGGATGATGCACATCCCGAAGTATTCGCTTATGCCCGGACAAATGGCAATGAAACATTGATCGTTGTGTCCAACTTCAGCAAGAGAGAGGTATCCTTCTCACTCCCAGCAGCGGTCTGGAACGATCACGTATCCGGTAAAACGGCTAAACTGCTTATTGGCAACACAGAGGTGGAACCTGCTCTGGATCAGGTCATCACACTTAGTCCGTACGCTTCTTATATGTGGCTTGTACCACAACAGGACTAAATTACATTATCTAAATAGGAAGTGACAACATGGCAATCGATAGAAAACAGGTTGAGGAGATCGTACGGGCTGTCGGTGGAAAAGAAAACATCGAAGCTGCGACGCACTGTGTCACACGACTCCGGTTCGCCTTGTATGATGAGAGTAAAGTGGATACGGAAGGTCTGGACCAGAATGATCTGGTCAAAGGGCAATTTTCATCGCAAGGTCAATTCCAGGTTGTTATCGGACCTGGACTTGTCGATAAGGTATACGATGAGATGATCCAGATAACAGGCGGTGACCGTGCGTCCAAGGACGATGTGAAGGCAGCTGCCGGCAAAAAGCAAAATCCGATCCAACGCGCAATCAAAACGCTGTCAGACATCTTTATTCCGATCCTGCCTGCCATAATTACGGCAGGTCTTCTGCTCGGAATCAACAATATTTTGACAGGACCGGGCATATTCTTTGATGAACAATCGCTGGTTGATGTCTACCCGGCATGGAAGGACCTTGCGTCCATTATTAATACCATTGCAAGCACAGCCTTTACCTTCCTTCCTGCCTTAATTGGATGGGCAGCGGTAAAAAGATTCGGCGGAAGCCCGCTGCTGGGGATTGTGCTTGGGCTGATCCTGGTGCACCCTGATCTGCTGAGTGCCTACAGCTATGCGAATGCAGTAAATGAAGGCACCGTGCCGACCTGGAATCTCTTCGGCTGGCATATTGAGAAGATTGGTTATCAAGGCCAGGTTCTGCCGGTATTGGTTTCGGCCTACCTGTTGGCCAAAATTGAGATTTTCCTGAACAAAAGGGTGCATGACTCCGTCAAGCTGCTTGTCGTTGCACCTGTAACATTACTTGTTACCGGATTCCTTGCATTTACCATCATTGGTCCCGTTACGTTCGCCATTGCGAATGCGATTACATCTGGCCTGATTTATATTTATGAATCCTATGCGGCACTTGGTGGTCTAATCTATGGTGGTCTGTATGCATTGCTGGTTATTACCGGTATGCACCATACGTTCCTGGCGGTCGATGTGCAATTGATTGGTAGTCAGGGAGGTACCTTCTTGTGGCCGATGCTGGCGCTGTCCAATATCGCCCAAGGTTCTGCAGCGCTTGCGATGATGCTGGTTCTGCGCGAACAGAAGATGCGCGGACTTGCGGCTACTTCATCCGTATCAGCTTTCCTTGGTGTTACGGAGCCTGCCATCTTCGGGGTAAACATCCGTTATCGTTACCCGTTTATCTTCGGTATGGTAGGTTCAGCCATTGGTGGCGTTCTGTTGACCATGAATAATGTCCAGGCAACCTCCATCGGTGTAGGTGGGGTTCCCGGATTCCTGTCCATCTTCCCGAACAAATGGGGAGTGTTCTTCATCGGCATGGCGATTGTGCTCATCGTTCCATTCGTTCTGACGGTGATTTTCGGCAGAGCGAAGTTGAGAAAACAAGATCGCAGTACCCATGCTGAAGCGGTAACCGGAAGCAAAACAACCGCAGTTTCCGCGAGCAACACAGCGGTTTCGGGTACGGATGCAGCTGTAGCCGAACGGACACGCACAAACGCACAAGTGGGAGACGAACCCGTGAACACGCTGGAAGTCATGGCACCATTAACAGGAACAGCGGTTCCATTGGACCAGGTACCGGATCCGGCTTTTGCCGAGAAACAGATGGGTGAAGGGGTAGCCATTGAACCTTCAGGCAATCAAGTAGTTGCCCCGTTTGATGCCCAGGTTGCACATGTTATTAAAAGCAAACATGCGGTCATTCTGGAACATGCAAGCGGCTTGCAAATTTTGATCCATGTTGGGATCAACACGGTATCGCTGAAAGGCGAGGGCTTCAACATGCACGTCGAAGCTGGTGAACATGTAAGAGCGGGACAGACGCTGCTCGAATTTGATCGTAATGTCATTGAAGCTGCTGGACATCCGCTCATTACACCAATCATTATTCCGGATGGGCAGGATATGGTTGATCGGGTTGAAGTTACTACAGGTGACGTTTCATCCAATCGCAATGGTATACTAACCGTTCATCTGAAGGGATAATTACTCACCGGAGCTTATAACATTATTCGCTTTCTTCTATATCAAGACGAACCAGTACAGGTCTGCGAGCCTGGAACTGGTTCGTTTTTCTTTGGGGTCATGATACACTATATATAACTAAAATTTGAAATAGACTATCGTTGATCTCCGCGTGTATGCATGTTACGGATGAATTATTCATATGGTTCTGAGGAGAGTTCCTAGTGCTAAGGACGATAGGAGGAGAGCCATGACGCGTGTAGCTGTGATGGTTATACATGGGCTGGGTATGCAAAAGGATGATTATGCGGATAAATTGATTTCACGTTTGCATAAGGAATTTGATCAAGTGATGGTCATGCGTGGTGCAGCGGAGAAATATTTGGACATTGAGCCGGTCTTCTGGGCGGACGTCTTTGAAGAGAGGGAAGAAGCGCTGTTCCAACAGCTGGTAAGCTCTCATAGGTTGAATTATCAGGCGCTGCGCAGATTTGTCATTCACTATTTGGCGGATGCCGTCGCCTATCAGCCTGTTGAGCATCAAGGCCATAATTATGACGCTGTACACAGCACCCTCAACCGGGCCATGCATGCACTCGCACAGCGCAACGGTTCCGAAACTCCGCTCTGTGTGATCGCTCACAGTCTGGGTGCTGTCATTGCTAGCAATTTTTTTTATGATCTCCAGTTTCCATCGAGCCGCGTCCCATCGATTGTGGATGTGACCTCTGCATTGGAGCGGGGAGATACGTTAACCAATTTCTATTCGTTCGGAACGACGCTGCCACTTTGGAGTCTACGTTATCATGACTTTAGCAGTCCGATTCAGGTGCCATCCTCCATGGCTGCACAGCAGTACTTTCCCGGACTTGAGGGGGAATGGGTTAATTTTTATGATCGGGACGATATTCTTGGATATCCCTTAAGACCTATCGATCCGGCTTATGAAGCCGCGGTCAAGGAAGATATAGAAATTAATTCAGGTAGTTTGATTGGGAGCTGGAATCCGCTCAGTCATGGGGGATACTTCGCCAATAGGGCCATGAACCGCAGGATTGCTCAAGGACTGGCACGGACCTGGACTTGGGTGAATCGTGAATGACATCTATGTATATAGGATACGACTGTTGGAAGGAGGGAATTACTTTGGAATGCAGGACAGGCTGTGCCGCATGTTGTATCGCCATTTCCATCTCTTCACCGATACCAGGCATGGAAGATGGTAAACCGGCAGGTGTACGGTGCGTACAACTGACAGCCGATAATCGATGCAGCATCTTTGGTCATCCGGATCGTCCGGCTGTTTGCAGTGGATTACAGGCTTCTGTTGATATGTGTGGAGATTCGGATCAAGAGGCTTTTATTATTCTGAACTGGTTGGAGGAAGAAACGAAACCCGGATTCTAACGTGAAGTTGTTTTATTGAAAAAAGGGTAATTATACTTATTATGGAAGTTATATGAGTAGAGAGGAGCATGGGGTTAATGCATCTGGTCAAACGATTTCTGGTCGTGACAGCGAATATGATCGCTGAACTGTGGATGGGATTCTATCGACGAAACTCGGACTTCTATGATAAGCAAACTTCTGGATCGAAAAGTAAAACGGGCTATTATGTTTTTGTAATTACTGCTGCAGTGGTTGCAGTAGGTGTGGTCAGCTGGATGTATAATCGTATGTACTCATAAGTGGCTAAGAAGAATGTACCCTGCACGAATCAAGCTCAACGTGTAAAATCAAACCAAAGAGTATCCATGGATAACAACCAAGGGATACTCTTTTTTTGGTGTGCTTGTCCCTCAGGATCTGGAGGAACGAACACGCTCTTCTTTTTTCTTCAGCATGTGTGTGAGAAGCAGCTTTAACACGGAGGATACAATGAAGAAAATAAAAAGGATCCGGAACAGCTGATACCCTGACACCACGGACAAGTTGGCATTGACTTCATGAGCCATGATACTCATCTGATCCATTCCACCTGGCGCCATGCTGAGCAGTGAGGTAGCGGCTGAAAGAGAGAACAGCTGCATGAGTACATAACTTAACCCAAGCGAGCTGGCAATAAGGAGAACACTGCTGAGCACAGCGAGGGTAATGGTCTGTGTTTTGCGCTGCAGATGCTGAGGCCTTAGCATGAGACCCACATGACTGCCAATCATCAGCTGCGAAATATTCAGCAAGGAGGAAGGCAAGGGTGATGTTTGCATTGTTGTAGTCAGATGTATGACACACATAACAATCATTGGCCCAAGCATAAACGCTGTAGGAAAACGAAGCTTACGAGCAACCCAGGCACCAGCTACACAGAGCGGACCATAGAGCAGGATCTCCGGAAAGAGATTCATCCATGACGCTGCCTGGGCCGCTTGCGGATCAGCTGCAGCGCCCGCCGCACCGCCAATCCATGGACTGAACACCAGGAAAGGCACACAGAACACAATCAAGATCAACCGAGTCACTTGCAGGAAGGTCACCAGCGTCAGATTAATGGACTTTATTTCTTCCGCAAGCGAAACCATTTGGGACAACCCGCCAGGAATACTTCCGACCAGGAGAGAAGGGAAGTCAAAATCAGTCAGCTTGGATGCGATGTATGCGGTTAACGTACATAATCCAATCAACAGCAGGGTCATGAGCAGCATAACGGGAAGCTGGTGGAGAATGCCCTGCAGTGCATCTGCTGTCAGTGACAACCCGATAGAATAACCGACGATCAGAATCCCATAATCCCGGATGGAGGTTGGCCATAGGAGCGGCAGTTTAACGACCTGAGACCCAAGCAGCATAAATACCATGGGGCCGAGCAGCCAGGGAATCGGGGTGTGGATGGCTGTGAACAGAAGTCCGCCGAGTACCGAGACGCACAGACTAAGAATGAACCGGAAAAAGGCGGAGGGACTGTGCTTATGCATCAGTTCCATCCGCTTGGTCTTTCTGCTGGATCAGGTTGTATCAGTAGTAAGTATGAGTCTGAATTAAGAGTATGAACCATGTGTGATCACTCCTGATGATAAAATACGTCCCTTCACAGTTTGCTATTTATGAACGAACTACGACATGTTAAGCGAACTTGCTACAGCTTGATTAGTTTAACCGAACACGAGCTGAAGGTTTGGGTTCTTTAAACATCATATAGTACATCAGCGAGGAAATCACGTATAAACCACCCGTAATACTAAACGTAATGGCGTATCCCCAGTATGTGCCGTATGTGGTTACGAGGTAGGATTGAACAGGCCCCATCGTTGCCCACCCAATCATAAATGCAGTTTGCATCAGGGAATTGGCGATTCCGCGACGCTTGTCGGAAACTCTGTCTACCAGAATGGCAGATTGAATCGGATTCGCTGCATTCATCAAAGCTTGTCTGAACAAAAAGCTGACCGAAGCAATGAAAAGTACGTTAGTGAAGCCGGTCAACAACAAGAATGGAAGGGAAAACACCTGAAATATGACTACAGCTCGGACACTTCCGACTTTGGCGGCAAGCGTTGGCCCGATCAGCATGGAGACGATTGTCATAATTTGTCCAAGCGAAATAAGTAAGCTCATCGCACTTAGCGAAACGGAAAACCGGTTGGTAAAATACAAATTCAGGTAAGGGACGACCAGCCCGGAACCGAACCCAATCAGTAATTGAGTAATAACAAACTGACCAATCAGTCGGGAGTCATTCTTTTTGTCCTGTAAATTCCCAGGCTGTTCGGTAGCAGACAGATTCTTATCCTCAGAGGCAACCACCGCAGGAACAGCACCAGTAGTGACAGTCTGTGAGGGAGTCTTATCATCGGATACAAACAGCATCGGAATAAATGCGGCCAAAGTTGCTGCCCCCCCAATGAACAACACGGTTTGCAGTCCAGTAACCTTGGCGATTCCCAGTGTGTGCAGAAGGTCGGCAAACACTCCGCCGCCTAGACTTCCAAGCACCTGTGAGGCGAGCACAAGGGAGGAGTAGTAGCTGAACATCTTCAACCGCTGACTCTTCTTCACATTTTCGGCCAGAAAAGGAATGGCCAGGACCTGAAAGACGCCTGCGAATAGCCCTGAAAATACAGCAAACCAGATCAGGCCGCTCGCCGAATAATCAAATGACCGGCCGATCAGGAAGATTCCGCTGAATAAAGCGCCTGCGATTAGCAGTCTCTTTCGGCTGAAACGATCACCACCAAGCCCGATAGGTACAAACATGATCGCTGTGGCTAACGATTGTATACTTACAATCTGGCCGTTCATTGTATCATTGTAGCCTAGACCCTGAATGTACAGATTGTACAAAACCGAGAACATGCCATTTCCGATCTGATACAGGATGCTTGCCAGAAAAAAGAGTTGAATATTTCGGGACCAACCCCGAATCTCAGCGTGAATCTGTCGTAAAACTCTCAAGTGTAATCCCCCAGTCGTACCAGTGCAGTGATTCCAGTGTAACAGGAAAGGGGGATTTGCGGAAGAATTGACCACTGTTTATTTTGTCATAAGGCTGAATTACGCAATGACACGAGCGATGACCAATCCATCATGCCCTTTGCTGCCTACCGTTTGCAGTGCAGTTGCTTCAAGACGAGGGTGATCGGCGATCAGCTTGAGGAATTGACGTACGCCCTGAACTCTCGGGTCCGTACTCTCTGCATGGATCACTTCGCCATCTCTGACGATGTTATCTCCGATAATCAGACTTCCCGGCCGGGACAGACGGAGCGCCCATCGGAGGTAATCGGGATTACTCGGTTTGTCTGCATCAATGAAGATCAGATCAAAAGGCTCCCTGTAGTCTTCTTGAACGTCAGGAAGGGTTGTTAATGCAGGTCCAATCCTCAGATCAACCTTGTCGATTAGCCCAGCCTGCACCAGATTGTTGCGTGCGATTTCCGCATGATGTGGATCAGCTTCAAGCGTTACGATTTTTCCGTGCTCAGGCAGTGCTCTTGCCATCCAGATCGTGCTGTAAGCACCCAGCGTACCTATTTCAAGCACACGTGCTGATCCGTGAATTTGAAGCAGGAGCTGAAGGAATTTCCCTTGGTTAGGAGCAACATCATGGGCTGGTAATCCGGCTTCCGTGTTCCTACGAAGCGTTTGTTCCAGCAGAGGATCCGAGGGAATAAGCAACTGATTCAAATAGTCGTCGACCTGACTCCAAGTGTGCTCAAGAGAAGAATAATCATTGTTTTTCATAAAGGTTTCGTCCTTTCCAAAAACGATAGTTTGAATTTCATAATTCAACTATAATGATTACAGATGTATAAATAAAATATATATTATATATAAAATCATAAATTAAAGTTATATATTACCGACATAGGAGTGACGGAAATGAATTTGCACGGATTACGATTGTTCCATGCCATTGTAAGATATGGTGGCGTTACCCGCGCCGCAGAAGAACTGAATATTAGCCAGCCTGCGGTCTCGTCACAGGTGAAGAAATTTGAACATGAGCTGGGCATTCGTTTATTTGTTACAGAGGGTAGACGACTGGTTCTTACCGATGTGGGTGTGCAGTTAAAAGAATACGCAGAACGTCTGTTTTTGCTTGAACAGGATGTAGAGAACTTTGTGCAGGATATGCGGGAAGGGAAGAAAGGCATCATTCGGTTAACGGCAACGTACTTGCCTTCTAATTTTTTGCTGCCTGGATGGATTGCGAAGTTCAAGCAAATGCACGAAGATGTAGAACTGGTGGTTAGTACGACCAATACCCGGATGGCCTTTGATCAACTGCTGCGATATGAGGCTGAGATTGCCGTATACGGTGGGAGCGGGGTTACACATCAAGGCGTACATTGGGATGAATTGTTTGAGGATGACATGTGGTTTGTCGTGCATCCAGCGCATCCGTATGCTGATCGGGAAGTGGACTTGGCCCAGATGGTAGCAGAACCCTTCATCATGCGTGAAGAAGGCAGTGCGACGCGTGAGCGGCTAATCTCACTATGCAGTATGAACTACGTGGCTGCCCCTCGAATTGCGCTGCAGTTCAACGGGTTGAATGAAACGATTAGTGCGGTAAAGGCCGGTTACGGAGCCAATTTTATATCCTCATTGGTCGTAAAGGAAGATGTTCGTGAGGGCCGTCTTTCACGTGTATATGTCCGAGGAATTCATCTGAAAAATAAGATTGCCGTGTGTACCCGAGCTGGTGAAGTGTTATCACCTGCAGCGCAGCATCTGGTACAGCTAATTCGGCAGGAGGCATCCCGGATAATCGGAGATGATATCCGATAAACGAATGGAGGATATCTGAAATGGAAACGAACACGACATGCCTCCCAGAATGTTTTGTATGAAGATTGACATGGCATATCAAACCCGAATGTTAACGTTCTGCTGTAACACCTTGCTGATCGTTAAACCGGTATAGGGCAAGCAAAGTCACGCCTCCAACCACGACAACAGGTATCCAGACAGCAATCATAGGAGTGTTATGAAACATAAGTGCCGCGACAATGACACCAATCAGATAAATGATTACGGCAAACACCCGCAAGTATGAGTCAGTGGATAAAGCCTTCATCAATGAACCTATACTCGTGTGCCGGAGACGCTGCAGAATGCTTACGGCATCTTCAATGACTGCGGCAAGATTATTTGTCAGTACTGTGGTGGAGATCCCGGCGATGCCGATCCGCCGTGCAGCTGTAGTTTGCATTCCCATAGCAGCAGCCAGTATGGCGATTAACAGATAGGCAAGCTGTTCTGAATAAGGGCTGACCATGATGATCGCGAATATCAGGAGCAGGATGCTTTCGACAACAAAAACACGGGTTACACGGGATGACCATCCGTTTTTGGTCTGTTGGGAACCGATCATGCGTGCGGCAATGGCATTGCCGGCAATGAAGCCCGCCAGAGCAATAAGGGAACGCAGCACGATAAACTCCTGCGCACGGGCTATCGCAATTCCCAGCAGTACGATATTACCGGTCATATTCGCGGTAAGTACATGCCCCAGTCCCAGATATCCAATGACATCGACCATTCCGGCCGCCAGACATAGAAGCAGAAGTGAATACTTTTGCAGAGGTTGCTGCATGGTGAATCCGTCCTTTCAAGAAATGCTCAACCCCTCAAGTATACAGCATCATCTCATAAAATAAAGACGGTACGTTCACTTATGGTGTGGAACTAAGGTGAAGCAAGCCAATCAAACATGTTGTTTACCGCGGCTGCATGGATACGGTCATGGAACCAGTGATTCTGTCCCCCATAGGCATGAAAGGTTACTTCGATTCCTCTTCGCTTCAACCAATGATACATACGGGTTCCATGACTATAGTTGACCTGGGTATCTTCTGTACCGTGCATGATCAGTACGGGGCAGCGAAGCTTGGAGGCGGCAGCCAACGGAGAACGGGCAAGATAGGCTTCGGGAACAGCACGAGGCGTTCCGCCCAGAATACGTTTCAATGTGCGTCTCAGGTCGGTTCGCTCCTGATATGTCCGTTCGACATCGGCAACACCGCTCCACAGCACAAGTTTATGTACATGGTGGGGGCCTTCGTTGAAAAAGGTAGCTGTATGCACAGCATTGATGGCCCCGCGGGAGAATCCCATAAGCGAAATACGCGAAGAATCGGCATATGGAAGTGCTTGTACTAGCCGGTATGCGGCTCGCACGTCTTCAATATCATGTCCACCATACTCGTCCCGGCCTTCGCTACCCTCATTGCCGCGATAGGAGGGAGCGAACACGATGTAGCCTTTGTGTGCAAACTGCTCCACCCAGGCCGTTTTTACGCCGCCATAGTTGCCAAGGCCTCCGCGACAATAGATAAGAACAGGCCAACTTTCTTGCTTATGGTTATCGATTTGCGTTGGAGGATAACGACTTGCCAGCAGCCGGAATTTCACATCATGTAATAAGTCCGTGCTGCATGTTCCAATATGTTCCTTCGTCTCTTGCTTGTGGCAAGGAGAAGAGATTATACAGCCTTCGGGCAGATACATATACGCTTTAACCCGGAATTCATTAGAGGAATAGGTCACTTGATACAGCAAGAAAAATCAGCCTCTTTCATGGTCAATAGATGTAGATATGACAAGGTATAGAGCATGGAATACCATGTAGCATGTGTCAAAAATCTGATCCCATACCTCTCGTTCATGCTAACTGCTCACGTGACACAAATTCGTTTATTGGCTCCATATGTTTTATAATGAATCAGAGACAGGTGCGGGCCGCCTGAATTCTTATACCTGTAAATTACTCAAGTGCGCATAAAAGAAAGGAAGAAAACCATGATGAACGCTCCACATCCGATTGACCAATTCAAGAAATTCAAATACGAAATTACCAGATTCATGATGATTTATAAATTTGCTCTCGATCAGATGGAAACCAAAATTGAAGTTTTAAAGGAAGAGTTTCAGTCCTTGCATGATTACAGCCCAATTGAGCATACGAAATCCAGATTGAAGTCTCCTGAAAGCATCATGAATAAGATGTTTCGCAAAAATCATGAACTGACCTTCGAAAGTATCAAGAAAAATATCAAGGACATTGCCGGCGTTCGTATCACATGCTCCTTTATCTCGGACATCTATCGGATCAAGGATATGCTGTGCAATCAGAGTGATCTGCGTGTGCTAGAAGTGAAGGATTATATCCAGAATCCGAAGCCCAATGGATATCAAAGCTTGCACCTTTTGGTGGATGTACCTGTTTATATGTCCAATGGTGAAGAGCGTGCCTGTGTTGAGATTCAGATCCGTACCATTGCCATGGATTTCTGGGCGAGCCTTGAACATAAAATCTTTTATAAATACAATAAGGACGTTCCTGAACGTCTGACCAAGGAATTAAAAAGCGCAGCAGATTCCGCCAATGCCCTTGATCAACAGATGGAGAGACTTCATCGGGAGATTCAAGAGATCAAGGACGCAGAGAATGAACGGGATGAGGAGGAGCTGCGCCGCATTATCATTAATAATCAGCAGTTTACACTGCCATCCAACCTGCTTCGTCTGCTTGGTGACGGAGAACACTAAGTAAACAGGAAACATCGTAAGGAAAGGAACAAGTTTAATCCCTATGAATAGTTCATCAGCATCCTTAAATAATCAATCATCATCACGTGTGCGTATGGCCTTGATATTGGGGACACTGTCTGCCTTCGGTCCGTTGTCTCTGGATATGTATCTGCCCGCACTGCCTACACTCGCTGAGGATTTCAATTCCTCTCCTTCGTATGCACAACTTAGTTTAACAGCCTGTATGGTCGGGCTTGCTGCAGGGCAACTGCTGGCAGGTCCCCTTAGTGATGTACGAGGACGTCGTACGCCGCTTATTGCAGGACTTGTGCTATATACGATTGCTTCCATTCTATGTCTGGTGAGTCCGACAATGGGTTCTTTTGTTGTGCTGCGTTTTATTCAGGGGGCTGCGGGTGCAGCCGGAATTGTTATATCCCGGGCAGTGGTAAGAGATGTGTATTCGGGTCCGGAGTTAACCCGGTTCTTCTCCCTGCTGATGCTTATTAACGGGGTAGCGCCTATCGCAGCACCGATTATCGGTGGGCAGCTGCTCGCATATACTTCATGGCGTGGTGTCTTTATCTTATTGAGTCTTATTGGGGTGCTTACGTTACTGGCCGTTATTTTTGGACTTGGAGAGACACTGCCGTCCGAACGAAGATCCAGCGGAGGCTTGAAGCAGACTCTGGTCACATTCCGGCAGATCGCATCGGACCGTCTGTTCATGGGATATGCATTGACTCAAGGATTTGTGGCAGCGGGAATGTTCGCGTACATATCGGGTTCACCATTTGTACTGCAAAAGATTTACGGCGTCTCTCCGCAGATGTTCAGTATCTGCTTTGCCGTTAATGGTCTCGGAATCATTCTGGCAAGCCAGATTGCCGGGAGATTGGCGGGTAAAGTGTCCGAAACGCGTTTGCTCTTGGCCGGCCTCGTTGCGGCTGCTGTAGGAGGCACATCTCTGCTCGTTGCCATCCTATTGGGAGGCAATCTGATCTCCATCCTGGTTCCGTTATTTCTTGTCGTTTCCAGTGTGGGTCTCGTCAACACGGCTTCCTTCGCGCTGGCCATGGCCAACCAGGAGAAGTCAGCTGGCAGTGCCTCTGCACTAATAGGGGTCATGACATTCCTGTTTGGCGGGATCGTAGCTCCGCTCGTCGGTTTGGGAGGAGAGGGAACCGCGGTACCAATGGGGATCGTTATCGCATGTGCCGACCTTGGGGCTTTACTGCTCTATCTGGTTATGGTCGGTAAGCGTGGGCATCGTCAGCAGACCCGTTAATCCTATATAAAATAGCTAAGCGCCCCATTCGAAGGTCTAAACTTCGGGTGGGGCGCTTGTGTGTTAGCAAAGAGCGAACAAGATTTGCGTATTGAGCAAAATGCCAGGGGTCAGGAACGGATAGAAGTAACCGACGACAAAACCAAAGATATTAGTGGCAGGCCACATGAGAAAGACGTCATTGTAGGTGAATACAAGGGACCAACGGTTGTAACAAAAGTTCTGCAGTACACGCTGATTCTGATCCCTTGGGGCGGTTACGCCTGTTTGGGCGAATTGCACAGCCTGGGTCAAATTCTGTGGTTGCTGCTGGATAAACAACGGCAGAAGCCCGGGGCTGCTTTTGATCAGATTGTAGAGAAATACCATCTCCGCTGGTGGCTGCCCAACCGGACGTGGATAGGCGCCTAACAGGGTAGGCAGATTGCCTTGCGACAACTGTGCGGGAACGCCTGGAACCGTACCTTGACCGCCTCCTGGAAAGAACGGTGGCTGTCCGCCAATGCTTCCACCTGGAAAGTATGGGGGAAAAGATCCCTGTCCTCCGGGAATTCCTTGGATGGGCTGCCCTCCCTGGCTGCCACCCGGGAATAATGGAGGAAACTGTACAGAGCGCTCTTCACCACCGTAACCTGCATAGGTATGATTGATGTAATCCATCTACGAACATCCTTCCTGTCGTCGTATTCTGAGAACATCATATGGCGGCATTCGCCCAAAGGTGAATGGATCACGAGCTATCGAACGTGGTAAAGGAAAAACCGGATTGACAACTCAGTTGATAACAATTATCATTGTCAATGGAAATGGACAAGTACATACAGGGATCATATACCGGAGAGTATAGGCCCTTTTTAAATTTTCCATACCAGCTCATATTGAGGTGTTCATTATGAAAGGGGATAATCACGTGTTGAAAAGTAATAAAAAAGGGATCATGCTGCTAATCACGATTATGGTCATGTCATTGTGGCTGGCTGCATGCGGAACGAAGTCGGCAGATAATGGAACTGCAGCAGGAGAGACCAATACAACAACGGAAACTGAGACACAGACAGAAGCTCCAACAGAACGCACGGTAAAAGATGCACAGGGTCATGATGTAACGATTCCAGCCAATCCGCAGCGCATTATCGCTTCCTATCTGGAAGATCATCTGGTAACACTTGGCGTGAAGCCTGCTGCTCAGTGGTCAGCCCGTGATGGCAGCAGTGTGCAGGATTATCTTCAAGAAACTCTGAATGGAGTCCCTACAATTGCAAGTGAACTTCCTTTTGAGGCTGTAGCCAGCTTCTCGCCGGACCTGATCATTATGGGTTCTGAAAGTACTGTAGAAGGGGAGAAGTACGAACAATACAATAAAATTGCCCCGACCTATGTACTTGGTGATGATGTGAACAAGGATTGGCGTCAGGCTCTTTTGAAAATAGGCGAGCTGTTGAATAAATCGGATGTAGCTCAAAAAGCGCTTGACGATTACGATGCAAAAGCAAAAGAAATTAAGGAAAAAGTGACTGCAGCAACAGGTGGTACGAAAACTGCAGCAGCACTCTGGCTCTTCAATAACAAGTTTTATGTGGTTAGTAACAATGTCTCCAGTGGTGAAGTCATGTACAATGAACTCGGACTGCAACAGCCTGAAGTTGTGAAGGAAATATCGGCAAAAGCAACTGGTAACTGGTCCGAGGTTTCCCTGGAAAGAATCGCAGATATGAATGCTGACTATCTCTTCCTGGTTAACAGTGATAAGGGAACAGGGGCAGAAGCGTTGAAAGACGCAGTGTGGCAAAGTATTCCTGCTGTGAAAAACGGAGAAGTATACGAGTTTGAGAGCACGAGCAGCTGGTTGTATAGTGGAGTACAAGCGAACACGCAAATTCTGGAAGATATTCAGAAAAGCATTGTTAAATAAATGAATGGCACATGATATGTGCTGCAAGTCATCGTACAACTCTCTGGTGTCCATAGGCATCAGGGAGTTTTTTGTTTTTTTAGTATAACCCGATATATACTTACGAAGTAACAGTGTCCGTATGGGAACCATCCGTTCCCGATTAAGAAAGGGGATAGGTCTATGATGTATACATTGAATCCAAATGATCTGACGAGCAGGGATAATTATAAATTGATGAGTGGTTCGGTAGTGCCGCGACCGATAGCTTTTGTCACAACCATTTCAGAGGACGGCAGCGTCGTGAATGCAGCTCCGTTTAGTTTCTTTAATGTCGTTAGCTCCGATCCGCCGTTGCTGTCCATTTCCATTAACCGTAAGGATGGAGTGATGAAAGATACCGCCCGCAATGCGATTGCAGGGCAAGAGCTAGTCGTACATATCTGTGACGAATCAATCGTTAACGAAATGAATGAGACAGCAGCACTGCTTGAACCACATGAGAGCGAGCTGGAGCGAACTAGCCTGACGAAGGTACCAAGTTCAGTTGTGACGGTGCCCGGAATACAGGAAGCACTGATCCGCATGGAATGTCGTCTGTATCAGCATATTCCGGTGTCTAATGATGAAGGAAAACCTGTAACGGATCTGCTTCTCGTTCGCATCGTACAGTATCACTTTAATGAAAAAGTGTATGACCCCGCTCATCACTACATTTTGATGGATCACCTTAAACCCGTAAGCCGGCTTGCGGGCAATGATTACGCTAAACTTGGTGAGCGATTCACGGTAGTTCGGCCTGTATAAGGTCATTCACTTGGTCATTTACTTTTCATCTTTCCATATAGGATCCAAATGGCTGATTATCTAAATCGACTGATCAAGACGGATAACCTGTGCAAACGTACAGGTCTTGTCCGTCTTTCCTTGTTTGCTGAACATAAACTCATTCTGGCGTGAATAGACTTGTACTATTCTGGTGTGTTACTTGATTGTATTGTAGGCCCCTGCTAGCCATCATAGATGAAGAATGAAATGACAATCTGATAGAAGAGGAGCTTGGATATGGGTTATCGCAGCCTTGCTTACCTCATAGGCCGATATCCACGGTTCATCATGATCAGCTGGGTTTTTATTATCGGGGTATCCGCCGTATGGGCATGGAATCTGCCCGGTGTTGTTCAGGATCATGGGTTGAAACAGATTCATGGAGATGCACATCATATTGAGCGTATGCTCAAGGAAGACTTCGGAATCCCGGATGAACCGATTATTGTCGTTTATGAAAAGCAAACTGGCACCTCTCCAGCAGAATTTCAGAATTGGGTCAACAGACATTTACAGGCGGTAGCCAAGCTGCCCCATATTTCAACCATAATCTCTCCACTTGAGGCTGGAAGAAGCACAATGATGCGGGATGGCATGGCATATGCACTCCTGGATTTTAATGTACCGGCACACCGGATGAATGCTCCCACCGAGCAGCTTCGTTCCCTGAATACAGCAGATGATCAAGGAATTATTCGTTTAACCGGCAAGCCGGTAGTTCAGCAGGATGTGAATCAGTTGAGCTTTCGAGATCTGGAGCGTGCGGAAGTCGTTGGCTTACCGATTGCCTTGTTTATTCTGTGTTTTGCCTTTCGAGGTCTATATGCGGCCCTTGTTGCCGTAATTATGGGGGTCGTCGGTGTGGTCACAGCCATGGGGATGACCTCTCTCATGGGGCATTACGTGGAACTTTCGAATTTCGTTATTAATGTCATACCTATGGTGGGAATGGCGCTTAGCATCGATTTTGCGCTGATCATTATAAGCAGATACAGGGATGAGATGCAGTTGTATCCGCATGATCATGGGCAGAGTTCGTATGAGATTATTCAGAGGACACTGCGTACAGCCGGAAGGGCTGTTTTGTTTTCTGCTGCTTGTGTGCTGCTTGGCCTGTTGTCGCTGGTCTGGATCAGACTTCCCATGTTTCTGAGTGTCTCGCTTGGTGCCATGACAGTCCTGATGATATCCGTGTTAATTAATGTGACCTTACTGCCAGCCATTCTTACCCTCTATGCTCAGCGGATCTTTAAACGAAAAAAGCATTTTCCAATCAGTAAGCCGCCGCGTAAACCCTCCATATGGCTTCGATGGTTTGGCACAGTGATGAAACGACCGATACGGATGACCTTGTTGGGTACAGGTATTCTGCTGTTCTGCGTGCTTCCGGTTCAGCAGTTGGAGATGGCGATTCCGGACGCAACCTCATTGCCCGCAACCATAGAATCCAGACAAGCTGCAGAGAGGATGCAGCAGGTTTTCGCTCAAAAGGACTTCGCTTCCGTTGACATCCTCATCGGAGGATCGGGAGAGAGGCTAACCCCATTACACTGGAATACGGCACTTCGAAAGGTAAGGGAGTTGCAAAAGGATGAGGATGTTCTTCAGATAGAATCCGTCTGGGGAATGGATCAGAAGTACAGGCCAGGACAGAACAGAACAACCTCGCAGATTGGAGGTGCGAGCAGCGAGCTGATCTTGCACGATTCGCTTCTCTCCTCGTACGTATCTGAGGATGCTATTCGTCTGGTGGCGATCATCAAGGGAGCTCCAGGATCAGAACAAGCTGCAAACTGGCTGAACATGATGAATGAACGGGACGCGCAACAAGGCGCTCAGGGGATACCTATTCGTTATGGCGGAGAAGCTGCTTCCCAAGTTGAGATTATGCAGGAAATTTTGGGACAGCTGCCCAAGGTGCTGGTTTTCGTAATCGTATCTAATTACATTGTACTGCTGATGGCATTTCGTTCGCTGCTGATTCCAATCAAAGCAATACTGATGAATATACTCAGCCTGACAGCTTCGTTTGGAGTCTTGGTGCTGGTCTTCAATCAGGGGCATCTTGGGATGGAGCCCTCGGCGATTGCCATCATGATTCCGGTGTTTATCGCTGGACTTGTCTTCGGCATTTCAATGGACTATGGCGTATTTATGCTCAGCCGGATACAGGAGATGTATCGTCTGACAGGAGATAGTGACCAGGCGGTCATGCAGGGACTCGCATCAACGGGTCGACTGATTACATCGGCTGCAGCCATTCTGCTTGCTGTGACTATACCTTTTGCCTTTGGAGATGTGGAAGGAGTGAAGCAGCTTGGCGTTGGCATTACTGCTGCGGTGCTCATTGATGTCACAGTCATTCGTTTGCTGCTCGTGCCAGCACTAATGAAGCTGATGGGGAAATGGAATTGGTGGCTCCCAGGACAAAAAACATAACGCTTGAAGAACATGGTCTGATTACCAAGTGTGCAAAATGTTCCTATAAGGTAGCCACCATATGATAAAGGAAGATTCCTGATGTCTGCTTTGCAGGACAGGGGGATGTCTCTTTTTTCATAAAAATAGCAGGGTTTTGGGTTAATGCGGCATGAATATTAAATTCATAGGCCATGGGCTTGCACTATAATGTACTGGAAAATAGTCCGGATTTGATCCGTTTAGTTCATCAATTATATTTTATTTCATATGGATTGATGCAGCGAATGAACAAGGAGGTATACCATTAATGACTGGGATTGAATCATATCTGCAACAACAAACGACTGAGCACGGACGTTATGCATATCAGGCAGGACAGCCTCTGGAACAGTGGAGTGAACAGCTGCGTTCGGGAATACGTGAACGACTTGGTGATTTCCCGGCTGAGGATGCAGAGCTGCAAGCTGTCGTGCTGGAGCGTATTACTTGCGATGGTTACGTAAGAGAACGCGTGGAAATAACGACCTATGCAGGATTGCGAATGCCAATATACATATTGATTCCTAATGAGTTAAGTAACACAAATGCACCTGTTCCTGCCATGATTGCCTGTCATGGCCATGGTTATGGGAGCCGGGAGATAAGCGGCATGGAGCCTGACGGCTCACCTCGAACCGCCGCAACGGGACTGCATAAGGATTTTGCCGTATCCCTGGTGCAGCGAGGGTTCATGGTTGCCGCTCCAGAATTGCTCGGATTCGGTGATCGAAGACTGGATGAGGATATTGATGAACCGCCAGGAATTAGCTCCTGCACGAAGATTGCAGTCCATCTGCTCATGGCCGGACAGACACTGGCCGGACATCGTGTCTACGAGACGATGAGGGTGCTTGATTATTTGTCTACCCGCCCTGAAGTTGATGCAGAGAGGATTGGAATCATGGGCATCTCGGGTGGAGGGCTCGTTGCTGCCTTTACTGCTGCGCTGGATGCAAGATTCCGGGCCACGGTCATCAGCGGATATGCCAGCACCTTTCAAGCAAGTATTCTGGACCGGAACCACTGTCTTGATAATTACATTCCAGGCATCTTGCGGGAAGCGGAGCTGCCGGATATTATCGGACTAATCGTGCCAAGACCATTATTCATTGAAGCAGGAAGTGAGGATCGGGTGTTTCCACAGGCTGCGGCAAGGGAAGCGTTCGCAAGGTTGCGGGAGATCTATGCACAAGAGGATGCACAAGATGTGCTGGGTGCAGACTTCTTCACAGGCGGGCACGAAATCAGTGGCGCCAAGGCGTATGATTGGCTGGATAGGTTTTTATAAAAAAGCGCCTCACTGAACATGAAAAATAACCCCGTAGCTACACGCCTCTGGTGTGTAAGCTGCGGGGTTGCCTTTGATTTTTCTAATAGGAATTGAAGTGGTATTCATCATTCCATCATATCCTTGGCCTCATGGTTGACTTTTTTACCTTTGAGCAGCGGTTCAAGTTCATCCTGTACGCTCTGTTCCCAGAGTGGAACGTCTGTCCGGTATGCTGCGCGTGCATTCAAATGCCCGGCAACCGGAGCGGTAATAAAGACAAACACAATGCCAAGAAGTACGCGTGCACTGATGTAGTTATCGAAGTACCAGAAGAAGAAAAATGTTCCGATGAGTACGCAAAACACACCGAGTGTTGTACTTTTAGTCGCGGCATGCGCACGCAGGTAAACATCTGGTAATCGTATGAGTCCAAAGGCGCTAAGTGCACTCAGTAAAGCTCCGCACAGAACAATCAGACCGATAGCAATTTCAGCGGTTCCATTAACGATCTCCTTCATTTTTGAACACCGCCCCCCGTTCAATATATCGTGCGAATGCGACTGTACTGAGAAAAGCAAGAATACCAATCAGCAGAATGATATCCAGATAGGCCTGCGTGTGAAGCATCATGGACAGCACAGCCACAATGGCGATGACGTTAATGCCGATGGTATCCAGAGCTGTAATCCGGTCAGCCATGGAAGGACCGCGCAGCACACGGTACAAGCAACCCAGGATGGCCAAGGACAGTACAAGCAGGGATATAAACAACATTGAGGATAGCATTATCGCGTCACCTCCATAATGGCTTTTTCAAACGTATTTTTGATATCATCCCTCATTTTTTGTTCATCCTTGATATCCAGTGCATGAATGAACAGCTTCCGTTGATTCCCAGATATCTCAAGTGGTAACGATCCCGGTGTGAGTGAGATAAGCAGGCATAAAAAGGTAACCTCCCAGTCGGAGGACAATTGAGTCCGGTAGGTAAAAATGCCAGGACGAATTTCAAGCCTAGGCTTGATGATCTGGCGTATAACCTCAATACTCGCTCGTATTAATTCCTTGAACAGCAGATAGAGCAGCTTCATGATGGCCCAGACTCGAACGATATAGAAGCGCTGGGGGAAGAACCGCCGCATACTTCCGATTAATAGTAGACCGAGCAGGTAACCAATAAGAAAACCAACGCCATTCCAGGCATTGTTCAGAAACATCCATACAAAGGCAATGATCAGATTCAGTATGATCTGAAAGGCCATAAGCATCTACTCCTTCAATACTGCATCAATATAAAGATTGGGATGCAGTAGAATGTCGCCTGCGCGGGAGGTTAGCTGAAACATTCCTTCAGCCCCCAAGCCCATGACGATAATAAATATGAACAGGATGCCGGCAGGGATTAAGAGTCCGTTTACCGCGTAAGGCCGTCTAACGATACCTGCTGGCGGTTCGCCCCAGAAGGCCTGAATGAAAATACGCAGGACCGAGTAGAGCATCAACAGGCTGGAGAGCACCGCAATTCCCGTAAGACCGTAAAGGCCGGCCTGCAAGCCACCCTCGAAGAGCAGCAGCTTACCTGGGAAACCACTGAATGGAGGAATACCGGCCAGTGCAAGTGCACTGATGAAGAACATCCATCCAAGCAGCGGATAACGATGGAGCAATCCACCCATGTTTTCCAGTTTGGATGTACCCGCAACGGCGATCAGGGCACCTCCCAGCAAAAAGAGCAGCGTTTTGATCAACATGTCATGCAGCATGTAGAAGAGCAGCCCTTCCAGAGCCTGACGACTTGCAGCGGCCATGCCGAAGGCCACAAATCCGACACCTGCAACCACGTTATAGACCAAAATTTTGTTCACGTCACGATAGGAGATCGCGCCAATAACCCCGAGAATCATGGTTGCGCCAGCCATCCAGCCGATGAGAGCATTGAAGAAATCCGGATCATGATAAAAAATGAGCGTGAATGTACGCACAATCGCATACAGCCCTACTTTGGTCAGCAATCCGGCGAACAAAGCCGTCACCACGGCAGGGGGAGCTGCATAGGAGCCGGACAGCCAGAAGAAAAGGAACAGGCCCGCCTTGATACTGAATACGATGAGAAAGAGGACAGCAATCAGAGTAATCACACCACTTTGTCCCACCTCGGCAATCCGATTGGACAAGTCCGCCATATTCAGCGTGCCTGTTATCGAATAGAGGAAGCCAATAGAGGCAACAAACAATGCGGATGATACGATGTTAATCAAGACGTATTTGATCGTCTCTCGGAGTTGTCTTTCCGTTCCTCCCAGTACGATAAGTGCATAGGAAGAAATCAGCATCAGTTCAAAGCAGACAAAGAGGTTGAACAGATCACCTGTCAGAAAAGAACCGTTCACGCCTGCAATCAGAAAATGAAAGAAGACGTAAAAATGATGTTCTTCCCGCTCTTGGTTTATGCTTCGAAAAGCATACAGCAGACATGCCAGAGCAATGATGGAAGCAGCCACAACGAGCAGGGCAGATACCATATCAGCTACAAGAACGATACCGTATGGCGGGGCCCAACCGCCCATATTAAGGGTCTGTACGCCTGAGCTCGCCACCTGTGTAATTAATACGGTTGATGCAGCAGCGGTCAATAGTGTCCCCATGACACTGACTATACGCTGCATACGGACTTTGCGGAAAAACAGAATGGTTATTACACCTGTAATTAGCGGCAGCAGCAAAGGCAAAACCACAAGATTATTCATATGGACGCCCCCTTACTTCTTCCATGTCGTCCGTTCTCAATTTTAGATAAGAGCGATAGGACAGAACAAAGAAGAAAGCAGTTAGCCCGAAATTGATGACAATGGAGGTCAAAATCAGCGCCTGGGGCAGCGGATCGACATAGCTTTCTGCCTTTTCTCCCAGCAAGGGAGGAGCACCTGTCTTAAGACGTGACATCGTGATCAGCAGCAGATGCACCCCATGCGTGAGGATGGACATGCCTAACACAATCCGGAGCAGGCTCCGTGACAAGATTAAAAAGACGGCGACGGCAAACAGTATGCCAACGGCAACGCACATCAATATTTCCATATCAGCGATCCTCCCCGATCTGTAGAATGATGGTCATGGTGACGCCAAGGACAGCGATATACACGCCGAGGTCGAACAGCATCGCAGTAGCAAGCTCGGTCTCTCCCAGCAAAGGAAGTTCGAAATAACCGAAGGTCTGGCTGAGGAAGGGAACCCCGAATAAGAAGGAACCGGCGCCCGTCAAAAGGGCTATGGCCAATCCGACAGCCGTCAACGTACGAAAATCGATCGGCAGCGCTTTGCGTACCGTATCCGTACTGAATGCAAGAGCAATCAAGACCAGTGCAGCAGCCGTGACCAATCCTCCGATGAAACCGCCGCCCGGATTATGATGTCCTGCGAAGAACAAATGCAGCGCAAACGTCAGAATGATAAAGACGACTACTTTGGTTGTCGTTTGCAGCAGCACATCGTTACTCTGTAAGGGAACAGTATCCCAAGTGGAGGAGCTGCGTTCCTGGTTTCCATATTTTTTCGTATTATCCGCTTCGTCATCCAGATTATCGTCATCTTTGCTTTCTTCTTTTTTGCGGAACTTCAATCGCGCTCCGAGATCCTTGGCTTCCAGGTTCAGATTGATCATGGAATAGATGGATAATGAAGCTACCCCCAGCACCATAATTTCCAGAATCGTATCAAAGCCGCGGAAGTCAACGAGCAGCACATTGACCACGTTTTTGCCGCCTGCAAGGTTATAGCTCTCCTGAATGAAGAAAGTGGAGATGCTCTCCAGGGAAGCTGTTCCGCTTGCGGCAAGGGCTACGAAGGTCATGACGATACCCACCGCAATAGCGACAATCATGTTCACGCTGAGATATTTGCGGCTGGACCGTCCGCGTTGAAGCTCAGGCAGATGGTAGAAGCACAACAAGAACAGCGCTACAGATACGGTCTCCACAATCATCTGGGTTAATGCCAGATCGGGTGCACGGAACAATACAAATAACAGCGTAACCAGATACCCGACAGCTCCAGTCATAATGACCGCAGAGAGTCTGTTTTTCGCAAAAGGAATGGAGACTGCAGCAGCAATCAGGGCGACAAGCAGCACCGCTTCATAGAATGAGAAGGGAGCATGCCCTTTGAAATTCCAGGTAATATTCTCGCCGGAGCGGAAAAAGGCATATCCAAGCAGTGCAACGGTGAACGAGAAGATGTATACCAGATAATTGCGGACAGATCCGTTCATGTAAGCTTCTGTCCATTTGCGAGCATAATGCTGCACATTATCCAGAATGACATGATACATATTGTTAATGGTCAGGCCCTGCGGGTAATGTTCATACACATTTCTCCAGCGAGGTAACAGTTTATACAACGTGATACCAAGAAGAATGACACCGATGGTCATGATTAATTCCGGTGTTATTCCGTGCCATAAGGAGAAGTGAACATCAAAATGCTCGTTTCCGTCCAGTAGCGCTGGAAGCACGGAGGCCATCGCCGGCTCAATAAGCGATCCAGCCAGCAGATCCGGGAAAAGTCCGAATGTAATGACAAGCACACCGAGGATTACCGGAGGAATCAGCATACCAACCGGAGCTTCATGCAGCTTCTCCGCCGGAAGCTCCGTGCGGCGGTTACCGAGGAACGTTTTGAACACGATGATCAGCGCATAGATTAAAGTAAATACACTGGCGAGCCAAGCGAGTACAGGCAATAGGATGCTCCACGAACCAAGTCCGAAGATACGCAGATGTGTCACTTCAACCATGGCTTGGAAGAACAGTTCTTTACTCAAGAAACCGTTGAAAGGCGGAATACCCGCCATGGCAAGTGCGCCCACTAGCGCTACAGTGAACGTGACAGGCATAAAGGAAGCCAGTCCTCCGAGCTTGCGAATATCGCGTGTCCCTGTTTCATGATCGACAATACCGACGACCATAAATAGTGCTGCCTTGAAGGTTGCGTGATTGAAAAGATGAAGCAGGGCAGCTGTAATTGCAACTGTATAGACGGCAGAAGACTCGCCATAACCGAAGTAGAGTGCTGCGGAGCCGATGCCAAGCAGGGACATGATTAATCCAAGCTGTGAGATCGTGGAATATGCAAGAATGGCCTTCAGGTCGTTCTTTTTCACAGCAAGGAATGATCCATAACATAAGGTCAGGAGACCTACGCCAGTGACCAGCCAAAACCAGGTTCCCTCTCCCCCAAAGATGGGCGTGAAGCGGGCTATAACGTACAAGCCAGCCTTAACCATTGTGGCCGAATGCAGATATGCACTGACGGGTGTTGGAGCTTCCATCGCATCCGGCAGCCAGATGTGGAAGGGAAACTGCGCGGATTTGGTAAATGCCCCGATCAGGATCAGCACCAGTGCAGGCAAAAATAATGCACTATCCTGAATCTGTCCCCATTCCGTAATGGTTGCACGGATACTAAACGTTCCAGTCATCAAGTACATCATCATGAATCCCGCTAACATGGCGAACCCGCCAAATACGGTAATCAAAAACGACTTTTGTGCGCCTGAAGTGGAAGCTTTGCGTTTGTAATGAAACGCGATCAGCAAGAAAGACGTGATACTTGTCAGTTCCCAGAATCCGTACAATACAATCATGTTATCGGACAGTACAACGCCCAGCATGGCCCCCATAAACATGAGCAAATACAGGTAGAAACGGTTCAAATCCTCTTTTTTGTCCATGTAGTAAATGGAGTAAAACACCACCAGGACCCCGATCCCGGTAATAAGTAGTGTTAACAGCAGACTTAAGCCATCCAGATATAAATTAAATCCAATGTCCAGAGACGGAATCCAGGGCACATAACCGGAGACCATATTCCGCTGAGACACGGCAGGAATGAGGCTTGCAAAATAACCGAACAACACCGCCGGAACAATAAGAACCGGCCACCCCATATGTATTCTACGGAAGAAGCGGTTCAGCATCGTAAGTAAAATCCCCATGGCGAAAGGGAAAATAACAGCAAGATGAAGCAGGCTCAATATTACACCCCCAATTTCTAGTTGAAGTTCTCTCTGTTCGACAAACATGCTGAATCATCATTTCATCATAGGATGATATGCTTGCTCTCTATATTCATAACCCAAGTATGTATATACAGAATCGTGACTATTCTTTGAATGGAAGAAACACGGCATTTCAGACGACGTAACTTAGCATCCACATGTATAATAAAAAAAGACATTGCTTCCGATATAGATGAAAACGAATAGGTGACATCCCGTGTGCCCTTTCCAGCATGTCTCGTGTTGAAAAAGCAAGATGGTTTCACCGATTATTGGAGGCCAACATGTCTTACAAACTCAGAACGATACTTACCATGACCTTCGCCGTGTTATCCTTGCTGGTAACGTTAACGATCGGTTATATTTTTAGTCAAAAATCAGCGGTGGCTGTAGAAACGGAAATTGGGCATTCTCTGACCAGCACCGCTTCCCAAACAGCAGACAAGCTGGATCGCTTCATGTGGGCGCGGTCCGGAGAACTGGATCTTCTTGGCCAGATGGCCGGGTTGGAAGACCGTTATGAACCTGCTGATATCCAGATGCTGCTGAATCAGCTACAGAATAGCTTTCCCTCATTCTCCTGGGTTGGATTCATGGATCCGAAGGGAAAAGTATTGGCTTCAACGGATGGCATATTGCGTGGTGAAAATTTGTCTGAACGACCTGTGTATCAGGAAGGCATCAAGGGTAAATTTATTGGAGACGTACATAACGCAGTACTTCTCGCCAAACTGCTTCCGAATCCTTCAGGTGAGCCGCTGCAATTTGTCGATATCAGCTTTCCCCTGAAGTATAAAAATGGTGAAGTTTCAGGCGTGCTTGCAGCACATCTAAGCTGGGCGTGGGCAAAAGAGGTGGAAAAGGGTGTCCTGGAGCCTCTGAAATATCAGGAAAAGGACATTGAAATGTTTATCGTGAGCAAAAGAGAGCACACGGTGCTGCTTGGTCCGGAGGAGTGGGTTGGTAAACCACTGGAGTTGTCCGAAATGAAGGCAGCGGAGGTTAACAAGACAAGTTGGTCCATCGAGAAATGGGCTGACGGAAAGGAATATGTTACCGGACTCGCTTACAGCCAGGGACATCTGGATTATCCGGGTCTCGGATGGACTATTGTCGTTCGTCAGCTCAAATCAACGGCTTTTGCTTCCGTAACCGACATGTTATGGTTTAATGTCTGGTCGGGGCTTGCAGTTACCGTATTGTTTGCACTTATTGGCTGGTTGATTTCCCGGCGAATCTCCTTTCCAATTACACGCTTAACTCAAGTGGCAGACCGGCTGCGTGCAGGCGAGCAATTACAAATTCCCGAGAACAAAGGCATCAAGGAAATTGAAGTGCTATCCCGCTCGCTGAGCGACATGTTGACTTCGCTAACGAATAAAGATTCGGAACTGGTCGTCATGCAGAATTTGGCCCATTACGACCAACTGACAGGTTTGCCGAACCGGACAGCACTCGAAGTTTATCTGGAGGAATCACTTGAAACGGAGAGTACGGATCATACTTTGACTTTCCTCTATCTGGATTTGGATGGATTCAAAAGTGTGAACGATACCCTTGGGCACCAAACCGGAGACGTCCTGCTTCAAAAAGTGGCCCAGCGTTTGATGGCCCTAAGCCACGACAAGGGAATTACGGTTCGTTTGGGCGGCGATGAATTTCTCATTGTACTCCGTTCCATTGGGGCTAATCCAAAAGAAGAGGCGCGAGCATATGCGGATGAGATTATTCTGAGCTTGAATAAACCATTTATTATTGAATATGAGCGGATCCACATTGGATGCAGTATCGGTGGTGCCGAGTATCCGACAAACAGCGGCAATCCGAGTGAAATTATCCGTATGGCTGATGAAGCCTTGTATGAATCGAAGCGTTCGGGCAAGAATAAAATGACATTCTATGTGGATTTGAACAAGGATCAGGATGAGCAGGATACCCAAAACAAATAAGCATTTATAACGGACTGGAGGAATATCATGTCTGGAAATTATACATCGGTTCCGTACGGTTATGAACCGCCTGCAGCAAGCCGGAAAGGTACACTGATTTTCTACGATTCATTCGAGCATGTGACCGATGAACAACTTCAACATGCAGCAGTCACTTCAGATACGCGTGCATTTACACAGTTGGTACTTTATCCGCTGCATGAGAACACGGTTAAGCGCATGAGCAAGGATGGGGTACAGCCGTATTATAAGAGAGAGGACCGCTTGCATGAGTGGAAGCGAGATCATACGGAGTTCCGCATTAAGGTGGAGGGACTGGATGGCAAGAGGAAGAAGTACACACCAATGGATTCAGCTCTGCGTCATCTGACTTCTGAATACCCGGCGCCTCATTTTCTGTACCTCACCTCTGAAATGGCGAATCTGTTTGCATCGTTTGACTCGTTCAAGGACTGGATTACGAAACTTCGTCTGCTTATCGATGGCCAGCCGGGTACGCTTCATCCCAAGTTGGAGCAATATGCCCATCGCTGGGAATGGGCCGAGCAAGGCGAATAGATTAGATATAAAAAAAGTTGTACTGCACAACCGAATTCGGTTTGCGGTACAACTTTTTTTGATGACTCTACTACTTACTAAACCTCAACAAGGTCAAGGGAAGTCACGGTTTTGTTTTTACCCGTCCGTTTGGCAGCGTATAGACAGGCATCCACCTCTTCAAACAGCTTTTCTTTGGTTAGCCGGGCATTGAAACTTTTGAGTCCCACACTGACGGTGATGGAATTCCCCTCCAGTTCCAAATGGCCCATCAGGGCTATTTTCTGACGAATCTGTTCCACGAGAGCGTAAGCCTGATCGAAGGACTGTTCGAACATAAGCAATGCGAATTCTTCACCGCCATAACGGGCTGCAATATCGCTTGAAGTGATGTTCTCCTGAATGACATGGGAAACTTTCTCCAGAATGATATCGCCCACCCGATGTCCATAGGTGTCATTGATTGATTTGAAATCATCAATATCAATGAGAGCCAAATGAAGGCTCATACCGCTCTTGGCATACTCATATGCTTTATCGTAATAGTCTTTGAATGAGCTCTGGTTATACAGATTGGTAAGCCCATCGGTTTTGGACTGCTTGGTCATAATGGCATTTCGTACAATCAGTTCCTGCTTGGCCAGCATGCTGTCCTTGAGATCATCCAATACCTCAACACCACTTGTGACAATGACTTGAGCTACATATGTACCGACAATGAGAAAGGCTGGGATGGAGACCATGTCAAAGGAAGTCAAATAGGAACGATAGCCTGAATCAAACAGAACCAAAACATAACCTGTTGTTTGCATCATACATGCCGTCCAGACCCGTTTTCTGCTAAAAAACAAAACCGACGTAAAGATGGGCAGCAGGCTGATCGCTTGAATAATTCGAATGTCATAATTGACATGAATGATCGTCCAGGCAACGACAGTACTGGCGGCCGACATGGCATAAAAGGAATAACTGCTGAAGCGGCGGTCGACCCAGCTGGCAATCATAATGGAAGCAATACTTGAGGCTGTGGGCCAAAATAAAACATAAATGATGAAATCCTCAGGCGTACGATCATAGTCCAGAAAGAGGAAACAGGCGATCTGAACGACGAAATGTGTGATTACGACAACCCAGTACGCATGGAGCATTTTTTTAATCCATTTGGAATGCTTGAATTCATATTCTGTTGGGATATGACTGTTATGTGTTGACAAACTCTTCATATATCACCGCTGACTGCATCATAATGGTACGACAGAATGACTCTCGTATTAGTTGATTATAAAACAGATTGTGCAAAACGCAAATGTTAATTAAATGGGTGAAAACAAAGTGACATAAACGTAGAACCTAAGCAGAAACTTTTCACAGGGACAAACAAATTCCGGATTGAACCTCATAGACTGATACAAGGCTCCGTTCTCATACGATGATTACAATCCTTGATGAAGGAGGTGATCTCCATTCCTCTTGTCGTTCGTTCAACCGTCAACGCTACGGGAGCAATTACGTTTACAGGCAATACACTCGGTTTGAGTCGTTCCGATGCGGCAGGGGTGCCAGGAACACAGGACAGTATTGGGGCATTCACAACGACCAATACGGCCGCAAGTTTTGGGACATATCCACAGGGTACAACCAATTTATATCAGAACAACAGCTCAGCTGCCATACTTGTTCTTCCTCCGGGGAGTACAGTTTTTTACGCCGAGTTGATTTGGGGCGGAAGTTATATTAATGGCAACGTTAACTTAAGCTCTGCCATCAATAATCCGGTCACATTTATCACACCTGCAGGGACATCGAGTGTTACACCTGACCCGGCGACATACAATCAATTTGATCTGGGCAACGGCGCTGCCGGGTATGTGCGTTCGGCCAATGTTACGACACTTGTGCAAAATGGGGGAGCGGGTACATATATCACCGGAGCGGTTGTCGGAACGATCGTCATCAACAATGATGCCACGGCCAACCATGCAGGCTGGACGCTAGGAGTCATTTATCAAAATCCGAACCTGCCTTTCCGAAACATGTCACTGCGGGCCGGCGGAGTACTTGTCCAATCGACTTCCGCACCGGTAGTTACCACACTGACAGGATTTGCGACTCCGATCTCTGGTACGCTCGGGGGAAGAGCGCTGTTCAGTGCGCAGGAGGGTGATGCAAACCGGACCGGAGACCAGGCGTTATTTGGACCAACGTCGGCGACTTCGGTTGCCTTGTCGGGACCAAACAACCTGGCTGCCAACTTTTTCGCTTCCCAAATCAACGGAGACACCGGAGCACTTAACACGACAGGAACCTTCGGAACCCGGAACCAGATCAACGGTGCACCAGGCTCCAACATTTCTGGCGGACGACAGGGCTGGGACATAACCAATGTGGATGTGTCAGCCAGACTGATTAACAATCAATCTTCAGCCGTGTTGACATTAACAACATCGGGAGATGCATACATCGTCAACGGCAATGCCATTCAAGTCGATATTAACGCACCAAGAATTACCTTATCGAAGGGATCAACGGCCACTGGTGCGGTAGCAGGGGATAGCATTCTCTATACGGTTACCGTTGCCAATGCAGGTACGGCCAGCGCCGCCAGTGTGGTGCTATCGGACTCACTGCCTGCAGGACTTACTTTTATTCCAGGAAGCGTCACCGTTGCAGGTGTATCTCGTCCAACACTGGATATAACCGCAGGCGTTCCGCTGGGTTCATTAAACCTGTCCAGCAGTATAGTTGTAACCTACCGGGCGCTTATCGGACAGGATGCAAGCATTCTGCAGCTTGTGAATTCGGCTAATGCGGCTTTTACGTTTCAGAGTGTGGCAGGAGGTCCGACCATAACAGGTGTAATTCCATCCAACAGCTCCACACTTCCTGTATATTCACCGAACCTGTCCATTGTGAAGTCGGGGAGTACCACCAATGCTACGGTCGGTGACACGGTAACGTACACGCTTCAGGTGAACAACGGAGGGAATGTTGCGGCGAACGTCATATTGACAGATAACATCCCAAGTGGCAGTTCGTATGTAGCAGGCAGCTTCCGCCTGAACGGAAATGTTATTGCAGGTGCCAATCCGGCGACTGGTGTGAATTTGGGCAGCCTTGCTGCAGGCAGCGCGAATACCGTCACCTTTCAAGTGCTTGTCACAAGCTTGCCTACACCGCCAACCCTTGTGGATCAGGCTACCGCTTCATATTCGTTCAACTCTCCTGACGGACGAACCATATCGGGTACAGTAGCATCGAATACTCTAACGATTCCGGTGACTTTACCCAATGTAACCGCAGTTAAATCGGCTTCGGTCAGCGATGTAGCCGTAGGGGAGACATTCACCTATACCGTGGTGACCACGAACGCCGGTATTCAGCCGATTAACAATGTGATTCTTACGGATTCTCTTCCTGCAGGAACCATATTTGTTCCGGGGAGTGTAACCGTAAGGGGAACTATCGTAGCATCGGCTAACCCGAACAGTGGTATCTTTATTGGAACACTGACTGCAGGGAGTTCCGCGACGGTGACGTTTCAGCTTACGGTTCAAGCCTTGCCTGCATCAGGTTCGCTGCTTAATCGGGCTTCTGTGTCCTATAGTTCAGGTGCATTTACGGGCATCTCCAACTCCAATTCGATTACAACCCCTGTGTACCAGCCGATCATCGCCATCAACAAGTCGGCGAGTCAAACGAATGCAACTCTGGGAGATCAGCTTTCATATACACTGGTGGTGACAAACAGCGGCAATATAGGGGCTCAGGTTACGGTGACCGATAAGATACCAGCTGGATTGACATTTGTCCCGAATTCAGTAACGGTGAATGGTACTGCACGTCCGGGAACCAGCCCACTAACCGGAATAACGCTGGGCAGTCTCTTGCCAGGAGCCACGGCAACGGTGGTGTTTCGCGCTACTCTCAATACACTGCCATCTCCGCCCACACTGGAGAATCAGGGTACCGCAACTTATACGTACCAGCTTCCGAGTGGACGGAATCTCTCAGGGTCAAGTCAATCTAATATCGTTCGCATATCTGCATCAGCGCCGAATATTTCCATTAGCAAAACCGTGAATATACCTGATGCGACAGTAGGCGACATCCTCACCTATACGGTCATTGCAACCAATGCAGGCATAAGTGCAGTCCAAAATCTCGTGATTTCAGATATACCTTCCGGCTCAGAATTTGTACCAGGCAGTGTCACCATTAATGGAACAGCTGCGGGGAGTGCAAGCCCCGTTTCAGGCATTGCTGTTGGAACCTTGAACAGCTCAAGCAGCGTAACTGTTACCTACCAGGCTAGAGTGGCTTCTGTTCCATCTACAGGTTCGGTTACCAACCGTGCAGGTGCAGCTTTTACGTCGGGCAGTTTTAATGGGGTTTCTACATCGATCTCAGTTAGTACACCTGTATTTCAGCCCGTCATCCAAGTGGTAAAATCGGCAAGCACAACGAATCTGACGGTAGGCGATACGTTTAATTACAGCATCCAAATCAACAATACAGGTAATATTGCAGCCACGGTTACCTTGACCGATCCCATTCCAGCCGGAGCTGTATTTAGTACGAATAGTGTCATTATCAACGGGGTGCCCACACCGGGTGTAAGTCCTGCAACAGGAATTAATCTGGGGTCGATCGCAGCTGGCTCAAGCGCAACGGTTACTTTTGTAGCAACGGTCACAAGTTTACCTGAATCAAGACAGCTGACTAACCAGGCGGTCGCATCATTCAATTACACTCTTCCAAGTGGAAGAACAATTGCCGGATTCTCGTCATCCAACACCATCACGATTCCCGTCTCTCTTCCCAATGTAACGATTGTTAACAGTGACAATGTAGAGTACGGCGTAGTCGGGGATGTCATCAGGTACACATCTGTTATTCGCAACAATGGAACAGTAGCCGTTAACAATGTGGTATATGTCAACCCTCTTCCTCCGAATACCCCATTTGTACCCGGAAGCGTCATTGTGAACGGGACTTCATTCCCGCTCTCCAATCCGACCGCCGGCATTCCAATCGGTACTTTGGCTCCAGGAGCTGAGGTTACCGTAACTTTTGAGGTGACGATTACTATGCCGATTCCTTCGCAGATTAACAATCAGTCGACGGTCAGCTTCACATCCGGTTCATTCTCAGGGTCATCATCGTCCAATACGACAGAGACTCCGGTCATTCAACCGCAGATTGCACTTGTCAAAACGGCCAATACCGTTAATGCGACTGTAGGTGATACGGTCGTATACACGGTGACTGTCAGCAACACAGGCAATTTGCAGGCAAATGTTACCGTCACAGATACCATTCCTGCTGCAACTTCTTTTGTAGCTAACAGTGTTGTGGTATCTGGTGTGCCGCAGCCTGGAGCGACGCCTGGAACAGGCATCCCGGTAGGCGTTGTAGCGGCGGGAGCGACAGCGGTTGTCACCTTCGCGGTTGTCGTGGATACCCTTCCGTCACCGCAGCAGCTCAGCAACTTTGCGACATCTTCCTTTACCTTTACACCGCCTGACGGACGAACCTTAACAGGAACAGCCACCTCGAATACGCTGACGTTCCCGGTTTCATCTCCAAACGTAGCTGTCGTTAAAAGCACAACTTCGACTGCGGCTGCTGTAGGCGACACCGTTACTTACTCCATTCTCGTAACGAACAGCGGTATAGCCCCCGTAAACAATATCCAATTGTCGGATCCGATTCCTGCAGGCGCATCCTTTGTCACAGGCAGTGTCACGGTGAACGGGGTGGCGCAACCCGCAGCCAATCCAGCAGGGGGGATATCGCTGGGTACACTTGCTCCGGGAGCCTCCGCAACGATTACTTTCAGTATCCGTGTCGACACGATTCCCCCAAGCGGCCAGTTGAGCAATCGGTCCACTGTGAGTTTTACTTCAGGGGCATTCTCAAGCACGACGTTTTCCAATACAGTGGTTACGTCGGTATTTCAGCCAATTCTCTCGGCACAAAAGACAGCAAGTACACAAAACGCTACGGTCGGAGATACGGTTAGCTATACGGTCACCGTTTCTAATACGGGCAACTATGGTGCCCAAATCAACTTGACGGACAATATCCCTGCGGGAACCATTCTCGTTCCTAACAGTGTCATTGTGAATGGTCAGCCGCTGCCTGCCGCGAATCCAGCCACAGGCATTTCGGCAGGGACTGTCGCTGCTGGTGCAACAACAACCATTACTTTTTCTGTGGTCGTTGATACCTTGCCATCTCCACAGCAGCTGGTGAATCAGGCTTCGGTGGCTCTTTCCTTCACCTTGCCTGACGGACGGACCATTACAGGTTCGGTGCTGTCCAACGTACTAACCATTTCGGTCTCAGCTCCGGACGTCGATGTGGTGAAATCGACGACGTCAACGGCGGTATCTGTCGGTGATATTGTGACGTACAGCGTCGCTGTAACGAATAACGGAATTGCGACGGTGAACAACGTAGTCTTCACGGATGCAGTACCGGCAAGCACTGTCCTCGCGCCAACCGGCGTATTTGTAGATGGTGTGCTCCGCCCGGGTGCCAATCCTTCCACCGGAATAACCATCGGTTCTATCGCACCTGGTGCTACCGTGACCGTTGTATTTAGTGTGCAGGTTACTTCGCTCCCGGCAAGTGCAGTTTTGAACAATCAGTCCACAGTCAGCTTTACTTCAGGCGTGTTCTCAGCCACAACATTTTCCAATACGGTTACAACGCCGGTGTACCAGCCGATCCTGACGGCGGTCAAGACGGGGGATCAGGCGATAGCCACGGTAGGAGATACCGTTGTGTACAGCATCGCCATCTCGAATGCTGGGAACTATGGGGCAGCCGTTACGTTGACCGATACGATCCCGGCCGGGACTGAGCTTGTACCGAATAGCGTTATAATCAATGGGGCATCAGCACCGGGGGCCGACCCCGCCTCAGGTATTCCGCTGGGCGTCGTTTCCACAACGACCATGGTCATGTTCTCGGTCGTCATTGTTACCCTTCCTTTGAGCCAGTCCATAACGAATCAGGCTTCCGCAACTTTTACGTATACACTGCCAGATGGAAGAACGCTGGGGGGCAGTCTAACATCCAATTCACTTAACATCCAGGTGTCTGCTCCGGATGTAACTGTAACGAAGACCACAGCTGCGGTAGATGCGGTGGTCGGTGATACGATCGTATACGAAATGGTTGTAACCAACAACGGAATTGATCCCATTAACAATGTGTTACTGAGCGATCCGATCGATCCTGCCACAACATTTGTCACCGGAAGTGTTCTGGTGGATGGCGTACCGCGCGCCTCGGCTAATCCAGCTCTGGGAATCGCACTCGGCACAATTGCACCCGGCGCCTCAGTAGCCGTATCCTATGCCGTCCGTGTCAATTCACTTCCTACTCCACCCGTTGTGAGCAGTCAATCATCCGTAAGCTTCACATCGGGTGTCTTCTCGGGTGCTTCTTACTCGAATACGGTAATCACACCGATCTATCAACCAATCATTGCCGTGACCAAGACAGCAAACACATCCAATGCGACAATCGGCGACACCATCGTGTACTCTTTCTCGATCAATAACAGCGGAAATTTGGCTGCCAATCTGACATTGACAGATGACATTCCGGATGGGGCTGTGCTTCTTCCGAACAGTGTCTTGATTGATGGTGTTCCACAGCCAGGTGCCAATCCGGAAGCCGGAATCGTGGTAGGTACCATACCACCAGGTGGATCTGTTAATGTGACCGTCACCCTGGAAGTTACCGTGGACACTTTACCGCAGAATCAGCAGCTAATCAATCAGGCCGTGGCCAATTATACGTTCAGTCCGCCGGATGGCCGTCAGTTAACGGGAACCGTATCCTCCAACGTTCTGGTTATTCCTGTTTCTTCACCGGATGTAGTCGTTGTCAAAAGTACAGACGCCATTGATGCTGTTGTCGGTGATGTCATTACCTATACGGTTGTTGTAACGAACGCGGGCATCCAGGTGGTCAACAATGTGGTGATGGTAGACCCTGTACCTGTAGGAACGGTGTTTGTGCCTGGAAGTGTTACGGTGGATGGAGTGCCACGGCCAACTGGTAATCCAAATACGGGAATAACGATCGGATCGATCGCTGCTGGTGCTTCGGTAACCGTTACATTCAGAGTAGAGGTCGTGGTGATATGAGCCAATCCTCCGGTCCGTTGTCCCACTGGCTACAGAATCAGTCACTGGTTCGATTCAGCTCGGGTACGACTGAACTGGAACAGGTGGCTTATTCCAACACCGTTGTTACACCATGGGTTGGACCCAAACTTGAAGTAAGAAAGGGCTGCAATGTGACTGTTGCTGCACTGGGGCAGTCACTAACTTATCAGATTGAGGTCAGGAATACGGGGAATCGAACAGCCACCGTTTCTGTGGTCGACCCGCTTTCGGAAGATACGTCACTCCTTCCGAACAGTGTACTTCGCGATGGTATTCCGTTACCAGGGGCATCACCCGAACTCGGGCTGCCTCCTGCGGAGGTGGCACCAGGAGCTATACTACGCTACCACTTTCAAGTTGCCATCGTGCGATTACCTCCGACATTAAAGGTGTTGAATCAGGCGCAGGTAAACTATGAATTTCTAACACCAGAAGGCAGGACGGTTACAGGCCGAGAATTTTCCAATACGGTTGAGGTCACTCTGGCCTCATCCCGTCTGGAGATAGCCCTTCAGTCGGACCATATCCCGACCTTCTCAGGGGATATTGTTTTGTACAGTGTTGTTGTGAGCAATCCGGGATTTCTGACAGCTACAGGTGCCAAGGTGACCATCGCTTTGGCTCCTGGCCTTGTGTTTATTCCCGCAAGTGTTGTAATCAATGGAATGTTTGCCCCTCAGATGACCCCAGATTCTGGAATGGAAATCGGTGACATTGAGCCCGGAAGTACGGTTACCATTCAATATCGGGTACAGGTTGTTTCGGTAAGAGATGCTGAAAGCATTCCAACTCAGGCGGTGCTGGAGTATACTTCTGCAGGCAAGCAGGAGATTGTTTATTCGAACGAAGTTATACTTGAAGTCATCCAGCCTTTGATCTCGATTCAAAAGAGGGTACATCCAGTAGTTGCCTCAGTCAATGACACCATACGATATGACATTACCATAGCGAATGAAAGCAATTATGCGGTGGATGCCAAGGTGTCAGATTCATTGCCAGCCGGCATGACTTTTCTGGAAGGGAGTCTTAGCTGGAATGGAGTCAAGCGGCCCGGGGCCAATCCGGTCAAAGGCGTTAGCCTGGGAACATTGACAGCACGGTCTGTCATTAACATTCAATTTGAAGCCAAAATTATTGAACACGGGACTGTGGTGCTTGAATCATTCGAGCTGGTGAACCAGGCGCGTCTCTTGTATACGTATCGATTGCCTGATTCACGTACGGTGCAGCGCATGGCCGCTTCCAACGAAGCAACAGTCTACCTGAAGAGTCCTATGATTAAGGTCCACGTTGAAGTGAACCCCAATTTAGTCGAGCAGGGAGGATCTGTTATTTTTCAGGTCCGAGTCGAGAATACAGGCTCTCTGTCTGCTCGTGTACAGTTGACAGGCGTTCTTCCACCGGGAGCCAAATGGCGCGCTCAAGCGGAAGGTCAAGTTCAATGGAACATACCCGAATACTCTTCGCCAAGATATCTGCATCTGGGAGAACTGGCTCCGGGTGCTGAGAAAAACATCTCTTATGTAGCGCAGCTATCGCCAGAGGAGACGGGAACGCTGAATGGTTTCCTGACTGCCCTGTATACCTATGAACTCAATGGACAGAGAAGAAGCGGTGAAGCTCGGTCAAACGAGTACACGATTGTGATCGAATACCGCGATGAATAACGTCAATCAATTAACAGTGATGAATTGGGAAATTTGCTCCAAATGACTTCCATGACATTACACGAACGCAAATGAATGGTATACTAATTGAATATGCCCTCGGCAAACAACCCGTGGAATCGGGACGTCGGATTAGCTGTAGAGGAGGCCTCCACATTGGCAAAAGCAAAAGTTGCAAAAAGACCTACACGGGATGAATTTGAGCTGGAAGAGCTGGGGAATCAATTGGTTGAAGCGTATCATGAGCGTTCGGAAGTGCTGTTGACGGTATGGGGGAAAGAAGAGCAGGTGCAAGGGGTTATTGTTAAGCTGGATTCCCGTACTCGGCTGGTACATGTTGAACACACTGAAGAGGAGTTCATGGCAAAAGTACCTTTTCTCGATATCATGCGGGTGGAATCTCCCCGTTATTAAGAAGTGCAATTTTAAATAATAGGGCATTCGCCCGGTCAAACCCGCTCTTCCTGCATAAGATATCCCATACCTGTTGCAGAGGAGGTACGGTCAATGAGCGAAGTATTAGGTGGAGAAACAAGAGGCTACGGATACGGAGGTTTCACTTCTGTAGGTGCCATTCTGGTTCTGTTCATCCTGTTGGTTATCATCTCCAAAGCGTTCTTGGTATAATTCATTTCTCCAAATGAATGAAGAGAGCTCTGCCATTCCGGCAGAGCTTTCTTTTATTCTGATTCGCTGCATATCTCATATGAAGAACATAAATTCGTTCATTGGCCGATTAGGTAGATAATCCATGTCAGTCGAACGTTCATTATGATAGAATAGGACCATTCCTAGAGAAAGCATGAGGTGTGTCAAACATGAGTAAAGAGCTAACACAAGCATTGAACCAACAGATGAACTTTGAATTTTATTCTGCCCATGTATACCTCGCGATGGCAGCATACTGTTCCAGTGAAAGTCTGGACGGCTTCGCGAATTTCTTCATTGTACAGGCTGAAGAAGAACGATTCCATGGCATGAAAATATACAAGTTCCTGAATGATCGCGGACAACGCGCGACGCTGGAGGCTTTGCCGGAACCGAAAAATGAGTATACTTCCATGCTGGATGTGTTCGAGCACGGATATGCACATGAACAGCAAAACACGAAGAAATTCTACAACCTGGCCGACATTGCCCTGAATGAGCGCGAGCACGCCACGATGTATTTCCTGAAATGGTTCATTGATGAGCAGGTAGAAGAAGAAGCGTTGTTTGACAGCATCATTCAGAAGCTGCGCCGTATTGAAAAAGACAGCAATGCCTTCTACATGCTTGACGCTGAGTTCGGTAAACGTTCATTCACCGCTCCTGCAGAGTGATAGGAGTGCAAATTAGTCACACGTATTCCATGTTCATGGAGTATACCGTTCTACATATGAAAAGTCTGCCTTTGTGCAGGCTTTTTTTACTGTGTTTTTTAGTTCTAATGGATCTAAAAGGAACAACTTTTAACTTGAATCTATCAGATCATTCAAAATAGGTTAATGAAACATATGTCAAAAAAGATCTATCCTCACGGGCATGATTTTCACTGGAAATCTATCAATTTCGTTTTATTTCATTGGCTAATCTGACAAAAGTGTAACTCGAACGTAGCATTTGAAGCGAGAATGAGGCATGTCCTTTTTGTTAGTATTTAGATTATCGCCAAGGGATGCAATGAGAGATTCGAAGACACCCGGGGAAATACGAGACACAAGGGAGATTTATATTTATGTTACATATTCGCAAGTCATTTATTGCTGCACTCGCCATCTTACTTATGATTCCACTCCTGCTGCCTCAGTCAGCATCCGCGAAGCCAAGTGCTTCAAGCTCTGCTGGAGCAAAAGCGAATGCGAAGATCATATATCTTACGTTTGATGATGGGCCTACAGCCCATACAGGACAACTGCTGGATATCTTGGATCAGTATCATGCCAAAGCGACATTCTTTATGCTCGGACCGGAAATGAAGCAATTTCAAAAAGCAACGAAACGGATTGTTGCGGATGGGCATGGCTTGGGACTTCATGGTGTCACACACGTTCCTAGCAAGTTTTATCAATCGGCATATAGCGGCTTGAAGGAAATGCAGCAGGCGAATATGACGCTAAACAAAGTTGCTGGAGTGAAAACAAGTCTTGTTCGTACACCTTATGGCAGTAAGCCATATCTCAAATCATCTTACCGTAAAGTATTGCTTGCTCAGGGTGGATTCCACCTCTGGGATTGGAATGTGGACTCCGAAGATTGGAAATACAAGAAAGATCACCAAAAGGTCTACAACAGTGTAATGAAGCAGATCCACACGGTTCAAAAGAGCGGTACAACACCGGTTGTACTCATGCATGATCAGGAAGCGACATTAAAAGTACTTCCGCAATTGTTGAAAACATTGAAAGCAGAAGGATACCAATTCAAAGTATTGACCAAAAAAGTACAGCCGGTTAATTTCTGGAACGATAAACGTTAATCTAGTTAAACTCTATGGAAGTAATAATGAAACATAATTCACTGGAAATAAAGACATCGAGGAGGCTAGCATCATGAAAAAGCAAAAACGTTGGGTCATCATTCCTGTTACCACTGCTGTGTTACTTGCGCTTGCAGGTTGTGGAGGGCAGGATGACAATACGTCACAGGCAAGCAATACGCCTACTTCGACTTCAGGAGAGCAAACTCAATCCGGGAGCGGTGGGGCGGATCTTGCGAACACTTCAGAAGGAAGCAATACGGCAGCAGGCTCGGCCAATAATGAAGATAGCTCAGAGGATACCAGCACATCCGCAGGTGAAACAACCGGAACACAAGGGCAATCCAGCATGAATGATGTCATTCAGGAAATTCGCAGCCAGTTGAAGATGAAGAATGCCGTGCTGCCGACTTCATTCGCCCTGGATAAAGGTAAACATCTGGCAGCAGCCATTCCTGTCAATTCGTCAGATGCTTTCAAAGTGAATTTCTATTCCGTAGATCAGTCCATTCCGGTCAATGATGCTTCTTTGACGTCTTCCACTAACGCACCTAATGTGCTCGCATCCTATGAAGTGAAGACTTATAAGGACCCGGATAGTTCAGGGATTTTCCCGGATACGGATCTGGACAACATTCCCGATGAAATGTCTGTTGATCTTGGACATGGAATCAAAGGCATGGCCGAAGGTGCCGCAGGGAGTCAGTATCTAACCTGGAAGGAAGGCAGATGGACACTGCAAATTCGATCGGTTTCCGAAGATAAGATGAACAATCCGGGAATTGCCAAGAAAATGGTCGAGTACTTGGAATCACATACACTGCCTGCTCCGAAGGATAAAGGCTTCGTAAACGTGGAGTATCCGAGTGGCGGGAAAACGGTGAATGTTACGATCTCATGGCAGGAAGGCAAGCAAATCCATCAGCTGCAAACGAACCAGGTGCCGAATAACGCATTAGGTATGGTTGCATCGGTCAAATAAATATACGTAAATAAAATAGCTTGGCTGGGAGTGGAAGCTCCTGACCAAGCTATTATTTGTGTCGTAATGGGTTGAAGCGGTACTTTCATTTGAACCAGCCCTTTTCCTTGGAACGGGTGATGGCTTCAATCCGATTGCTTGCATTTAATTTGTTCAAAATGATGGATATATAGTTGCGGACCGTACCGGTTGTAATAAAGAGGTGTTTGGCAATTTCCTTCGTGTTCTTGCCATCAGCCATGAGGCCGAGAACGGCATTCTCTCGCTCCGTAAGCGGATTTTCCTCTACATAGGCCTCGTCCACCAGATCAGGGGCGAAGATCCGGCGTCCGTTCATAACCTGGCGTATGGCTTCAGCCAATTCCTCGATCGGACTGTCCTTTAACAGGTAACCTCTAACTCCGCCTTTTAGTGCACGTTCGAAATACCCTGTTCGAGCAAAGGTCGTTAAGATAATGACTTTGCAGTTCGTTCCTTTCAGTTCCTCTGCAGCTTCCAGCCCACTTTTGATAGGCATTTCAATGTCCATTAGGCATATATCCGGTGTATGCTGCTGGACGAGTTCAAGCGCCTCCTGCCCGTTGCTTGCCCGGCCAACCACTTCCATGTCTTCTTCCAGATTAAGCAGGGAGGAGAGGGCACCCAGCATCATGCGTTGGTCTTCGGCGATGACGATTCTGATCATGTTTATTCCTCCTTGATTGGTTTGCGCACGAGCTTTGGTACCTGAATAATAAGCTGCGTCCCGTCTATGTTTGGTCCCGAGCGAATATCCAGACAACCATTAACAAATTCCAGTCGTTCCTTCATGCCAAGAATTCCTGTACCGCGGCGTTCTTTGTTATTACTGTGTTCCATTCCAATACCGTTGTCATGCACAGTCAATATGTTATCGGAAGGTGTCTCTTTCAGCCTGATGGTACATATTGTTGCCTGGCTATGCTTGACCACATTCGTAACGGCCTCTTTCAGACACATCCCCATCACATTTTCATTAAGCTGAGAGGTGTCCTGCAGCTTAGGGTTGCCATCCAGCTTGAACTCGATCGCAGCAGCCTTCAGGATCTGCTCGGCACGGTACAATTCATCAACCAGCTGTGTTCCGCGCATCGTAGTAACCATTTCCCTAACTTCCTTGAGTGCTGTGCTTGCCGTTTGACGCAAGTCGTTTAGCTCCGCCTCAGCCTGCTCGGGATTGACACGAAGCAGGCGTTTCGCCAGATCGGTCTTGAGTCCAATCAAGGAGAGTTTTTGTCCAAGTGTATCGTGCAGATCCCTGGCGATCCGCTGGCGTTCTTCCATTTTGACCAAATCATCCAGTCGTTTGTTAGCATTTTCCAGCTGACCCTCCAATTGCTCCCGTTTGTTTTTGTTATACGTGCTTACCGGGAGAAGAATGGATGCCATCAGACTGATGAATACAAATGGAAATTGACTAAGCAGCCTGGAGCTCTGAATGATAAATCCGTAATTTATGGTCAGAAAGCTGGCAGCCAAATTGACCGTATAAAGAGTAATGAAGCCGGCTTTGTTTTTAATATTCCCAATGAAAAAAGCTAGAAACAGGGAGAAATATGCATAATCATACGCGATCGTCATCGTTATGGAAATGGCAATCAACAGACCGATCCACATATATACCTGCCAGCCCTTGGTGATGAACGCAAGCAAATAACAAACGAAAAAGAGAAGAATGATCACGATTCCTGTCACCAAGGTCCACAGTTTTGAATACTGCGAAATATAATAGAAAGGAAGGATGAAAAAGACAAGCCATACGTACGGATTTAAACCTGTATTTTTATAAAAGAGCTGTGACCACTTTTGAATGGAATTCTCCTCCTTGAGCGTGATTCTTGTACTCCAACTTTAGCCTGACTGTAGCACGACTTCAGCCTGAATACAAGAAAACGAATCCGACAGAGTTTAAGGCTTCTCTGTCAGACCCGCTTGATTGGTTACGCGTATAGGTGGCTTGGCATAAGGCTTGCGGTATATCGATTTGATTTCCCTGAAGCTGATAAATCGTTTGGACTCCTCATCCCACAGGCGGAAGCGAAGGGCTGCCAAACTGGAACGAAGGGTAATTGTCGTTGCCTTTTGCAGCGGTGGTGTCGCATTATGTGCCTCTTCAAGGTAATAGTTCGGTACACGCGGACTCAGGTGATGAACATGGTGAAATCCAATATTACCGCTGATCCATTGCAGCAGCTTCGGCAGCTTGTAATACGAACTGCCTTCTACAGCAGCCTTAACGTAACTCCATTCATCCTCATGCTCGAAGTAGGTGTCTTCAAACTGATGCTGAACATAGAACAGCCAGATTCCGAAGAAGCCGGAGAAGAAGAAGACGGGTGCCTGCACCATAACAAAGGCCTGCCATCCGACCAACCAGGACATGAATGCATAAAGTGCGACGATCAATACCGTAGTCAGATGTGTGTTGATGCGTTCTTTGCGACGGGCAGCCTTGCGATTAAAACGATAAGCAATCAGGAATACATAGATTGGACCGAGTCCAAACATGACAAACGGATTACGATAGATACGATACCACAGCCGTCCCCAAGGAGATGCAGCCTTGTATTCTTCAACCGTCATGACCCAGATATCGCCTACTCCACGTTTGTCGAGATTGCTGCTGGTGGCATGGTGGATGGAATGCTCCGCTTTCCATTGTTGGTACGGAGTAAGGGTCAAGACGCCCGTAATGGTACCCAGAATGTCATTGGCGCGTTTGTTTTTGAAAAAGGAACCGTGACAGCAGTCATGAAAAATAATGAAGGTCCGAAGTACAAATCCGGATGCCACCAAGGCAATCGGGAAGGTTAGCCAATACGAAACGGATAAGCTGTAATAAGCGGCGGCCCACAACAAGAAGAGTGGAAGGATCGTATTTATGATTTGTCGGATACTTAATCGTAGATCATTTTTCTCGTAAGGGGTAACTTCTTTTTTCAGTGCCATTTCTTTTGCTCTGCTCATGAATGGTAGTCCTCCTTCAGTCGTTATAACCAAGCACGGCTATAACCCGCGTTTCCCTGATGTGTCTTGGAGGGAAGCGTTTTTACCATTGTAAAAGAATCGATGTCATACGGTAAGTCATAAACGTCAGCCATCTGTAATGATGAATATCAAGGATGGCACATGACGTTTGTCATGGTTGGTGTCCAATTCGCACTCAGGATTGAGCAGATCAGAAGGTGATTTTCTGATTCCTTTGCACATTTCGTGCAACAATTTGTATTATGTATACAAATTTTGCTGGTGACATGGTAGAATCTATCATTGTGAGTGCACATGACAACTTATGAGCCTGATGGATAGGTTGATTTCTGAAGGATTGGAAGGAATACATGATGAAGAAACGATTAACGGATATTTTATTTATTATGGCGGGGGCTTTTTTATTTGCCCTCGCGGTGAATTTGTTCGTCATTCCAAATGATCTTGCTGAGGGTGGCGTTACGGGGATCACCATTATTTTGTATTATCTGTTCGAATGGTCGCCCGGTTTAATGAACTTGATTTTGAATGGGATTTTGTTAATTGTGGGTTACCGGTTTCTGGACAAGACCACGACGGTATATACCATTATTGCGGTGGTATTCAATTCCTTGTTCCTGCATCTGACGGAGAGCTGGACGATTGATTCGCATGAGCTGTGGATCAATACGATTTTTGGGGGATTATTTGCCGGTCTCGGGATTGGTTTAATTGTAAGAGTTGGCGGTACAACCGCGGGAACCGTCATCTTGGCGAGACTCGCCAATAAGTATCTGGATTGGAACATCAGCTATGGACTTCTATTTTTTGATCTGATCGTGGCGTTCTCCTCTTTCTTCATTATCGGGGCACAGGGACTTATGTGTACGATTGTCATGCTGTTTGTTGGAACCAAAACGATGGAATTTATCATAGAAGGGCTGAATCCGAAAAAGGCGGTTACCATCATCTCGACGAAGCAGGATGCGATTGCGAAGCAGGTCATCGAGAAAATGGATCGCGGTGTAACGGTTCTATCGGGCCATGGTTACTATACGAAAACACCGAAAGAAATTCTCTATATTGTCATTAGCAAACAGGAAGTTCCCATGTTGAAGAAGATTGTACGGGCTGAGGATGAGATCGCGTTTATTACGATTCACGATGTTCGTGACGTATTCGGTGAAGGGTTTATCGAACTGTCCAAAACATAATGTATATATGGAAGAAAACCGTGGTGAATGATGACCGCGGTTTTTTTTGGTATCCAAAAAGCCCTTCTCCATCGAGAAGGGCTTAAGGCTTTCATTAATGATGAGTTCCTTTTCTGATTACACCATATTTAACAGTGACATGACAGTGCTTTTTAACCTTGGTGGGAACATATTTGATTTTAGTTACACAAGTTTTGGTAATCTTTTTGTAATAGCATTTCGTTACGGGTGGATGACATCTATGCTTCTTTCTGTTCATTGCGACCCCTCCTGACTAGTGATAGTTCATTCTATGTAAGGGTCATCATTTCGGAAACATATAAACGTCTAAAAGAGTATAAAAAGTTTACGAGAAATGTATGGCTCTAATTACCGTACATGTGTCTCTCAACTTCGGATAGAGCCACATTCACATCTTCCTCTGAATTATCAATATAAACGACGGAAGAAGCAGGCAGCGGCCAAGCTACTTGTTTACGGGCAAGGGAAGCGGTGAAGGTATCCCAGTTAGCCAGTTTATATTCATCAAGTGGAGATTGTCTTGCCACAATCCGCTTGTGATACAACTGTTCGTTCGCCAGATAAATGTAGGCTACGCGAACATCCGTATCTTCCAATGAACGACCGATTCGGCTGAGCTCTTGCTCAATCCAACCCGTTGTTTCGGTTTCTTTGGTAAACGGTCCGACGACCACGGTATCAATTCCTAATTGAACGTTATCCAGTGCCGCATCCATCGTTATGCGATATCCCAGATCTCGACATAGGCGTTTGTATTCAGGTGAATCCCGGTCAGATGGATCCAGTCCCTGAAGCGTCATGATTGCCTCGGCAGCGGGGCGGAGCAGGATATCCATATCGAAGAAGGCGGCCTTATATTTGCGGGAAAGGGCTTTGGCCAGGGTCGTTTTGCCGCTGCCGGCACCGCCGAGAAAGAAAATCAGTTTACTCATGAGAGTCACCCTCCTTAATAGAGCTATTTTATCACAAAGAAGATCGAAACGATGGATAGACAGAATCACGAAATCGTAATCAAATAATTAGATTAACCCCGTATCGTTAATAGAGGTGTCAGGCTGCGGAAACCAAATATGGCGCAAGTTGACCCAGCCCTGACTATTAAACGAAAGCCCGCGCACGGAAGGCAGATAGGCGGTTTCCACAGGTTTCTCAGATAAATGAAACATCAAATGATGATCCAGCAAAAACTGTTCAATCCGCTCAAGGCCTGCAATTCGATCTGTCATTAATGGTGACTCGATAACGGTTTTCAGCATCATCTGCACACGCAATTGTGTGGATTCATCCAGATGCTCCGACAGGGTAAGATAGAGGTCTGTCCTCCGCAATTCTTCATCCTGGTCCCGGATCAGGGAGAATAATATGAGATCGGACTCCAGCCGCAGTTGACCTTTGAATTGTTCCATCGTTGCCGTATGAATCTTGCAAGCATATCCGCATTGTTCCAGTTTGGCTGCGATGAGAGCAGCATCCTTTCGATATTGTGGAATGGTAGCCAGCTGTAAGGGAATCGACTGATCCTTGACCAAGGGATTATCAGAGGATTGGATCACGCCAGTAATGCATTCGTATAGATGAGTTCGTATAGCCGGATCGCTTAGCGGTCCGGTTTTTTGCGTGTTACAAGTGAGCAGCTTATTCACCATGACACCCGCACTAATTTGTGTCCAGTCAGCACCCTTAGCGGCAGCCGGATTCGGAACAAGGTGGAAGAAAGGTGTTTCCGCTTCGGCATGTTCTCCCCATTCGGTCTCGGCACTCCAAGGAATCTGCAGAATATCCACCCGGTCCAGATGGGCTCTTCCTTGAAAATAGGCCGGGAATGCTTCCAGTCTGCACAGGTGTTCATCCCATAACGTCACCTTGAAGGGGCCTGTTCCTACAGGCTTTTGCAAGGACGTGGATTCAACTGACTTGTCATCGCCAGGCTTCGTGATGCTGTCCGAAGGGACTATGGCTGCACGGCTTGTGGCTAGAAAGGACAGAAATAATTCATGCGGTGCTTTAAGACGGAAAACTACGGTGAGCGAATTCAGGGCTTCCACAGATAGAATCTGTCTGCTCACATCCCGATACAATGTACGTCGCTCGGTAGACTGCAGCCTGGCAAACGTATGCACCACATCTTCTGCAGTCAATCGTCCTCCATTGTGAAACAGGACACCTTTGCGCAAATGAAAAAGCCAGGTTTTCCGATCTGGGCTAACATCCCAGGTGTGGGCAAGACATGGAATGATATCTCCTTGCTCATTACGCTGAACCAGCCCATCAAACACATGACTGGTGACAAAGGACTCGGCAAGTAGATTAATATACAGCGGATCAAGGGCATGAAGCTGCTGCTGCAGTGGCAGTCTCAACGTATCAATTCGCTCGTTATGCTCCCCTGCTTCTGTATGATGGCCCGAGTAACCGAGCAGCCAGTGGTTTAAATGCTCTCGCATCATGGTCGAGGTGGAGAAGGCGCGCACCTGTTCAGCGGCCTGATGCAATTCACGGCGATTGAGGGCTTGCATCATATATTCTGCTGCGATCTGTTCGGCTGGTACGAGCAGCGTGAGTGTTGACCTGCGGCCTCGGCCACGCTGAGAGATCCAGCGAATCCAATCGCAGGCCGCCATTTTTTTGACAATGGTAAGCGTATTTCGATGTGTGCAATCGAGCAGTTCTGCGAGCTCGGATAGAGTTGCTTCATGCTCGGTCATATCACCAAAGCGGGTATGAAGCAGCAAATACTGTTGATGCAGTTTCACGATTTCAAGCCTCCTCGGAAAAAGAGCTGGTGGTGCAACCGAACTAAAATAAGAAACTTTATCTCCTATAATTTCTCTTTATCTTCTTATTTTATCATCTAGAATAAAGTCTAGAAAGATAATGGAGGTTTTTCCCATGATTGAGAAAATACTGGCTTCACCGAATCGTGCTTTGATTACGCTGTTGTCTGCCTTGCTCCTGGCGGTTATTCATCAGTATTTGTTTTATGGAAGAGAGCCAGGCGTATCGTATCTGCTCTTTGTGCTTCTCTTTTATGCATTTATGTATGTGTTTGCGAGGGATCGAATCCGTACATTAACCCTGATTGACGCATGGATGGCTGCAGTCGTACTCATGCTCGCGCTAACCTTTTTACTTTTTGACAATGAACTGCTGCGTGTTCTCAATTTTCTGTTCGTCCCCGGTTTGATTATTTTACATATGACTTATTTGGCTGGACGTAAGCGGAAGCAGTGGTGGGATCTCCGAATCATCGGTACCTCTCTGGATCATTTGCTGCCACAATCAATTCGCCACTGGGGGACCATCGCAGGCATTGTGGTAAAAGCAGGAGGACGTGGAATGGAGAAGTCCCAGAAAGCAGTTCTGGTCAAAGTTCTCATTGGACTGGCCGCATCCTTCCCGATCCTGATTGTGGTGGTTGCATTGCTGACTTCCGCAGATGGCGTATTCAATCAATATTTGTCCGGTTTTCCGGAATGGTTGAACCATCTGACCCTAACACCTGGATTTCCGAGAATCCTCTGGATTTTCATAGGAGGTATTTTGCTGTTTAGTTATGTATGGGGATTCGTTCAACCTATGGAGTACGAAGCTGAGAAGAGGGAGAAAGCCCATTGGAAAAATGCAAACTTGTTATCGCCTGCGGCAGTACATGTCTCCGATCATGACCATGCAGACCAGAAGAATACGGAAACCGAATCGAGCAAGACGGTTGAACCCAAAACCCATACTCATTCCATCCCTACCGGCAGGGAGACGTTGAAGCTGGATCCCATCATCGTGGGCACCATGCTGTTCGTTATGAACTGTGTGTATGTACTGTTTGTACTTGTACAGTTTTCCTACCTGTTTGGTGCAGGGAGTGGGCATCTTCCCTCTGACCTGTCTTACGCAGAATATGCCCGCAGTGGCTTTGCCGAACTTGTGCTGGTCACCAGTATTAACTTTCTCATTTTGATTGTTGCACTCCAATGTACAAGACCGAGTGGGAGAACAGCTTCGATTATTCATCAGGTGCTTCTGCTTATTCTTGTGGGCTGCACAGCCATCATGCTGTATTCTGCGTTTATGCGTCTCCATCTGTACGAACAGGCATACGGGTACACGTATATTCGATTCTTGGTACATGCCTTTATGATTTTTCTGGCATTGCTGCTTCTCATCGCCGGTTTACGCATCCGATATACCTCCATTCCACTGCTTCGCTGGTACATTGTACTGTCACTTACAGCTTATGCAGCCGTCAATTATGTGGGTATGGATAACCGGATCGCCGAGCTGAACGTGGAACGTTACCATAAGACCGGTAACATTGATGCAGCTTATCTGGCGAATTTGTCAGCGGATGCAATTCCGCAGTTAAGAAAGTTTGCGCAAGAGGAATTTCCGGCACTGAAGGATCATCTATTGGAGCGTGAAGCTTACATGAATGAGAGAGAAAACAGCAGTTCCTGGCCTTCTTATAACGTGGCAAGACATAGGGCTGCGAAGGAATTGTCCAAATTGAGAACAGAATAGCGATTCGTTATGAAATTTGAGCTGTGAATTTATGCAAAACGGATATGTAAGTGTTATAATATAAAAATGAACCTATAAAGGGGGTGAATCCCTTGTTTGAACTTCAGGAGTTATTACCTTATTTATTCTCAATAGGGCTTATTTTCACCGTGAGCTATGCCTACATTGCCCATCTGCACTGTGGATTGACAGAGTACTGGATGGAAGGCGGAGGCGGAGACGGCGTTGAACCCGGACTCCCTACACTGACGCTCGATGGAAAGCATAGACCTGAAGATTTAACCAGGATGATCAGACGTAGAGAAGCACCGGATGAAGATGAGCCAGATTGTACATCCTCGTTGGACACATTGAAACCCAACCAACGAGGAGGATATATATGGAACATAAGACAAGCAAGGGATTCACTTTTACATCTGGCAAGGGACGGATCTATGGGCTGATAGCGATTTTATTTGCAGTCATGCTTTTGGCCGGATGCAGCAACAATGTTTCGGAGATTAACGCTTCAACACCTGGATTTTTCAATCACTATATTGTATTTCCACTGTCGTATCTGATTCAGCACATTGCAACCATCTTTGGTGGCAGTTACGGCGTCTCCATTATCGTGATTACTTTGGTCATTCGGCTTGCGCTGCTGCCTTTGATGATGCGGCAGGCCAAATCCCAGCAGGGAACCCGAGTGATCATGAATGCCATGAAGCCCGAGATGGATGCACTTAAGAAAAAATACGAGGGCAAGAATGACGCAGCAGATCGTCAGAAGCTTTCCCAAGAGACGATGGAGCTGTACAAAAAGCATAATTTTAATCCACTGAATATCGGCTGCTTGCCGCTGCTGATTCAGCTGCCAATCCTTTCGGGAATATACACAGCGATTCGGCTAACGCCAGAGCTGTCTTCACATTCTTTTTTGTGGTTCAAACTCGGGGCACCCGATTATGTGCTTGCTGTTGTGGTTGCGGTTATCTACTTGATTCAGGCAAAAGTTTCACAGGCCAATATGGCACCTGAGCAGCGAAAACAGTTTGCAATCATGGGGTACATTTCACCGCTGATGATGGCCTTTTTCTCTCTGACAGCACCTGCAGCCATGCCGCTCTATTGGACGGTTGGCGGTTCATTCCTTGTCCTTCAGACGTTATTGTTCCGTAGACTGTATCCGGTGGAACATTCTCAGGAAACAGTAATCCTGCAGGAGAAGAAGATCAAACCAGCCAAAGGAACCAAACCCGCAAAATCATAGTTGTGACTTATCAACAAAAAACGCTATGAGAAGCGCAAGCTGGTTAGGTGTACTCAAGCGAATAGAACAAAAGAAGCGTAATCCTTAGATGGATTACGCTTCTTTTTTGTTCTCCGGCCTTCTTAAACGGCACGATCATCTTTAAGTTGGAAACGGGATACAAAATACCAAATGAGCTCCCGGCGTGAGTATACGCTTGTCTTGGCGAAAATGGATTTTAAATGATCCTGGACTGTATACGCGGATATATTCATCGCTGCAGCGATTTCTTTGGAAGAGTAGCTCCGGAGCACATAGCCCAGCAATTCCCGTTCACGCACAGATAAACCGTGACTCTCCGCAAGCAGGGGTAGCAAATCCTGCGGCATAGCCTGTTCAAGTCTGACGGCGATCTGATCCGGACCAGTCATCTGCTGCATGCGACTTGCGTGTAGCACAAGATATCGACCATCCAGTAGCTGTATGCAGACTTTGGAAGGTGACTTTGCGGACAGCTCCGAAGATACAGCCGATGACAGCGTCTGGCTCAACAAATGAGAACTAACTGCGCGTACCGGACGAGGCAGAATGTCCGGGCCTACTGACTCAAGCCGCTGCAATTGGGTTAGCCAATATTGTGCTGAGTCATTGGATGACAATAACTGAAAGGTATCGGTTATCATTATAAGCCCCGGATCGGCTGGACTTCCTTGTCTGATCTCATCCATAAGTGACAGACTGGTCCTTTTCAACATCCTGGCTATGGAAGTGGTCCATTCTTCAATCCATTGCCCTTCCTCTTCCGAGAAGAAAGGCTGATCTGCCTTTCGATAGAGGGTGAGGTAACCCCAACACGTCTCGTCACAGATCAGGACTGCTCGAAGCTCATCCCTGAAACCAGCAGGCTGCAAGATCGAACGATATCGCAAACTTCGTTCGGGCATAGCATGGATGGATGCCTGTAGAAGGGCGATAGGCTTGTTGCTGCGAATCAAGTCTGCATATTTATGTACATCGTCTTCCGTATATTCGTTAATGAACAGCCGATCATGTATCGCTTCAATGCCGTCTTCTGTCACAGCACCGGTTGATAACAGGGTCTGTGGGTCCACTGTCGTAAAACAGTATGCATCATATGGAACAACGGCGTGGATTGCTTTTAGTACGGCTTCCCTATAGGTACGGGAGGTCCAGGATCCTTTTTCGAGAGACGTTATGGATGTTCTGCCTTGCTCTAATGCTGACTTCATATCAGGTGTCTCCTCTCCCGCGGGGGTATCCCATTGTTCTGGGATTGTAGGCTCATCGTACTCTTTTATAATGAAATTAGATGAATCAGGAGTCAAGTCTAACATCAACACAGAAGGAGTGTGGCACCATGAACGCTGATCACTCATCCCTGATGAGCTGGAAGACAGCAGATGAAAATCGTTATGAACAATCCATTTCCCTGAAGATCCCGGGATATTCTCATATGCATGATCTGATGGAGAGGCTGCTGGCTGCATCATTAACGGATAACAACGAATCTAAGATACTTATTGCCGGTGCCGGAGGAGGAAAAGAGATTGTTTTGCTGGCAGATAGGCACCCAGGGTGGACATTCACCGGTGTGGATCCTTCCGAACCCATGCTTCAGTTAGCGAAGCGAAGGATTGCTGAAGCAGGAGCAGGACCAAGAGTGAAGCTGGAAGGCATGATGGTGGAAGACCTGCCACTGGATGAGTTATACGACGGGGCGACAAGTATGCTGATGCTGCATTTCCTTCAGGGTATGGAGGCGAAGAGGAAATTTATGACCAGCCTCGCTGCGAGGCTTAGATCCCGAGCACCACTGGTTCTTGCCGCTGTTAACGCTGACCTGTATTCACCTGCCTATAAGGTCATGATGAATGCATGGAGGGACCACATGTTAAGTGCGGGAATAACACGGGAAGAATGGGATCGGTTTGCGGCATCCCTGGGAAGGGAGTCTGATCCGATCTCGTCCGAGCAGACCGTCGCGCTGCTCTCTGAATGTGGTTTTACTCATATTACACGCTATTTCGGAGCATTTTGGGTGGAGGGTTATTATGCAATTCGAATCTAGTGTTAAGACAAATAAAGAGCAGATTTGGGTCGTAGGCGGTTATGGCCAAGTAGGACGAATGATATGCACTCAGCTCGGGAAATTGTTCCCGGGTAAGGTGTGGGCGGCAGGAACTCGTATGAATCGAGCCGAGGAATTCAGTCGCTCTACAGGGGGGACTGTGAAGCCGCTGCAGCTGGATGTGAGGCAAGCTATCGATCCGGCCATGCTGGAATCAGTCAAGCTGGTTATCATGTGTGTGGACCAATCGGATACGCGGTTTGTGGAGGCATGCGCACAATCGGGAACGGATTATATGGATATATCGGCGAAGGTGGATTTTCTTGCTCAAGTGGAAACATTACATAAGAAAATGCAGCGTAATAAGGCTACAGCCATGCTTAGTGTGGGCCTGTCACCTGGCGTGACGAATCTGCTTGTACGTGAAGCAGCTGCTCAATTGAATCAGGTGGATGAAGCAGATATTACCGTCATGCTGGGACTGGGAGAGAAGCACGGAAAGGCAGCGGTGGAGTGGACGGTTGATCAGATGAACGCAACTTATACTGTGATGAAGGGTGGTAAGCCAACCGAGGTCCGGAGTTTCCAGGATGGTAAATGGATTGATTTTGGACCAGCGCTGGGACGCAGAAAGGCATATCGGTTTAACTTCTCGGATCAACACGCGGTTGCCCGTACGCTCCATATTCCAACCGTGTCTACTCGCCTATGCCTGGATTCCCGCTGGATTACAAGATCCATGGCGATTTCAAAGAGAGCAGGGGTGTTCAGCTTACTGGGTTTCCCTTCCATCCGAAGCGGCACCGTCAAGGCATTTGGTCTCATTCCCGGCGGAGAGGAGATGTTTGCAGTCAAGGTGGATGCAGCCGGATGGAAGCAAGGCAAACCGGTTCGAGTAGAGCAGCTGCTAGTGGGTGAGCGCGAAGCTGATTCGACGGCAGCGGTGGCTGCAGCGGTTGCGGAACGAATGTACCGGACTGAACTGCCCCACGGCGTCTTCCATATTGAACAATGTCTCACTCTGCAAGATGTTCAGCATACGCTTCCATCACCGCTGAACGTCGTGACCGTTATCAAGTGAGCATTTGGCCTAAACGCATAAGCGACATCTAATCTTCAATATAGACAATGCTCTAATCCCCTATATTATGTATCCACGTTGGAAGTGGAATCGAATGATGCAAACTACAGAAGTCTCATCTTGGTCATCATTTAAGTTAATTATTTTGGCTGACCTCTCCAATCTGCTATGATGGAACCAGAATTATGACAAGAGCGGAGGGGGATCATGACTTGTATTGCAGTGCTGCCATACTATAAAGTCCAGAGGGAAGTGACCGGTCTCGCGCAAGAGATCAAGTCGAACGAACGATCCATGATCCTGTACTCGGACAGAATTGTAACGAAATATCGCGAGTTTCATATCAAGGATGTATTTGACATGTCCTTTCGAAGAATGGGCAATGAGGGGGGATTTTTCTACCTCCATACAAGCACCGGGGTGTATCCCTATATGGTGAAAATGGACCCCAAACCTTTCATCCAAAGTTATCGAAAGATCACGATGCAGAAATATTCATGACTTGACCTTTCCGTTACGTGAAGGCTTATCCTTTGGATCTGAGCTATTTACTTGAATCCAGAGGAGCTGTGAAACGAATGGGCATATTGATTCAGCAAGCGATGATTCTATCCATGAAAGACGGAGAGGCCCCCTTCCTGGGGGATATTCGTATTGAAGGAGACCGGATTGCCGAAATCTCGCATCACCTTGCCGCCAATCCGGGTGATGACATCATGAACGGAAAAAACATGCTTGCCATGCCGGGTCTGATTAATGCACATCAGCATTCCCCGATGAGTCTGCTTCGGGGGTTCTCGGATGATCTGAGGTTAATGGACTGGCTGGAACGCAAAATGCTGCCTGCTGAAGCACAAATGACGCCGGAAGACATCTATTGGGGAGCTCAGTTGTCCATGGCCGAGATGATTCGATCAGGTACCACCGCCTATGCAGATATGTATATCCACATGAATGAGATCGCTGAAGCTGTAACCAAAACGGGCATGCGTGCATCTCTCACGCGCGGAATGGTATTCATGGAGAATGACGGCGGCCGTAGGATGCAGGAAGCCATTGATCTCGTTCACCGCTGGTCAGGCAAGGCGGATGGAAGAATTACAACGATGTACGGGCCGCACTCGCCATACACCTGTCCCATGGAACCGTTAAAGGAAGTCATTGCCCTGGCTGAAAAGGAAGATATCCCTCTTCATATCCATCTGGCCGAAACGAAGGAAGAAGTCGCGAAGATTCGTGAGCGTTACGGTATGACCCCAACGCAGTACCTTGAGGAAGCTGGCATGTTCGAGAATGCACATGTGCTGCTTGCCCATGGAGTGCACCTCAATCGAAGAGATATCGACAGGCTAAAAGGCATGCGTGGAGGCATAGCCCACAATCCGGTCAGCAATCTGAAGCTGGGTTGCGGTATTGCTCCCATCACGGACATGATTGCACAGGAGATCCAAGTCGGACTCGGAACAGATGGGGCCGGTAGTGCGACAACTGTCGACATGTTTGAAGAGATCAAAGCCGCAACATGGCTGCAAAAACTCGATTACGGAGATCCGACTCGCTTGCCGGCAAGGCAAGTGCTGCAGATGGCTACTCGGGGCAGCGCAGGTCTGCTTAAGCTTCAGGAGGATGTAGGTACGCTGGAGGCAGGGCGCAAGGCAGATCTGATTCTGATCAATCTGAAGAAGCCACATCTTCAGCCTGTACACGAGCTGGAGTCTCTACTTGCATACAGCGTAAATGGTGCAGACGTAGACACGACGATTGTAAACGGACAGGTTCTGATGAGAGGAAGGAAGCTCTTAACGATCGATGAGGATGAACTTTATCGTGAGGTGAAAGTTAGGGCGAAGCGGATTGTTGAGGGAATTTAATATTCTCTTACGTATGAGGGATAAGGAGGCCAGCCTGGAACCGAGGTTCTTAGCTGGCCTTCTTGCTATACACGGAAGTGTAATTTCTGGATTCTCATCTTTAACCTTAGTCAGTGAGGATCATATATATTTTTTGTTTACTAGCAGATCATTTGATAAAATAGAAGAGACGTGAAGAGTGAGTCTTATAGAATGAAGTAGATTAGGACGTGGATTCAGGCGGTTGGTTCAAATTCTTGTTTGCGCGTCCATGTGAATATATGAACATAAATATATATTATATTAAAAGAATGGAGCCATCCCATGAAATATCGCAATATGGAAGATTGCATCAACGATCTGGAGCAGCATGGACATCTGATCCGGATTAAGGAAGAAGTAGACCCGAATCTGGAAATGGCCGCAATACATATGAAAGTGCACGAGGCGAAAGGCCCAGCGCTGTTGTTTGAAAATGTAAAAGGCTCGAAGTTCCAGGCGGTATCCAATCTGTTTGGCACACTCGAACGCTGCAAATTCATGTTCCGTAACACGCTCGAAGGCGTACAACGGGTCATGGCAGTACGGGACGATCCGATGAAGGCGCTCAAGACGCCTTTGCAGCACATCAGCACAGGTCTTGCTGCGTGGCAGGCGCTGCCCAAACAGAAGTCGATCAGTCTGCCCGTGTCGGCTCAGGAAATTCAAATCTCCGATCTGCCGCTGATTAAGCATTGGCCCATGGATGGGGGTGCCTTTGTAACGTTGCCGCAGGTATATTCGGAGGACCCGGAAAAACCGGGGATCATGAACTCCAATTTGGGTATGTACCGTGTCCAGCTGAGCGGCAATGATTATGCGATGAACAAGGAAATCGGGCTGCACTATCAGATTCATCGCGGGATCGGTATACATCAGGCGAAGGCTGTCAAAAAGGGAGAGCCGCTTAAAGTCAGTATCTTTATCGGTGGTCCTCCAGCTCATACCCTGTCTGCGGTGATGCCTTTGCCTGAAGGTCTGAGTGAACTGACCTTCGCCGGTCTGCTCGCTGGGCGTCGTTTCCGTTATAGCTACAAGGATGGATACTGTATTAGCAATGATGCTGATTTTGTCATTACCGGAGATATTTATCCAGGTGAAACAAAACCGGAAGGACCGTTTGGTGATCATCTGGGCTATTACAGTTTAACGCATGAGTTCCCGCTGATGAAAGTGCACAAAGTGTATGCGAAGCCTAATGCAATCTGGCCATTTACGGTAGTTGGTCGTCCTCCGCAGGAGGATACAGCATTCGGTGATCTAATCCATGAAATTACGGGCGATGCGATCAAACAGGAGATTCCGGGTGTCAAAGAAGTACATGCCGTAGACGCTGCTGGGGTGCACCCTCTGTTGTTTGCAATCGGAAGTGAGCGTTACACGCCATATCAGACGGTGAAGCAGCCAACGGAATTGTTGACCATTGCGAACCGTATTCTGGGTACGGGGCAGCTGAGTCTGGCCAAGTATCTGTTTATTACAGCTGAGGATCAGCAGCCGCTGGATACCCACCGTGAAGTGGAATTCCTGACCTATATTCTGGAGCGCATGAATTTGCAGCGGGATATCCATTTCCATACCAATACCACCATCGATACCCTGGATTACTCAGGAACCGGGTTAAATACCGGTAGTAAGGTTGTTTTTGCAGCCTACGGTGAGAAGCTTCGGGAGCTGTGCACAGAAGTGCCGGATACCTTGAAGAATATTCGTGGTTATACGAATGCGCAGCTGATTATGCCGGGGATCGTATCGATTCAGACGTCTGCTTTTACGAGTTATGAAGAGACGGCGCGGGAAATGCAGCAATTTACGGATATGCTGAAGGAGCAAGGGGGACTTGATTCCTGTCCATTGATCATTCTGTGCGATGACAGCTCTTTCCTGAGTGCGAGCCTCAGCAACTTCTTATGGGCTACATTTACGCGCAGCAATCCTTCTCACGACATGTATGGGGTAAACAGCAGCTATTCGCATAAGCACTGGGGCTGCGATCAGATGATTATTGATGCCCGGGTGAAGCCGCATCAGGCACCACCGCTTATACCTGATCCTGCGGTTGAGAAAAGCATCGAACGTTTATTCGTCAGTGGAGCCAGTCTGGCATCGGTCAAAATTTAGCTCTATAGGAAAGGGCCCAAACTGAAGTTTGGGCTCTTTATATTTCTCCAATCCAAAGAAACGTAACATTCCATGTTCCGTATTCGGCAAAACCGGGATTATTTAAGAAATATGAATGAGAAGAAAGTCTTACACGTTCGTATTTCCTTTTGCGATTAAGGTCGTTTGAACTATGCAGAAAATCAAGAAAATGATCGATATAAAGAAGTATAGGTATTTTTGGGACCCAATCCATCGGGTACTGTTACTATAATGAATGTTCAGGGGGAATACCGATTGAGAATCCATATTATGAACCTGCAAGACGGAGACCGTCTGACTGCGGATACATTTAGCGATGCGGGGTTGCACATTCTCGGGAAAGGGACTGTAATCAAGAGTGAGGATATTTCCTTGCTCATGCAGCACCGTGTGGACTATGTAGATATTGAATCACGTGAAGAAGAAATAACAGAAGCTGAGTTTTTTGCCGCTGCAGCCAAATTTGCAGCCGGTTCGAGTATTGCAGCTGGTTCCGGCATTAAGGAAGAACCGCCTGAAGAGGAAATGAAATCCCAATTTACACAGACTGTACATAACTACCAAAATGCATTTCTTGAAGCACTTACTGTGGGTAAATTCAATGCTACCATGGTGGACGATGCACTGCAGCCAATGGTGGATGGACTGGACGAGCAAAAGGATGTCGTACATCTCCTGATGATGCTGGAACGTGATGATGTTAACAACTATACACACTCCATTCAGGTTGGATTGCTGTCCTTCTATATTGCCAGCTGGATGGGGTATTCCCAGAAGGAAAGCTATCAGATCAGCCGCGGCGGCTATCTGCATGATATAGGCAAGTGCAGAGTGTCCCATCGGATTCGTAACAAAGTGGAACCATTAACGGCGGATGAACAGCTTGAATTGCAGCGTCATACTATTTATGGCCATGATATCATCAAAAGTTCCATGACCGATGAGGCTACTGCGCTTGTAGCGCTTCAGCACCATGAACGTGAGGATGGCTCGGGGTATCCAATGCAAATGGATAAAAGTGAAATCCATCCTTATACGCAGATCGTGTCTGTGGCTGACGTATACATTGGTATGAGATCCGGCATTCACGGGGGCAGCAATCCGAACCTAATCAATAATCTGCGTGACATCTATGCGATGGGGTTTGGCAAGTTGAATGAAAAGCCGGTTCAGGCTCTGATGCAGCACCTTCTCCCGAACTTTATCGGCAAGCAAGTGCTTCTGAGCAATGGTGAAAAAGGGGTAATCATCATGAATAATACCTCGGACATCTTCAATCCGCTGGTCAAGGTCGAGTCCGAGCAGTATCGTGACTTGTCCAAAGAACGCAGCATTGCCATTAAAGAACTGATTATTTAAGGTTATAAAAGTTTAGAGTACAAACAGGTCTCCTGCATAATGACAGGGGACCTGTTTTTGTGTGTCGGCTTTTGGTGCATTGTTCTCTAAGGAGAGCAAGCGTATACTGGGTACAAAATCCATTTTACCTGAGGAGCGATAAACCTTTATTGAAGTTGTAACCGAAATTACAATACGTGCTCCAATTGAAAAATGTTTTGATTATGCCCGGGATATTGATGTTCATACAAAGACGGTATGGAAACATACACGGGAACGAGCTGTTTCGGGCGTGACCTCCGGCAGAATAGGTGCCGGCGACACGGTGACGTTTCAAGCAACTCATTTTGGCATAAGGCAGAAACTCACTTCCTGTATCGTGCAATATGAACGTCCGCATGTGTTTGTCGATCAGATGGTAAAAGGGGCATTCAAGAGCATGCGCCACGAACATCATTTCAGCAGGATCGATGACCAAACCACTTGCATGAGGGACATGCTGAAATTTGAAGCACCACTTGGTGTGTTGGGAAGACTGGCTGAGCGGCTCGTCTTGAAGCATTATATGCATGCTTTTATCCAAAGCCGCAATACGAAGCTGAAAGCTATACTGGAACAGACGAACCAACAGGTCTGACGACAAATTACTTGATAAGGAGTGATCGTGATGGGAAACGAATATTTTGTTGGTTGGGGCACCCTTGCGTTAATTAATGCCGGACTTGCTCAAGGGAAAAACAGAAGTGGGCTTAACTGGTTTCTGATCTCCCTCTTGTGTGGTCCGCTTGCAACGCTGTTCATTGTTGTATGTTCTAAGTTAGAACAATAATTCAGTTTCCTTTATGTGCCGGAACACAAGAGGATTGGATCATATTCCGTTGTAAGTAACGGTCAATAGCCCAGAACAGGAATGCTGCTGCACTCACCGCTGCTCCCAGCCAGCATACGCCCGTCCATCCTGCCCAGGCAAACATCATAGTCGAAGCAATAGATCCGGTTGCACTGCCCACTGAGTAAAATATCATGTATGCAGCAGTAAGACGGCTCTGTGCTTCAGGACGAACCTGATAGATCAGGCTCTGGTTGGTGACGTGGACTGCCTGTACAGCGAGGTCGAGAACGATGACACCAATGATCAGAAACCATAACGATTGATGAACGAAGCCGATCGGCAGCCAGGACAGGAGGAGAAGCAGAAGAGAGAATCCAGTTGTGTGCTGACCAAGACCCCGATCAGCGAGTTTGCCGGCACGGGCAGCAGCCAGTGCACCCGCGGCACCTGCCAAACCAAAAGCACCGATGGCTGTATGGGACAACGAGAATGGAGGTGCGCTAAGTGGAAGGACCATGGCAGTCCATAAAATGCTGAATGCAGTGAATATCAGCATGCCCAGCACGCCACGAATTCGAAGTATAGGCAGCTCCCGGTAGAGTTGTATTACCGAAATAAGCAATTGAGCATAATTTAATTTTGTTCGCTGAGGCTCATGCTTCGGCAGGAGAAGGAGCAGGGCGACTACGCCGAGCAAGGTTAGCGATGCGGAGAACAGGTAAACCGATCTCCAGCCGATCCAATCATTTAGGGTGCCCGCAACCGTTCGAGCGAGCAATATGCCAATCACGATTCCGCTAGTCACGAGGCCTACAATCCGTCCGCGTTCCGAAGGGGCAGCGAGTACTGCGGCAAAGGCAACGAGCGCTTGAGTATTAACAGCCAGTAATCCGACGAGTGCCATTGCTGTGAAAAAGATGGAACTAGATGATGTGGTACCAACGAGAAGCAGAGCCGCGACGGAGAAGAGCATCTGCACAATGATCAGTTTTCGCCTGTTAATCAGATCGCCGAGAGGAACAAGAAAAAACAGTCCGAGGGCGTAACAGACTTGGGTCACCGTAATGATTACGCCGATATGTGAGTGGGAGATCCGGAAATCCCTGGCCATGGCATCCAAAAGGGGTTGAGCATAATAAATGCTGGCTACGGAAAGTCCGCTGCACAGAGCGAAGAGGAGCGCAACAAGTCGGGACATGCCAGCATGAGCTTTTGAAGATGGATGTATCCGTTGAATCGGAGTATTCATGAGAGTCACCTTTCAAGAGTGGATTTTTGAATTTAATTTTATACTGATCAGTACATAATAATTCTGAATTAACATACTGTATATATCATGCAAATGTCAATTGTGCATATTTTAAAGTAGATTTTTGTTATTGATTCAATGATTTAATGGAGGTATACAATTGACATCATGATGGATGAAAGCTACGATATAATATATCGATTGGTACATAAAAAAGGAGAAAGAATATGGTGAGACAACGGGAGTTTGATACCGATAAAGTGCTTGATGCAGCCATGCGCATATTTTGGGATAAAGGGTTTGAAGCAACGTCAATGACTGACCTTACTTCCGCAATGGGTATTCAACGCCCCAGTTTGTATGCTGCCTTCGGGGACAAAAAAGAGTTATTTGAGACGGCGCTGCGCAGATATACCACTCTGCATGCCGCGCAAATTAGATCGAGGCTTCAGCAGGAAGGGTCTGTAAAACAGGCATTTCGTGCGCTGTTTGAGCACATTGGGGCTGAGGGGGATGTATCCAAGCCGAGCCACGGTTGTTTTTGTATTAATACGATGGTTGAACTGGCTCCGCACGATTCGAAATTCGCCGTTTTAACCCGGGAGCATCAGATGTATCTGGCAGTGATTTTTCGGGAGACGATCGAACGGGGGCAGCGTTCCGGAGAATTGTCCGGTGATCTGAATGCGAGTGCAGCTGCAAAATCTTTGGTTATTTCAATGATTGGACTTACTGTGTTAATGAAATCGGGGCCAGAGCGCTCGTTTGTAGAGCAAAGTATTGAGGCGGCGTTATGGATTATTGGAGGGGAATCGATATGATTCAGCCCACCGAAACATTGCTGGAATGGTTTCATTCGGGTCTTCCACTGAATATGGGTGTGATTCAATCTTATTGCCGAGTTATTGCGATGTATGGGGACCGGGAGGACGCAGCGGTTTTGCTCCAGTTATATTTGGAGCATTCGGAGGATTACCGATATGTACTGCTGCTGGAAGTCGTCATGCGTTGCGGTGATATGGAGCTTGCCCGGCAGCTTCATCAATGTAGTTTTGTGAATGGAAAGCTAAAAGAGGGGGTTCCCGGGGACGTTTTGCATGTCCTGGCTTACATGGGATATCCACTCAGCACCGAATATCTGGTGGATTGTGTAATGACAGATGATTGGTATTTGTCCAAAGATGCTTGTTTGGCCTTGCTGCACATGCCTTGTGAGGATCAACATCAGCGATTGAGAGATAAATTCGAACAAGTATACGGAAATGCTATTTTCCCGGAGATCCTCCCTGCATTATGTGCAAAATGGGCTCCTGCTGATAAGATGGTGCCGAGGCTTCTAGCATGGGGAGAACAGGCGTCAGTGGACTGCAATGGCGGGCTGGTGTGGGGTATTGCGATGTATGGAACATCCCAGAAGGAACAACTTCGAAATGTGTTATGGAACCCGAATTGGGAACTGTGCGCTAATGGAACAGGCAGTCAGTGGTGGGCCTACATGGCCATGCCCATGGTCGGATTAACATTCTCGGATTTGATCAGAGATCTTAAGAACGGAGCTGGCTTAGCTGCATTTACAGATATAGCGAGTAGTGTGCAGACTTCCCAAGCAGGCTTAACAAGAAGCCTGGCTGAGGAGCATCGGTTTCACGTATTCCACGACTTGCTGCAGATGAAACTCGAATCCGTCTCACACCCGCTTAGATATGTTAAACAGAGCCAAGAATCAATGTTGAGCCTGTATCAGCAGCTGTTTAGCTGGAGTACACCACATGTGGATGATTCCATATTAGGTGTGATCGCGCAAGCACTCGGAATAGATCATGTGTTGGTCGAACGGTATAATCAATTGAGATCCAGGATGGAGCTATATGTCAGTCATGAAATTGAACTGGATGCGTTGCGTTAAGAGTGGTGTGCCGGTTAATGAAGAGGCGGAAACTGACTTCCGGCTCTTTTTTTATGTCTAAGGACATTGGGCAGACCGGTGTCGAATTGATACAATACGGGTAGGTGTAGGATACAACGCTTTTTGAAGGAGGGGTACATCTTGCAAAAGAAATTACGTTGCGCCATATTGGACGATTACCAGAACGTCGCCCTGTCATTGGCTGATTGGGGTTTAGTCCAGGATCGGGTTGAGGTGCAGACCTTTAATCATTACATGGGCTCGGAAGAAAAGGTCATCCAGGAACTGCAGGATGTGGATATCGTTATTCTGATGCGTGAGCGTACGCCGTTTCCTGAATCGGTCATATCCAGGCTTCCCAAGCTGAAGCTGCTGATTACAACTGGGATGCGAAATGCCTCGATTGATCTTAAGGCTGCGGAACGCCATGGAGTCACGGTGTGTGGGACAGAGGGCAGCTCCAATCCACCGACGGAACTAACCTGGGCACTTATCCTGGGACTGTCCAGGCAGCTCGTTACCGAAAATAATGCGCTGAAATCCAATCGCAACTGGCAGAGTACGGTCGGCATGGATTTGTACGGAAAGACGCTCGGGCTGCTCGGATTGGGCAAAATAGGTTCCCGGATGGCCGCGATTGCGAAGGCTTTTGGCATGAATGTCATGGCCTGGAGTCAGCATTTGACACCTGGACAAGCTGGGGAACAAGGCGTAATCTGGTGCGCAACAAAGGAAGAACTGCTGGAGCAAAGTGATATCGTGTCGATTCATCTGGTGCTAAGTGAACGTACTCGTCATCTGATTGGTCAGGCTGAATTCCAGCGGATGAAAAAGACAGCATTGCTGATCAATACATCCCGTGCGGGAATTGTGGATCAGGGGGCTATGGTTGAGGCACTGCAAAATGGTCTGATCGCCGGGGCAGGACTTGATGTCTTTGAACAGGAGCCTTTACCTGTTAATCATATCATGCGAACCTTGCCTAACGTGCTGGCAACACCGCATTTGGGTTATGTGACCCGAGGGAATTATGAAATCTATTACAATCATGCGGTAGAAGACATCGAGATGTTTCTAAAAGGGAGTCCGATCAGACAGTTGATCGTGAAGTAATAACAAGCCATGCCACAGTTCTCGTCACTTTTCATTAAATCGATACAGACAACAAAAAGGTGACCCTCAGGCCGTGATTAATGGCTGCGGGGACACCTTTTTTGCTTGTGATTTATCATTTCATCCATCCAGGATGAGCCATTAGCAACGTGGTGACGAGGGACGAATCATCGCTACGCTTGATTCGCGTACGATAAGTCTGGGTTCAAACTGGATATGCTCATAGTCAGAAGTACTCATCTCGCGGATTCGTTTGAGCAGCAATTCTGTCGCCAGCCTGGCAACCTCTTCGCCCATAATGGAAACCGAGCTGATCTGCGGTGACGAGACGGTAGTCCATTGATTATTATCGACCCCAACCACGGCGACATCTTCGGGTACACGTACACCCAATTCTTTGAACCGGTTAACCAATCCGATGGCTACCATGTCATTGATCGCGTAGACTGCATCTGGCATATGGGTCAGTCCATGGAAGTAATCCGCAGCATTGGCACCAGTGTTCAGGGAGAAATCTTCACCGAAATAGACAAGTGAAATATCGACATGTGGCAGAGCTTGTTCATACGCACGGTAACGCTCTTCAATGATGTCCTTGGGGGCACCCGCATAGGCAATCCGCGTTCGTCCAATTTTAATCAGATGTTCCATCACAAGCTTTCCCTCAGGCTGAGATAGAGAGACGATATCTGCCTTCATGCCGGGTTCGAGCCTCTTGCCGTAGTTAATCATGGAGATGGGAAGGGGAGCCTTGTCGATCAAGCCTGGAAGCGTTTTGGGATAAGCGAGCGGCATGAATATGAGGCCGTCCACATGCAGCTTTTTAATGTTTCGAATAGTTTCCAGTTCTGTACGGGCATTTCCTGCCGTATTAATCTGTACCACGTGATAGCCGTGCTGTTTAGCTGTTTGTTCCACAGACCAGGAGATCTCTGGAATGATCGCATTTCGTATATCCGGAACAACCAGGGCAATTTGGTGGGTCTGGCGAATTTTAAGACTCTGAGCGGATGTGTTGGGAACAAAACCGAGCTCTTCAATGGCCTGCATGACCTTATCTCTGGTTTTGCTGCTGATACCCTCAGAATTATTAATGGCTCTTGAGACGGTAGCAATGCCTACTCCCGCTAACTCCGCCACATCCTTGATGGTAACTTTTTGTTCTTTGCTCACGTTTGGGTAACCTCACTTCACCGGAAACGATTCCGACTCTATAGTAATTTCATGTTGAATTTATGTGTATACTCTGATTATAACACTTTTTGTAAGTCAATAGACTTTCCATGATCTATAACTGTAAGCAGGTTGTTAACTTATTCCATACGTTCTTAAGCATATAATCTGCACACCATTGGATACAGGCAATCACAGCAGGTTTTATCATGCTGCATGTAAAGGCGAAAAATTCATGAATTCGACTTATTTATGGGAAAATGTGTTTGACAGACTATCTAAACTATGACATATTTAACTACGGAAACGTTTCCGGTTATATTCAAACCTATGATCTGGGAGATGAAATTGATGAAAGCATTACGTTGGCATGGTGTTAAAGATTTACGTCTGGAAAATATCGATGAACCTAGCCCGGCACAAGGGAAAGTTAAAATAAAAGTGGAATGGTGCGGAATTTGCGGCAGTGACCTGCATGAATACACTGCAGGACCGATTTTCATTCCAGCTCAAGCACCGCATCCGCTAACAGGCGAACAAGCTCCTGTAGTGATGGGACACGAGTTCTCGGGACAAGTCGTTGAAGTGGGTGAAGGTGTTACCCGTTTTCAAGCAGGAGACCGTGTTGTCGTTGAACCTATCTATGCATGCGGACATTGTGAAGCCTGCAAACAGGGAAGATACAATCTGTGCGACCAGATGGGATTCCTCGGTCTCGCCGGAGGAGGCGGGGGTTTCTCTGAATACGTAACAGCTGAAGAGTATATGGTACACGCCATCCCTGACTCCATTTCCTACGAACAGGGAGCGCTCGTAGAACCTTCTGCGGTAGCGCTGCATGCCGTGCGTCAAAGCAAGCTGAAAGTAGGCGATACTGCAGCTGTATTTGGTGCGGGTCCAATCGGTTTGCTCGTTATTGAAGCATTGAAAGCTTCCGGCGCCTCCGACATCTATGTAGTAGAGCTATCTGAAGAACGCAAAGCGAAAGCCGAAGAGCTTGGCGCAATTGTGATTGATCCAACCCAGTACAATGTTGTGGAAGAGATTCATAGACGTACACAAGGCGGCGTGAACGTTGCTTATGAAGTGACAGGTGTACCACCTGTGCTGCAGCAGGCGATCGACTCGACACGTATTGGTGGAGAGCTGATGATCGTCAGCATTTTTGAGCAAGCGGCTCCGATTCTGCCTAACTCTATCGTCATGAAAGAACGTACAGTGAACGGTATTATTGGTTATCGGGATGTATTCCCGGCTGTGATTAGTCTGATGGATAAAGGCTTCTTCCCGGCAGACAAGCTGGTGACCAAACGTATTTCGCTGGATGAAGTAGTCGATCAAGGGTTTGAAGCTCTTTTGAAAGAGAAAAATCAGGTGAAAATCCTGGTCAAAGCCGAGTAGCAGCAACTCAGAAATCTTTTCTTTTTAATAAAACGATGTCATTTTGGCAAAAAGAATACCTGCCTAGACAGCTCATCTTCGGATGAAGCTGTCTATTTTTGTTGAAAAGGGCGGAATGTATTGCATGCTTGTTCTGTTTTACATAATATAAAAAGATACAATTTGTATCGTTTATATGAAAAGGCATTCAATTTCAGAACGAAGGAGGAAGCGGGCATGCATAACAACACGAAATGGGCAGCTCTCATTTTGACCATCGTTGCAAGCGTGGGCTGGATGCTTACAGGGAGTGCCAAGCCCAAAAGCAGTGACAAGGCCGAGCGCAAGCCGACGGTTGAACGGGCCATGGCAAAGGTATCCAATGTACCCATCAATTCTGCGGATGTGACAAGCAAGATTGAGCTGCTTGGACGACCTTTTGCCAAAACGCCTTACGCCAATAATGTGTGGGATATGCAGTTATACAGAGACAAGATCTATTTGGGTCATGGCAACAGCAGCAATATGGGGGTAGCGCCGAACTCGGGTCCCATCCCGGTCATTTATTTCGATACAGCAACCTCATCGTTTAATAGGCAGGCAGTCAGCAACAGCAATCCTGGAATTGTCCCATCAACCAAAATGGTTGTGGATGAGGAGCAGATTGATATCTACAAGGTCCTGGACGACAAGCTCTATATTCCGGGAAATGATTCTGACGGAGAGCAATGGAGTTTCGGGAACTTTTATCGGCTGGATGGGGACGTATGGACAAAATACCGCAACCTTCCGCTTGGGGTACACGTTTATGACCTTGCTCTGTTTCAAGGCAAAATGTTTGCCGCTCTCGGAACAGAAGATAAACCAACGATTCTGATTTCACATGATATGGGCGTAAGCTGGCAGAAGTTTGCAAACATTAATACGTTCGGGCTAAGGGCATACACGCTGTTTGAGCTGGGGGGCAAGCTGTATGCATCCGGAATGATGTATCCTGCCAATAAAATCTGGAATGACAAAACCAATTTCCTAGAGATTAATGCGAATCTGGAGAAGAAAGACGTCGTAATCTACGGTAACAAAATCCTGCCGGGACTGACCTATCAGCAGGGCACGATTCCGTATAACAAGATTGGGAAAAATGTTAACTTTGATAACAAGTTAGTCTATATCGCTGGTGGCGTATTCAATGACGGTCAATTGCTTCCCAAATCCTTGAATGTCATGACAGCCATTAATCAGGCTAGGCGCGTGATTTTACCTGATGCCAAAGCATTGCCAACAGACTTGCTTTTGCGCGACGGCAAAGTATATGTACTCACCTACACGTTCCAAAATAAAAATCTGTATATTAACCGGGTATACCAAACCACGGACCTGATCAATTGGCATGAAATTCTCCGGTTCAACCAGGACACGTATGCGAAGTCATTTGAAGAGCATGAAGGGGATTTCTACTTCGGTTTGGGCACGGATCCGGACGTCGTCTCACCTTCATCAGGCAAAATACTCAGAGTTCATCGCCACGACATTCCTGTGAATTCGGATTAAGAGGAACACACAGAAAGAGTATGGAGTATATACTATGATTCATATCTATTTTTGGTTATCATTTAAAATGAAAAAGACGTAAACACGGAGCGTACACGTACAGCAGCGTAATTATCGCCACTTGCTGCGGGGATGCTCTATTTTTTTTGTTACATAATAGATCATTTCATTAGCGAGTTTGAAAATAAAACTCACAAACTATAAAATGGAAAGGTAATTGGGTTCTGACATTCCACAAGATAAAGGAGCTATAAACAAATGAATGTACCTTCAGCGTTGTTTACACCCCTCACTTCAGACAAGCTTACATTGTCCAATCGGATCGTCATGGCACCCATGACTCGTGGTTTTTCTCCGGAGGGCGTACCCGGGCCGGAAGTTGCTGAATATTACAGACGCAGAGCAGCTGGCGGTGTGGGGCTCATTATCACGGAAGGGACAGGGATTAACCATCCTTCCTCTGTAAGCGGTGCGAGTATTCCGTTATTTCATGGTGATGAATCCCTCCAGGGCTGGTCAAATGTGGTTCAAGCCGTCCATGACGCGGGCGGTAAAATCATGCCTCAATTGTGGCATGTGGGCACAGCAAGGCGTACAGGTGATCTGCCTCATGCAGAAGCGGAGCCGGTTAGTCCGTCTGGCATCAGCATGGCAGGTGAAGAGAACAGGGAACCTTTAACCGAAGAAGAGATCCAAGGCCTGGTACAAGCGTTCGCACAAGCAGCTGCAGATGCGAAGCGGATCGGGTTCGATGGCATAGAATTGCATGGCGCTCACGGATACCTGATTGATCAGTTTTTCTGGGAGCATACCAATCGTCGTACAGACAAGTATGGCGGTGACTTGGTCAAACGCACACAATTCGCAGTCGAGGTCATTAAAGCGTGCCGCGAGGCGGTTGGACCGGATTTTCCGATCGTGCTTCGTTTTTCTCAATGGAAAATGGGCAATTATGATGCTCGCCTGGTGGATACCCCGGAACAGCTGGAGCAATTTCTTGCGCCGCTGGCTGCGGCGGGCGTAGATATCTTTCATTGCTCGACTCGTCGCTTCTGGCTGCCGGAATTCGAAGGATCTGAATTAAATCTTGCCGGTTGGACACAAAAATTAAGCGGGAAACCTGCGATATCCGTTGGGTCCGTTGGTCTGGAAGCCGAATTCGTGGACCGATCAACCGAGAATCAGGGAACAGGCGATGCTCACTTGGACCAATTGAATACGATGTTAGAGAACAAGGAGTTTGAACTGATCGCTCTGGGACGTGTACTGCTAAGCGATCCGGAGTGGCCTGCAAAAGTGCGTGAAGGACGGCAGTCCGAGATCATTCCATTTACAACTGAAGTGTTGAAAACATTGAATTAGTGAATAGTAGCTATTTATCAGCATTCTTCTGCCTTTTTTACCTACAAGGAAGACAAAAAATAAGCAATCCACAACAACCTTATGCCGCCGAAAGGCGGCTTTTTCAACCTACTATAATAATAATTTCAACATATGAAAAATTCACAACAGAACACCATTTCTCGGCCGCAATTACGATCCCCGTTGATCCATACAACGCCCACGCCCTTCGTTGAAAAAATCATTAGAAACCATATTACAACACTCAAATGCAAACATTTTTTTGGCAAATCAGACCCGTATCTCACTCTTTTAATTAAAGCAGGTGATTTTGAAAAAAGAGTTGCTTATGTTAATGTTATGCCTGAACATTACGGTACACATTCCAACATGAATTAGGAGGTTGACATTCCTTGTATGTACATAACGATTCTATAAAGAGTAAACGAAGACACTCGTTGCAAATGTTATTTCTGATTATTGCAGTCCTTATGCTCATTACCGCATGTGGAGAAACGCAAAAGCCCGGCTCCACAGTGAATTCCTCTACAGGTTCTACTACGGAACAACAAGCTGCACCGGAAGGCAGTGGTGATTCCGATGCGGAGGAAGCTGAAGAGAATAATGAGCAGAACAATGCTTCCCCTCAGGAAGAGGCAGATCCGGTTCAGGAGCAGCTGGACCAGCTCTCGCTGGATGAAAAGATTGGACAGATGATTTTGGCCGGGGTACAGGGGACTGCTCTGGATGACCAGGCCAAACAAATGATTGCGGACCAAAAGGTAGGAGGCATCATTTTTTATGGTAATAACGTGACGACTTTGCAGGGAACAGCGGATTTTGTGCAGTCCATCAAAGAAGCAAACCGTTCCAATCCGGTGCCAATCTTCATGAGTGTGGATCAGGAGGGTGGCAAAGTCAGCCGAATGCCGGATGAAGTGCAGAGTATCCCTTCCAATGGTAAAGTTGGAGCGACGAATGACGCCGAACTGGCAGAAACGATGGGTAAATTACTGGCAAGGCAGATCCAACTTGCAGGCTTTAATGTGGATTTTGCTCCGGTATTGGACGTCAACAGTAACCCGAACAATCCGGTGATTGGTGACCGTTCCTTTGGCAGTTCAGCTGAACTCGTGTCTCGTCTCGGCGTCGCTGAGATGAAAGGTCTGCGCAGCGAGGGAGTGATTCCGGTCGTGAAGCATTTTCCCGGTCATGGGGATACGTCAGTGGACTCCCATCTGGATCTTCCCGTGGTGAACAAAACAGAGAAGCAGCTGGCCGAGCTGGAGTGGATTCCGTTTCAGGCCGCGGTGAAAGAGCATGTGGAGGCTGTAATGGTGGCTCACATTTTATTCCCTAAGCTGGATCCTGATCATCCTGCTTCGTTATCGGATGTCATTATTGGTGAACATCTGCGGGGCAAATTCAATTACGACGGCGTTGTCATTACAGATGATCTCAGCATGGGTGCAATCGCCAAAAATTATAAACTGAATGAAGCTGCAATCGCGACCGTTCAGGCAGGCAGTGATATTTTGCTCGTGGCTCACAGCTATGAAAGTGCCAAAACGATATTTGATACATTGAAAAATGCGGTGAAGAATGGGGAAATCACCGAATCTCGAATTGATGAAAGCGTGTATCGTATTCTGGCACTGAAGCAGTCGTACAAGCTGTCTGATGAGCAGCAACCATCGGGTGACCTCAAGCAATTGAACGCAGACATTGTACAATGGCGCAAACAGGTTCATGCCGAGTAATCCATCCTGTGTTATGATTTTGGAATGAGAGAGAACATACTACATTTCATTATTACAGGTTAGGGGTGCGGCCCATTTATGTATACCATAATGATTGTCGAAGATGATCCGAAAATTGCAGGACTGCTGAAATCCCATATCGAACGATACGGGGACAGAGCCGTTCTTGTGGAAGATTTTGAGCGGGTGTTACAGCAATTTGAGCAGATCCAGCCACATGTTGTTCTTCTGGATATCAACTTGCCCAGCTATGACGGGTTCTACTGGTGTCGTCAGATCCGTACGATGTCCACATGTCCGATTTTGTTTATTTCCGCCCGGAGCGGCAAAATGGATCAGGTGATGGCGCTGGAGAACGGAGCGGATGATTATATAACGAAGCCGTTTGAACATGAAATCGTGATGGCCAAAATCAAAAGTCAGCTGCGACGTGTATATGGAGATTACGCAGCCCGTGACGAAGAACGCAAAGTCGAGCTGGAAGGATTGACAGTATACCTGGAAAGACTGGAGATTCAGCTCGGTGATCGCAAAGTGCAGCTGACGAAGAAGGAAACGATACTGCTGGAAACGCTCCTTCGTCGTAGTCCGAAGCTCGTGAGCAGGGAGACGATTCTGGAGAAACTGTGGGATGACTCCTTTGTAGACGACAATACACTCAGTGTCAATGTAACTCGTGTACGCAAGCGATTGGCCGAAATAGGCATAACAGACGCTTTGGAAACGGTGAGGGGTTCCGGTTATCGGTTAAACGCAAACTGGAATACGGCTTCACCATCATGAAGCTGTTTATGAGAGAACACCTTGCTTTAACTTGCTGGGTGGTCGTCATCTTGCTTACCGTCGTCGGCGTATTTTGGTATGACGGTTACGACCATGTGCTAACAGCTGTCTATGCCGTATCGCTGGGGTTATTTTTATATGCAGGTTACCTGACGTACCGTTATATGTCTCACAGGGCGTTCTATACCCGAATGACACAGCCCATGAATTCGCTTAATGAATTTGTCCCGCTCGAAGAGATGGTTCCCTTATCGGTAGCGCTGGAGAAGCTGCTGGATTCACAATATGGTCATTATCATGCCCATCTCCACCGTCTGGAGCAGCGCCAGCAGGAGTATCTCACATTTATGAATCAGTGGGTACACCAGATGAAGACACCTTTATCCGTGATTGAACTGACCGTGCAGGACCAGGAGGACGATGACCCACGTCTCAGGAGTATTCGGGAGGAAGCAGATCAGATGAGACGTGGATTGGAAACGGTGCTGTACGTAGCGCGTTTGGACACATTTGAACAGGACTTCAGTGTTGAACCGGTTACACTTAAGGCAGCAGGCGAAGAGGCCATTCATGAGCTGAAGCGTTTCTTCATTCGCAATCATGTCTATCCGGAGATTCAAATGGATGCTTCGCTAATTGTGCAATCGGACGCCAAATGGATTCGTTTTGTCATCGTGCAACTGCTCTCCAATGCCATCAAATACTCCTCTGGTAATGGACAGAAGATATACCTGCGTGCATATAAAGCAGAACGGTCCATTATTCTTGAAGTTCAAGATCAGGGTGCCGGTATTCCTAAGTCAGATCTGAACAGGGTGTTCCAGCCTTTCTTTACGGGAGAAAATGGTCGTCATTTTAAGGAGTCAACAGGTATGGGACTGTACATCGTGAAAGAGGTTCTGACCCGAATGAATCACCGGATCGATCTGGAATCAGTATATGGTGAAGGGACGACGGTCCGGATAACATTTAGTGTTTAGTGACTATAAGATGGTTTTCTATATTGTTTTTCAATAGGATGGTTCAAGAGAATCGACGTCTGTTACCCTGGGGTAATGACGTCTTTTTTGTTTAATAGAAGCAACCTTACAACTTTGTCATGCAAGTGAAAGGTTAAGCCATAGGAGATTAGCCGAAACTTCGGTAAACTGAAGTCAGAAGTCAGGGCATCAAGAGTGCCAGTGAATAACCAATGATTAAATAGACACGAGTTAGTTATCGTTGACTCATGTTCAACGTAAAAAAGGAGTGGTACATATGGAAATATGCTCGGTAAAACAGATCAGCAAAATCTATAAAGGCATCGTCTCTTATGAAGCACTATCGGGGATTGACCTAAGCATCCAGGAAGGCGAATTTGTAGGGATCATGGGTCCATCCGGCAGCGGCAAAACGACACTGCTCAACATGATCTCGACGATCGACCATCCGACATCAGGAGAACTGCGCATTGCCGGGAAAAATCCGTTCGAGCTGAACCAGGATGAGCTTGCGCTGTTCCGGCGCAAAGAGCTGGGATTTGTATTTCAGTCGTTTAATCTGCTCAATACCCTTACGGTGAAGGAGAACATTGTGCTGCCGCTGACGCTCGACGGAACGCCGCTGGGGGAGATGAACGCTCGTGTGGATCGGCTAGCAAGCAAGCTGGGGATTGAAGGGATTTTGGACAAGCGGACTTATGAGATTTCGGGTGGACAGGCACAGAGAACGGCCATTGCCAGAGCACTAATCCACTCACCCAAGCTGATATTGGCGGATGAGCCAACAGGCAACCTGGACTCGAAGGCGGCACGTGATGTCATGGAGATGCTGGAGCTTCGCAATCAGGAGGATCAGGCGACGATGCTGCTGGTTACACATGATGCAGTTGCAGCGAGCTACTGCAGCCGGGTTGTCTTCATCAAGGACGGCAAACTCTATAATGAGATTCACTATGGCGATAACCGGGCGGCTTTTTATCAAAAGATAATTAATGTGTTATCCCTAATGGGAGGGTCAGGACATGAATTTTCGCCAGTTCGCCATTAACAATGTAGTTCGCAACAAACGGATTTATTTGGCTCATTTTCTGAGCAGTACATTTTCCGTCATGATATTTTTCACGTATGCACTGCTTCTGTTTCACCCGGATCTGAAGGATGGTTTGAGGGGATCAAGTGAAACGGTTACTATGCTTGCCAATCAGGGCTTTATGATTGCAGAGATCATTATTTTTATCTTTTCATTCCTGTTTTTGCTGTACTCGGTAGGTTCTTTTCTGAAAACACGCAAGAAGGAATTCGGTATATTCCTGATCATTGGGATGACACGCAAACAGATGAACCGGCTTCTGTTTATGGAGAACATGTGTATCGGGATCGCCGCCATTGCAGCGGGTATTGGACTGGGGATGATCTTCGGAAAACTGATCCTGCTCATCTGCGGTTCCCTGCTGGCTGTGGAGAACAGTCTTCGATTTTATTTTCCATTAAAAGCAATTGCTCTGACAGCTGCCGCGTTCCTTGTTCTGTTTGCTGTCATTGCACTATCTTCTTCGCTGCTTATCCGCAAGGGAACGCTGATTGATTTGGTGAAATCGGAGGAAAAGCCGAAGCCGGAGCCGAAGGCATCACGCTTGCTCGCGTTTCTATCCGTGTTGTTAATTGGCGGTGGCTATGCAGGGGTGTTCACTTTTGTGTGGGTGACGTACTCCTTCCCGCTGCTCCTGGGGAGTGTCATTATGGTTATCGCAGGTACATACCTGCTGTTCACGCAGCTCAGTGTGTATGTCATTCGGGCATTAAAACGAAATCAGCGTTTGTTTTTCCGTAAAACCAATGTACTGTTTCTATCCGAGCTTACGTATCGCATGAAAGACAATGCTGTCATGTTTTTCATGGTAAGTGTCATCTCAGCCTCGGCATTTACCGGCATTGGCACCATGCTGGCGATCGCTGATCCAGGGTTGTCGTCGATGACGAACCCGTATGCATTCACTTACACGAATTCATGGGATACACCTGAGGCAGAGGGGGATATCAGGCAGATTGAGGAAACACTTGTTGACCATGAGGTCCCCTATGTAAAAGGCAGCTACACCCAGCTGTATGAGAATAAAGATGGCAGCAATATCATCAAATTGAGTGAATACAACCATCTTGCCAAGGCTCTTGGTTACGAAGAACGCACGTTGGATTCGGAAAATGGGGCCTTTATGACGCCGTCGAATTTGGCAGCACGCAAAGAGCTGCGTAAACAAGTGGAGCAGGGGTTTTCACCAACACAGGTAGATCTTGAAGTTGAAAATTATCATCAACAGGTTGAGCTGTCTCCTCCAGCTACCGAAATCGTTATCCCTGTTGATTTCAAAGTGGACATCTACGTCATTTCCGATGAATTGTTTGAAAAGATGAAGTCAGCGTACAATGAATTCCTAGACTTGAGTGAAGATTACTATTCCAATAAAATGACTCAATTTGTGGTGGAAGATTGGATGGGAACGCGGGCCTTCGCCCCTGACCTGGTTAATTCGATTCAGGATCGGCCGCGTACGAAAGGCTACTTCATGTTCAGTGCTCTCGTTGTGGACTGGCTGAATTCGAAACAAACCAATGGGATCATTTTGATCCTGAGCGGTCTGATCGGTATTGTCTTCTTTACCTTTGCGGCAAGCTTTACCTATTTTAGACTCTACGCGGATCTGGAAAGGGATGAAGCACAGTATCGCATGATTGGCAAGATGGGACTCAGTCGTCCTGAACTTCGTAAAATTGTAACTCAGCAGCTGCTGCTTATGTTTTTCCTGCCATTACTCATTGCTTTGATTCATAGTTCGGTAGCATTTGTGGCGCTGCAGCAGTTGGTCGATTTTTCGGTTATGGGATACAGCCTACGTATCTTCTTCGTTTTTGCCACCATGCAGATCCTGTTCTTTGCGCTTGTGCGCTGGCGGTATTTACGCCATATGTACTCCAAATTAATCTAACCTGGCATGACCTAGGCAAACATCGGACGCTTCGTTCGGTGTTTGTTGACTTTTCTATACGCGACACAGTACTATTTCATTAGATACAAATTGTATCATTGTGTGTGTCATACATACCTTCAGCATGTGACAGTTATACTTTGAGATTGGTAGCCATAGCAGGCTTTTTGCCTGAGAGGGAGGATGGATCATGAGCATCACGATGTCTCGCGGACAAGCTTACATACACCGATTGAATGATGAGCGAAACGTATGGCTGGATGGCAAGCGTGTCCGGGTAACCGAACATCCCGCCTTTCAGGGAACACTGCAGACCATTGAGAACTTGTTCGATTTGGTGGATGATCCGGATACACGAGAAACAGTGGCATATTGGGATGAACAGACGGGGAGTTATGTGCATCAGGCTTTTCGGGTGCCTCACGCTTCTCAAGATGTCAGCAGTAGAGCGGCAGCATTTCGGCTCTGGTCGGATCGAACCTATGGAGTCATGAGCAGACTGTCGGATTATGCCCGCTCGCGTGTTGTCGGATGGTATGCCACACGTCAAGATATGGTACGACACGATCCCATGTATGCAGATAAGATAGCAGCCTACTATCAGGAGGCCAAACGAAAAGATGCATTTCTGACGATTGTCCAGCGTGACCCGCAGATCAACCGTTCTCTGCCTGTTGGGGAGGATGAAGATGCCATGCTGCGGATTGTGAAAACCAACTCGGAAGGGATTATTGTTCGTGGTGCCAAGATGGTGGCGACCGCAGCTCCTTATGCGGATGATATCATTGCGTATCCGATTCAGCGGATTCCGGGACATCTGCCGGAACTGGCACATATGGTAATTGTTGCTGTGGGAAGTCCGGGTTTACATCTGATCTGCCGTGAATCATTTGCCGCTCCGCAGTTGGATGCTGCTCATCCTCTCAGTGCCCGTTATGATGAGATGGATGCTGTATTATTTTTTGATGATGTATTGGTTCCCTGGGAGCGTGTACTTCTGCACAACAATCCGGAAGCCGTGTGGCAGGTTCGCTGTAACGCAGCCTCTTCCAGTCTGGCCTACCATCAGAGCATCATTCGACTGCACTCCAAGCTGGAATTTATCACCGCCGTCACGGCAGCCATTGCGCAGGAGATCGGTGTGGATTCATTCCTGAATGTACAGGAACAACTCGGAGAGATGATCAGCCAGATGCAGACCATTGAGGGCTTGATCGTTGCTTCTGAGGCCCAGGCACAGCCAGATGCGCATGGCAACTGGCTCCCGTCATTCAAATACATTGAGACAGCTCGTAACCTGGGCAGCCGATATTACCCGAGAGCGGTTGAAATTCTGAAAACCATTGCAGCTGGTGGACTGATTCAGATTCCGTCAGGCAGTTTCGATCTGGATGAAACGGTAGGACCATTGATGGCCAAATATCTTGGTGGAGTGACACTGCAAGCGCCAGAGAAAATCCGTCTGTTTCAGCTGGCTTGGGATCTGACCGGAAGTGCACTTGGGGCGAGGCACGATCTCTATGAGCGTTACTACGCAGGGGATCCGGTTCGCAACCGTGCCGGCCAGTATATACAATATGATAAGGAAAGTCTGAATAAAAAGGTTGAGCCTTGGCTCCACATGAAGTAGTCATTGAAGCTTCAGCAGCATTGTGCTCATGGATAGAATTACAAGCCCCGGCACATGCCAGGGCTTTTATTTAGGTTATCTTTAGATTTGATTTAGGTGGATTTAAGGGACGTGGTATATAGTAGTAAGATACATGTAAAAGAATACACAGCCGATGATTGAGGATTGAAGAAATGAGAGGAATAACATGAGATACACCGTATTGATTGCAGATGATGAACCAGAGATCGTGGAACTGCTTCAACTGTACCTTGAAAAGGACTATGACATCAGGACTGCCGCGAATGGAGCGGAGGCGCTGGAATGCATTCGTTCTGTACCGATCGATCTTGTCATTTTGGATATTATGATGCCTGTAATGGATGGACTTCAGTTAATCAAGCAAATTAGGGCAACCCATCATATGCCCGTCTTGTTTCTATCTGCCAAAAGCCAGGACCATGACAAGATTCTCGGACTTGGACTCGGTGCGGATGATTATATTTCGAAGCCGTTTAATCCGCTGGAGATTGTTGCTCGTGTAGAAGCTTTGTTAAGACGTGTGAATCAATTTGACGCCCATGAATCCGCAGCACCCCAGGAGACTAGTCTTGTTCTCGGTGAACTTATGCTGGATCGTTCCAAATGTGTGCTTTTTCGATCTGGCAAGCCTGTAACCCTAACCTCCACGGAATACAAAATTGTGGATCTGCTGCTGGAGCAGCCTGGCCGGGTATTTACACGCAAGAAAATCTACGAGGCGGTATGGGGGGACTACTACGCGCATGAAGACAGCACCATTATGGTGCACATCAGCAACATTCGCGAGAAGATCGAACGCGACTCCAGACAACCTGAATATTTAAAAACGATAAGGGGACTCGGATACAAAATTGAAGCGCCAACGGAAAGCTAGAGAAAAGCGACTTTTGCAAACGTCCCTGACACTGGACTTCCTGCTGTTCAACTTCTTTTTGCTGCTGCTCGTCTTGATTGTCTATCTCATGGTTTCGCTGGATGTCGTGGATTTCCGCATTTCGGATCAGGTAGTTGATCCTGATCTGAACGTCGAGGCGCATGTCTACGCAGCTGAATTGAACAAGAGGCTTGAGGATGACTCTTCAAGCAAGGAAATACAGCGTCTGCTGGATAGCGGAGGATGGATCGAAATTCTGGATGCAGAGCGTTCGGTCATTCGCCAGATCGGTGTCAAGCAGGATGCATTTACATATTACAGTGAGTCGGAGTTGTATGCCGGACTGGAGAATCGAAGCGATAGTACATATTATTATTCCATTTCTCCCTACGCAGCAGAGAGAGATGCGAAGTATGTACTGCTGAAAATACCGCGTGATCTGGTGAGTATCCGCATGAATGAAAATCTGCTGATTACCAATCTGAAGCATCCTTTGTCATTTTACATCATGATCGGAGTTGGCTTCGTTCTGCTCCTCATATTCGTATACAGCTACTGGGTCGCACGTCGTATCAAAAAACCACTGAGTATTTTATCACTGGGGCTTACCCAGATGATTCAGGGAAATTACAGTACACGCTTGTCCATCTCGGCAGAGAAGGAATTTGTCCAGATCGGCGAGACGTTTAATTATATGGCAGATGTCATCGAGAATACCTCAGCAGAAAAGCGCTATGCGGAAGAGAGCAAACAGCGGCTGATTGTGGATCTGTCGCATGATCTGAAAACACCAATTACCTCCATACAGGGATATGCCCAGGCTCTAGTGGAGGGACGGGTAGAAAACCAGGAAAGGCAGCAGCGTTATCTGGGATATATCTATAACAAGTCCGTTCAGGTTGCTCGAATGATACAGAATATGCTCGAACTGCTCAAGGTGGACTCACCCGATTATCACATGCAGATCCAGAAGAGAGAGATCGGGGAATTCGTACGTGAAGTCATGGCAGATACCTATGGTGAGATTGAGCAGAAACAATTTGTACTTCATGTGCTGGTACCTGATCAGGAGATATACGCCAGATACGATCCTGAATTACTGTCGCGGGTTATTCAAAACCTCATTACCAATGCGCTGTCCTACAATCCAAAGGGAACCGAGCTGCGGGTAGAATTGATTCCGCTGGGTACGCATGTAGTCATTGAGGTTGCAGACACAGGGGTCGGTATTCCCCAGGAACTGTGGAGCACCATTTTTGATCCATTTGTACGAGGAGATGAAGCACGAACTGGTACGGGCGGAACCGGACTTGGACTCGCAATTGCCCGGCGAAATACAGAGAAGATGGGCGGGCGATTGATCCTGTCCCAGCGAGGCAAGGAGACTACCGTGTTTACGATTCAAATTCCAAACTGATACGTTGAATGTACATTTAAACGGGTAACGAAGAGGGCAGAAAAAACCTGTAGAAAAATCCCAAAAAGAAAAGGTTATGTGGAGGGGAACATGTTGTTTAAAGGAAGTTCGTTTGTCCGGTTCAGCATCGCGCTGGCTCTGGTGCTCGTCAATATCTACCTGCTATCACGCGTCAGCTTTATCTTTCAGCCGCTTGTGACCATGCTTACGGTTATCACGGTGCCGATGATGCTGTCCGTATTCTTTTATTATCTGCTAAGGCCGCTCGTGAATTACATGGAACGGAAGAAGCTGAACCGAACACTCAGCATATTGCTGATCTATCTGGTCTTCGGTGTACTGCTTGTCCTGTTCATTGTGGGGTTATGGCCGTCCTTGCGTGAACAGCTGATCAATCTGGTGGATAATGCACCGAATTTAATTAACTCCCTCAGTGTACAGCTGAGAGAACTGGAGCAGAACGGAGCGATCAAGGCACTATTCCCGGAGGGATCCACACCGTTTTCTCAGCTTACAGACTATATTAATAAAGGGTTCACCTTCGTGACCAACTATGTGAGTGGATTGTTCTCGCTCATTTCCAGCTTTGCGATCATTCTGTTTACGTTCCCGATCATCTTGTTCTACATGCTGAAACAGGGAGAGAAATTCGGCCGCAAACTGGTGCATATCGCACCAAAACGGTTCCAAAAAGACAGCCGTGAGGTTGTTCTTGAGATCGATCAGGCGCTCAGTGGCTTTATTGTCGGAAGAGTACTCGTGAACCTGGCACTTGGCGTACTGATGTATATCGGTTTTCTGATCATCGGTCTGCCGTATGCACTGCTGCTTACCGTCGTTGCGGTCATTATGAACTTTGTTCCATTTATCGGCGCAATTGTGTCGTCCATCCCCATTGTCATTATCGGTCTGATTCAGTCGCCATCGGTGGCGATTTGGTCGCTGATTATTATTCTGGTGGCCCAGCAAATTCAGGACAATCTGGTCGCTCCGTATGTGTTTGGCAAAAAGCTCGACATTCATCCGCTGACCACCATTATATTGGTGCTGGGTGCAGGGGATCTCGGCGGCATCATTGCCATCTTGATTATCATCCCTGTCTACATGATCGTTAAAATTATTCTCGTCAGGGTCTACCAGCTGTTCTTCAAGGAGAAATGGCAGAATGCCTGATTATAGGATTTAAAACGACTAGTCTGTTACACTGAGTCACTCCGATTGCAGTACCATCTTCCGATCGCAGTTATCCCCGAGTTTCTTTGATTCCCCTTATAAGGGGGAAACTCTGGTGATAAAGGCGAGCGCTTCGCTTCTCCCGATTGGTACTGCACTCTCCGTTAACGTGTAAAAATTTTATTTGCATTTTATATCTTAATCAATCAATTAATCATAGAAGGAGTGGGAAGCATGTCTGAAATCATCCCTAAAGAATATATCGAACCCGAGTACATCGAACCTCAAGCCGTCCGGATGGGCGCCATTCACATCTCTAATGATGTCGTATCCAAAATTGTGGGTATAGCAGCACAGGCCACATCCGGCATCTCTTCCATGTCGGTTGGATTGACCGAAGGCATTGCGAAGAGCATCAGCGGCAAGAGTCTGCAGAAAGGTATTGACGTTGATGTAAAAGATGATCAGGCCTCCATTCAGCTGCGTATTAATGTGCAGTACGGGTTCAAGATGCATCAAGTATGCAAGGAGCTCCAGCACAATGTACAGCAGGCCGTGGAACAGATGACAGGCATTTTGGTCAATGAAATTAAAGTGCATGTCGTCGGTGTATCCATGCAGGAGCAAGTGTGACTGAGGTGGTCTCTTCCGGAAAATGAATGAATATTAGCGGTGGACAGGTTATGCTGTCTGAGCTTTATGTAAGTAAAATAACAGCACCTTCCCGTTAACTGCTTAACCGGGAAGGTGCTGTTTTGTGTTTACGGTAATGGGTGGGGGCTTCGCCCATCACCTTTTTGAACATTTTGGAGAAGAGAAGCTGATCGGAATACCCGACAGAGCGGGAGATATCCCCAATGGTCAACCCGGTATCCAGAGTCAGTTCGGCAGCCTTGCGCATCCGGTAGTTGACCAAATAGGATTGAATGCTGGTGCCCATCCGGTCTTTGAATAAGGAGCACAGATAGCTGCGCTGCAAGCCGATATGAGAAGCAATGGATTGCACCGTGATCGGGTTCGCATAGTTCATCTCAACAAAGTCCATGACCTGGGTGACATACGTTTCCTTGGTGAACTCTTGCTCGGGTGGAAGGATGCCTTCGTTTGCATGATCGATCAGAATGGAGAAAAATTGATATAACCATCCGGTCATGCTAATCTCCCAACCTTTGTGTGTATTTCGGGAGCTAATCATGCGATGCAGACAGGAACGCATCTCATCGTCATTTTCCAGTTCGAAGATCGGATGCTGCTCCGACAGACAGGCCTGCTGTAATAGTGAAGGGGAGGCATTTCCTTGAAAAGCAACCCAGCTGTATTCCCACGGATCTTCCAGATCAGCCTTGTAGTGAACGACGGAATTGGTGACGATGAGAAAGCCCTGCCCTTTATGCAGTTCATAAGTTTTGCCTCCGACTTCAAAAGTACCCTTGCCATCCAAAATATAATGGATTTTGTAGTGATCCCGCATGGCTGGGCCAAAGTGGTGACCTGGTGTACAGGGTTCGGTCCCGTAATGAAGGAGTTGCAGATCCTGGAACGGATTGTTTTTGAACATATATGTAATCAAGGCATTCACTCCTGTGTAGTTCATTCTTGCATTTTAACATATTTTTAGTAAGAGGATATGAATTATAGATACGATTTTATGAATAGACAACAAGTATTATTCCATATGGTTATAGCGATATGCCATATCGTTTTGGACCGAAACTGACTAAGATGAAAGGGTATTCACCCACTTTAACAAGAAATGAGAGAAAATGATATGCCTTATACTGCGAATGAACAGCGTTACGATGAGATGAAGTATGCACGTTCCGGCAAATCCGGAATCAGACTGCCGCAAATTGCGCTTGGCCTGTGGCAGAACTTTGGCGGGAACCGCACGCTGGATGTTCAGGAAGAGATGATTCTGCGTTCATTTGATCTGGGAATTAACCATTTTGATCTGGCGAACAACTACGGACCACCTCCAGGATCTGCCGAGGAGAACTTTGGTGTCTTGTTTAAAAAACATCTGCGTCCATACCGGGATGAACTCCTTATCTCAACGAAAGCTGGATATTACATGTGGAAAGGTCCCTATGGCGAGTGGGGCTCCCGCAAAAACCTGATTGCCAGCCTGGATCAGAGCCTTGGACGGATGGGGCTTGAGTATGTGGACATTTTCTATCATCACCGTCCGGATCCGAATACACCGCTGGAGGAAACGATGGCTGCGCTGGATCATATCGTAAGACAGGGCAAAGCGCTGTACGTCGGATTATCCAACTATGATGCGGAGCAGACAAGGGAGGCAGTAGCCATTTTGCGTAATCTGGGAACGCCTTGCCTCGTCCACCAACCGAACTATTCCATGCTTAACCGCTGGATCGAAGACGGATTACAGGATGTACTGGATGAGCAGGGCATAGGCTCCATTGCATTCTGTCCTCTGGGGCGAGGTCAACTGACGAACAAATACGTGGACAAGCTCAAGGAAGAACGTGCCAACCCGACAGGCAATATGAGAACAGAAGCCTATACAGACGAACGGATTGCCAAGTTTGAAGCCCTTCATGCCGTTGCTGAGCGCAGGGAACAAACCATTTCCCAATTGGCGCTGAATTGGATACTCCGTGACAACCGCGTAACCTCTGCATTGATTGGCGCAAGCCGTGTTTCACAGATCGAAGAGAATGTTGCCGCGTTAAAGGCACCTGGCCTGACAACCGAAGAATTGAATGAGATTGAAGGCACTCTGAACGGGATTGGAAATTACGCTTGGTAAACTAAATGGAACGAAAATCGTTCGGAAATCACGAATAAAATCGCGAGAATAAACACAAGTCAGTTGTAATGAGAGTTCATTATAATTGACCTGTGTTTATTTTTTTTCAAAAAGGTGTTCATATCATAGCACCTGGTCCTAGGATTTAGGGTATAATATATAGATGCTATACATTTGAAATATGAAGGAGAGGCTCCATTTGAATTTTGAACAGTGGATTTCGCCTGAAACCTATAACCTGACATCCGAGATGGAGAACCACCCGTCAGACCGGATTGCACTTAGATGGCTCAGCGATCAAAATGAATTGGAAGAGATTACGTACGGAGAGTTGTTTAAGCAGGCTAACCGTCTTGCCGGGGGCTTGCGTGATTTGGGCTTGGAAAAGGGAGATCGGGTGCTGGTCATGGTACCACGCCGCATCATTGCCTATGTCATTTATATCGCTTGTCTGAAACTAGGGATTGCCGTGATTCCTTCTTCCGAAATGCTGCGTGCCAAGGACTTGGAGTATCGCCTGCGGCATTCCGAGGCGCGAGCGGTCATTGTATGGTCCGAGACAACGGCTGAAGTGGAGAAAATGGATTCAGACCTGCCTGCACTGGCCCATCGCATCGTGGCATCACCATCTGGCGACAGCAGCGTTCCCGCTGATAGCTGGGTTAACGTACATCAGTTGATGGAAGGTCAATCGGATGAGATGAATGCCGTAGAGACACACCGTGACGATATCGCCATTCTGGCCTACACTTCCGGCACAACCGGAAATCCAAAAGGCGTTGTACATAGCCACGGCTGGGGATATGCCCACCTGCGTATCGCTTCTACGTTATGGCTGGATATTCAGCCATCAGATATCGTATGGGCCACGGCCGCGCCGGGATGGCAAAAGTGGATCTGGAGCCCGTTCCTTTCCGTACTCGGAAGAGGAGCAACAGGTCTGGTTTATAACGGGTCATTCCAGCCTAAACGTTATCTGGAACTAATGCAGGAGCATGGCATCAACGTCCTGTGCTGCACCCCGACCGAGTACCGCCTTATGGCGAAAGCGGACGATCTTGGTCATTATGATCTGTCCAAACTGCGCAGCGCAGTTTCTGCAGGTGAACCACTTAATCAGGAAGTCATTGAGATCTTCCAGCGTCACTTCAACCTGACCATCCGTGATGGATACGGCCAGACTGAAAGTACATTGCTGATCGGCAGTCTGAAGGATGCTCCTGTACGGATCGGCTCCATGGGACAATCGATTACGCCGGGTCTGATCGAGATTATCAATGAAGAAGGGCAGCCTCAACCAGCAGGGGAAGTGGGGGATATCGCGGTTCATAAGGATATGCCGGCCTTGTTCCGCACGTACTATCAGGATGAGGGACGGAAGGAAGCGAGTCAGCGGGGGGATTATTTTGTAACCGGAGACCGCGCGCGCAAAGACGAAGACGGGTATTTCTGGTTTGAAGGCCGCAGTGACGATATTATCATCAGTTCGGGTTATACGATTGGACCGTTCGAGGTGGAAGAAGCACTTATGAAACATGCCAGTGTGAAGGAGTGCGCCGTTGTGGCCAGTCCGGATGAAATTCGGGGGAATGTGGTCAAAGCCTTTGTTGTACTAAGGGATGAGTCTCTGGCTTCACCAGAACTAATGCGTGAGCTGCAACATCACGTCAAGGAATGGACCGCACCTTACAAATATCCACGTAAGATTGAATTTGTAACCGATCTGCCGAAGACGAACTCCGGCAAAATCCGCCGAATTGAACTGCGTGAGCAAGAAAAGAGAAACGCGTAAAACATGAATTAATTCTATATGAACCAGGAGTGAATGGACCTATGAGTAATTTCGAGCAAACGTTTGAGCAATCGTTGGAACAATATGCAGAACTGGTGGTCAAAGTAGGCGTGAACATTCAAAAAGGACAGGATCTGCTTGTTACAGCTCCTATCGAAACGCTTGAGTTTACTCGCCTAATCGTTGCGAAGGCATATGCTGCCGGGGCCAAGTATGTACAGGTGGATTTTGAAGATGATCAAATTACACGCAGTCGTTTTCAGCAAGGTTCTGACGACAGCTTCGACTATTATCCGGCATGGAAAGGCGACATGATGGAGAGATTTGCAGAGGCTGGCGGCGCTACCTTAACGATCAAAGTACCGGACCCGGAACTGTATAACGGAATTGATTCCGACAAGGTTTCACGTGCTACGAAGGCGGCTGCCCAGGCACGCCGCGGTTATTCGAAATATACGCGGAACCATGAAATCAGCTGGTGCCTGATCAAGGCGCCGACCAAGGCATGGGCGAATAAGGTGTTTGCCGACATACCTGAGGAAGAGCGCATCAATGTGATGTGGGACACCATCTTCAAAATGAATCGTGTGGATGGCGGTGATGCCATCCAGAACTGGAGACAACATCTGGATACCCTGAACACGAAGAGTGATCAGCTGAATCAGAAAAATTATAAGAGCCTGCACTACCGCGCACCCGGAACGGACTTGAAAATTGAGCTGGTAGACAATCACATCTGGGGTGGCGGTGGAAGTGAGAACAAGGCGGGCGTGTATACTGTTGCGAATATGCCAACCGAAGAAGTATTCACCATGCCGAAGCGCAGCGGCGTTAATGGTTATGTCAGCAGTACGATGCCTCTGAACTTGAACGGACAGCTGGTAGATCAGATGAGAATTACATTTAAGGACGGACAGGTTGTGGCGTTCACAGCGGCTTCCGGTGAAGAACACCTGAAGAACTTGTTTGCTACGGATGAAGGAGCGCGTTATCTGGGTGAGGTGGCACTTGTGCCGCATGATTCACCTATCTCGAACCTGAATCGTATTTTCTATAATACCGGAATTGATGAGAATGCATCCTGCCATCTGGCTGTAGGCAGCGCATATCCGTTTAATATGAAGGATGGCACAACGATGTCCAACGAGGAATTGCTTAAACATGAGTGCAATGTGAGTTTGACTCACGTTGACTTCATGATTGGGTCGGCTGAACTGGACATTGACGGCGAACTGCAGGATGGCACAATTGAGCCAGTATTCCGTAAAGGCAACTGGGCATTTTAATATTTTTACAGAGTTGACTAGTGAAAAAGTGACTTCAATGATGAAGTCACTTTTTTTGTGCTGTCCAACGGATTAGATTAGACCTGTTTCACAGGCACACATAGTTCACACTCATGCTGTTCAAGGAGATCCCATCGATATCGCTCCAGAACCGGTTGGTGATCTATGATATAACGTTTGTTTTGCATATAAGGGATTATTTCATTCCATGCTTGCTGAATACCTTCTGGCGTGTGGCTAACCTTGCAGATGAGATAGTTCCCGCCCTGGAGCTCTCCAATCTCAATGGTGTCATCTTCAGGGAGTTCAAGTTCATGGAGCACGATTGCGGCATCGTATCTGCAGTGGTGCGGTGGTGTCGTTGATGGGTTATCCTGAGGTATACCATATAAAATGGCAGCTTCTGTGAGTAATCGTTTCTCGTTTGCCCACTGTTTTAACTGGTTCATCGCCTGGACGTTAGCAGGACCATAAGGACCAACCTGCCTTACATAAGCAATTCGGCATGCCGCCAGATGTTCCATAGACATTTCCATTTCCATATTCTATCTTCCCTTCCCAAAGGAATTCTCTTACTTGATGGATGTTAACATGGTATAAAAAAATTTGCATAACTCTTTTCGAAAAAGGAGAGTCGGAGCAGCTGATCTATGAAATGTAAAAAAGCCACGGAACCGTGGCTTTTTTGGTAAATCTATTTGAATGATTTTACTCTGCATGCATTTTATTAAAGCTGACGTACTCGTTAATGGGTTTGCGATAGCCGCGTGGGCGTTGTTTGGCTTCTGACTTTTTACCGATCGTAATCATCATGACAGGAACGTAATGTTCGGGAACATCCAGACTGCTCTGCAGTTCATCGGCGTCAAAACCAATCATTGGACACGTATCCCATCCCATATCCTGTGCAATCAGCATCAGCTGCATCGCCGACAGGCTGGCATTACGAATGGCGTCTTCACGCTGAAATACACTTCCACGGGCTTCGTAGAAATCAAACACACTTTGGGACTCCTGCTCATATTCAAACGGATTGAGAACACCCAAATGCAGTAAACCTTCGTTAATCGTGCGGATGTGGTGGTGAGCCTTGATATCACCCAGAACAACGATGACAGCCGAGGCTGTTTTTACTTTGTATTGCTGTGAGGCTTCGTATGCTTTTTCTTTTTGGGCCGGGTCGGTCAAGACCAGGTAGTGGGTATGCTGAAGGTTAAAGGCTGATGGGGCAAATTTGTTTAACGCGAACATCTGCTGCAGATCGGCTTCCGGGATTTCGATGCCTTCTTCAAAAATAACGGCGGATCTACGGCTTTTGACCAAGTTTTCCAGTGCACTCATGGTGGTTTACCTCGCTTATGTATAAAGTATAAATTGACTATAACACGCTTAGTTACTTTTGGTAAGTATTATTTTCGAATAAGACAAGACTAAAGGGCCATAACCTTAAATAAAAACAGTAGAGGTGAAACATGAGGACGTTCATCACCAGATTCAGGAGGGAGAGCTCCTATCACGAATTTAAGGTATATGTCATTCAATCCTCCACATTAAAGCGATTTTTGGTTATGGAAATCATCGTTGGCACGCTTGCCTACCATGCTGCATTTTATTTGTGTCATAATGCACTCCTGGCAGGAGCAGGCTCCTGGGCGGGAACCGAAGGTTTGAAACGACTGCCTCTGGCAGTCAAAAGAATGGTCAGTTTTTGATCATAAGAATGTTGCTGCAGAAACGTATGATGTCTTAACCATAAGCGCAATGTAGTTATTGTGCAGAATGCAGGAGCAGAATGCCCCCTTCCGGGCTCCGGCTCCTGGTTCATTCATTTTTTCCTTAGTATACAGCAGCCTCTTCGTTATTTGGCACGCTCCAGATATTGTTCAAGGGTCAGTTTCTGACTCGTGATTTCCCCTGCGATATAAACCCCGACGTAACGCACATGCCAAGGTTCATAGGAATAACCGGTCAGTTTCTCCTGATCCTTGCCGTAGCGGATAATAAATCCGTACTTGTGGGCATTGGCTTTCAACCATTTGCCTTCTTTGGTGTTCCCGAAGCTCTGCTGCAGATCATAGCCGACGGATGCACTGGAGATATCCATGGCAAGCCCGGTTTGATGTTCACTTTGACCTGGGCGGGCACTTGTCTTATTGGCCACGGCTTCACCTTTGATACTTGCATTGCGTTCGAAAATCGATTTTTGTGTGGAGTAGGAGCGGTAACCCGATACGGCTTTGATGTCAATGCCATCTTTTTTGGCTGCTGCAAACAGCTTTTCAATCGCGGTAGCAGCGACCTTGCGCATTTGTTTCTTCGGACTGGAACCGGAGAAGCTAAATGGAATGTTGGGTACAACCAAATCTTTTGGTGCATAGGTTGAAGGCAGATTTCTTTTTTTGTTCACGAGTACCACGGTGCTGGATAGATTCGTAACGGTTGCGAGACCGCTGCTGCTTGTTTTAATAGTGCGGCTTGGCGCGTTATCATGCAAAAATTGAGTGAAACTGGAGCTTGCAGCCGATGCGACTGGCGTCATGGATGGTCCAAAGGGCAATGTAGTGAAGGCAGTACCTGCTAAGACAGACCCTATGAGCAGCGTGGATACGATAGATTTACGTGTGAATGATTTCATGATGTTCCTCCTCGGGGTTGATGAATCTCTCGCATGCTGCATCCGATAGATTCCAGACATGCTTTTCTATATACCGAGTATACTAGAGGATTATATCAAGAGGTTCTCCAATTGTTTCCGAGTTGTAAACAAATCATGTGAGATTCATAGTTTCGGTCATTTGGCCAAAAGGAACACAAAAAAAGACTCTGCATTCAATGCAGAGCCTTTGCTTATCTGGATATTTAATGTTCAACGATTGTTTAAGAAAATGAACGGTTCTTGTTTACAGCATGCATGCATCAGGTGCACTGGATTTTCCCGCATTTACAGCTCGCGTATCCCTAACCCGAACGTTGCTGCTAAGTACACCTGAATCACTGCTCAACGTGAAAGAAGGATAGTTTTCCTCCGTATCCAGCTTCATATGCTGTTCGAGATTTAATTGTTGTTTCGGATCAACATAGAATGGAACCAGGTTGGTCTCGATCTGCTCATCCAGTGCAGCAGGTTCATCTACAATCAAGAGGACCAGAATTCCGTTACAGCCACAGCCTTCAGTGTCATAGAACACTTTGAAGTAGCCAGGTTGGTCATTCAAGCTCTCAGTTAATCTCGCTGCAGCCAGATCTGTAATTTGAATATGCATAATGCTCACTCCTTATATATTGAAAATGGTCCTGAAATGTAAATGATAGAAAATTAAGGTCTCCTTTCATTATACCACCTTGCCCCAAAATCAAAGCAAATAAATTTCTACACGTCCGATGCGATATGAAGAAGGTCTTCGTCAAAGGTAATGATTATTGGGGTGTTCTTTTGGGGAAATAGATGAGAATGAAAGGTTAATAAAGGAGAGACGCGTACGGATGATTGAATTCGAAAATGTATCCAAGCAATACCCTGATGGGACCCAGGCTCTTCATCAGGTTAACCTCAAGATCAATAAAGGCGAGCTATTGGTCATGATTGGGCCTAGCGGCTGCGGCAAAACGACGATGCTCAAAATGATAAATCGCCTGATTGAACGAACGGATGGAACGATTCGTATCCAGGAGCGGCCAATCGATGAATTTAACATTCACGAATTACGCTGGAATATTGGGTATGTCCTGCAGCAGATCGCCTTGTTTCCGCACATGACGATTGCCGAAAATATCGCTGTTGTTCCTGAATTGAAAAAATGGAAGCCCGACCAGATTCATGAACGGGTTCATAACTTGCTGGATATGGTGGGATTAAACGGAGAGACCTACAGTGATCGCAAACCAGCAGAACTTTCGGGTGGACAGCAGCAAAGAATTGGCGTACTGCGGGCACTGGCAGCAGATCCCGAGATTATACTTATGGATGAACCGTTCAGTGCGCTCGACCCAATGAGCAGGGAAAAACTGCAGGACGATATTCTGGAGATTCAGCGTCAGATGAAGAAAACGATTGTGTTTGTTACGCATGACATACAAGAAGCCATGAAGCTGGGAGATCGAATATGTATTTTGAAGGATGGACAAGTACTGCAGGTGGGAACACCTGAAGAGCTTTTACAGAACCCCGCGGATGAATTTGTACGTCATTTTGTCGGAAGTCCTGGCACAGATGTGATTCAAGATCATAGCGTGCACTTGTCTTCTCATACTCAGTCAAAATTCAATCTTGAATCGATTATGACACCTATTGCACCCGGCCATGTTCCGAGGTCTGCCAAGACAGCGGTACCGATTTCTATGACATTGATGGATTTATTAGATGTCTTGGATGCATACGATACCTTGCTGGTTGAGAAGAATCATCAGATTGTAGGACAAGTGAGCAGGGCGGATGTGCTGAGGTACTGGTCTGGTCAGCTGCAAGAGCGGGGTGAGACCCATGAGTAAATTCTCAGAGGTATTTAATGAGCGCAAAGGACAGCTGTTAACCGCTCTTCTGGAGCATGTCCAGATTTCATTTATCGCCCTGTTTCTCGCCGTTCTCATTGCAATTCCACTCGGCATTTATCTGACCCGAAAACCCAAAGTTGCTGAACCGATTATCGGTGTTACGGCTATCCTGCAGACCATTCCATCACTTGCTCTTCTTGGGTTGCTCATTCCGCTGTTCGGTATCGGTACAGTACCAGCGATTATTGCACTAGTGGTGTATGCCCTGCTTCCGATACTCCGCAATACTTATACAGGGATAACCGGAGTGGACACTTCCATGATTGAAGCCGCCAATGCGATGGGCATGAATAGTCGTCAGCGTTTGAGCAAAGTGGAGCTGCCGCTGGCAACGCCTGTCATTATGGCAGGGATTCGTACGGCAATGGTTCTTATCGTGGGTACCGCAACTCTAGCAGCATTAATTGGCGCAGGTGGTCTTGGTGATCTGATTTTGCTCGGGATAGATCGAAATGATACATCACTTATTATTTTAGGAGCGATACCGGCAGCATTACTGGCAATTTTGTTCGATGTCCTGCTTAGGCAGTTCCAACGGCTGTCTTTTCGAAAAACGGTGGGTACACTTGGTACACTGGCCTTGATCGCTATACTTGTGATAACCCTTCCGCTATTATTCCGCGGCGGACAGAAGGACCTGGTCATTGCGGGTAAGCTTGGTGCAGAGCCTGAGATTCTCATTAACATGTACAAGCTGCTGATTGAGGAGCATACAGATCTTACGGTTGAATTGAAACCTGGTTTGGGGAAGACTCCGTTTTTGTTCAATGCTCTGCGATCCGGCGACATTGATATCTACCCCGAATTTACTGGTACAGCAATATCAGAATTCTTGAAGGAAACGGCTGTTAATACGGATCGCACGCAGGTTTATGAACAGGCAAGAGACGGAATGCTTAGCCAATTTGGTATGGTGCTCTTGAACCCGATGAATTACAACAACACATATACGCTGGCGGTCCCTCAGGAGGTTTCAGACCAATATAACCTGAAAACCATATCAGACCTCAAGTCTGTCCAGAAGCAGATTAAGGCTGGGTTCACACTGGAATTCTCGGACCGTGAGGACGGTTATCTGGGGATACAGAAGAAATATGGCATTCAGTTTCCTAATGTCGCCACAATGGAACCTAAACTTCGATATGCGGCTCTTCAGCGAGGTGATATTAATCTGGTTGATGCGTACTCCACGGACAGTGAGCTCAGGCAGTATAATCTCGTGGTGCTTGAAGATGATCAGGAGCTATTTCCGCCATATCAGGGAGCTCCGCTGCTGCGCAAGGAGACGGCAGATGCCTATCCGCAGCTGATCGAGATACTGAATCAGCTGGCGGGACGCATTACAGATGATGAGATGCGTCAGATGAATTATGAGGTCAATGTGAATGGAGCCCGTCCGGAGCAGGTAGCGTCCGACCATTTACAGAAGGCGGGTTTACTATAATTTTCAATGGGGAGAGAGAACAGGAGGGACAATTCATGACACATGTATACGATTTAATCGCAATAGGAACCGGAAGTGCAGCGAATTCAGTTGTATCTCGCTGTGCTGAAGCTGGTTGGAAAATAGCCGTGATTGATGAGCGTGAATTTGGCGGAACTTGCGCGCTGCGAGGCTGCGATCCGAAGAAAGTATTAGCGGGAGCTGCTCAACTGATCGACTGGAATGAACGAATGCTGGGGAAGGGTGTTCAGGGAAGAACGACCATAAACTGGCCGGAACTTATGGCCTTCAAACGAACATTTACGGAGAGCATTCCGAGAGCCAGCGAGGATAAATTCAAACAGGCCGGCATGGATACCTTCCATGGCAAGGCTTCTTTTGTAGATGAAGATCACATTCGTGTGGGAGATGAAGTGCTGCATGGAAAACATATTCTGATTGCAACAGGCGCGCAGCCTGCACCGCTCCCAATAGATGGCTCAGAGCATCTTCTTTACAGCGATGATTTTCTGGAACTGGATCAGCTTCCGAATCAACTGGTTTTGGTGGGCGGAGGTTACATTGCGCTTGAATTTGCCCACATCGCTGCAAGAGCAGGAAGCGAGGTACACATTATCCACCGCGGAGAACGGCCGCTGGAGCAGTTTGATCCGGAGCTTGTTGACTTGCTGGTTCGAAAATCGGAAGAGATCGGCATTCACGTTCATCTGAACGCGGAAGTGAAGTCCATTAGGAAACAGGGGGAGACCTTCGTGGTCAGTGGTACCCGGAACGGAGCCGATCATCAGTGGCATGGTGGAAGGGTCGTGCATGGAGCGGGACGTATCCCTAACGTGGATGGATTGGAACTGGAAAAGGGGAAGGTCAGTTATAGTGAGAGTGGTATTACCGTGAATGAGTATTTACAAAGCACCAGCAACCCCAAAGTATATGCAGCCGGCGACGTTGCTGCAACGAAGGGGCTTCCTCTAACGCCTCTGGCTGGTCAGGAATCACGGGCTGTCGCCATGAATCTGCTGAAGGGCAATCATGCTGAGCCGAGCTACAAAGTTATGCCGTCCATCGTGTTTACCGTACCATCTCTTGGCTCTGTTGGTCTTAGCGTGGATCAAGCGCAAGAGGAAGGCTACGAGGTGAAGGTAAATGACATGTCGCAATGGTATACTTATAAACGGACAAATGAGAAACACGCCATGGCCAAAGTGGTGATCGACAACAACTCAGGACGGATTCTTGGAGCCCATGTACTGGGAAGCGAGACCGAAGAGCTGATTAACCTGTTTGCCATGGCCATTCAGTTTGAACTGACAGCTGATCAGTTAAGCACCATGAATTTTGCATATCCTACGGCTGCATCGGATTTGGGCTCATTAATTTGACGTTTTGACTATGGGAGGGTGTTGAAAACTTGTCTGCAGCACAATTTCTGAGTACACCAGATGCCAAATGGACCACTGAACCGGTTGCAACCCGTACAGAGGGAGAACGTTTCATCGTGGAGGCACAGGAAGGCAGTGATTTTTGGGAGAACACGTTCTACGGATTCAGTCACCAAAATGGACATGCCCTTCTGTCGCCGTGGGACGGTAATAAAGCCGTCGAGATTACGTTTGATCTAAGCTCTTTTACTGAACTTTATGATCAGGCAGGTTTAATGCTCTGGCATAGTCGCGAACAATGGATCAAGGCTGGAGTAGAAGTGAACGATGGGGTCGTTCATGTCGGCGCTGTAGTAACGGATCACTTCTCGGACTGGTCGCTATCTCCCGTTCCGGAATGGGGTGGACGTAAGGTTACCATTCGAGCTTCTTACCACAACGAAGCGGTAGTCATTCGGGCGCGTACGGACGAACATCCTTGGCGAACCATTCGGGTGGCGCGTTTTGCCTATCCGGCGGACAAGCAGGCGGGTCCGTTTCTGTGTTCACCCAAGCGTGCAGGGTTTAAGGTGGCATTTACGAAGTGGAGAACAACGACACCTGACGAGGATTTGCACACCGATCCGCCGATACTGGATTGAGAACGGAAGCACCGTTGAACGTTTCTTTCCATGCCAAACAAGCAAGTCCTTCCTGTGTGGAAGGCTTGCTTGTTTACGTTCTGGAGAAGGGAGCAGACAGAATGTTCAGCAGGATTTCCGCGAGATGTGACGCTGCGATTATTCTGACTTGTCTCTGGATTACTTTTTACACCAAATTACTTCGTTTCGTTGTTTTCACGATTCTCTTCGTTACGTTCTTCAGCTTCGTTCAGCTCACGCATCCGTTCTTCATAATCGTCCAGGAACCATAACGGGTCCATGTTGTCTTCTTCGCCATTGTAATTGATCAGGATCTCTTCGCCCGCTTTGATATCTGTATAAGCATAGAAGTCAAATGTATGGTTTTCAAAGTTGATATCATAGGTTGCGTTGGGCTCGTACGAATGATTGATCAAGCTGCCGTATCCCAGCAAAATGGCGGTGTGGTTGGCACCATACTCAAATACATAATCCTCCAGGATCGTTTTTTCGACATGTTCGTGGTCTTCGTTGGGATAAGGGACAACCGGGGCCTGATGGATCAATTGGCCTTTGGGAATATCCACTGTGGCAAAAACCCCTCGATTAAATTCGCCATCACCCAATTTGGATTGTTTTACTTCAATCATAATGTTCACCTGATGCTCGCTTGAGAGAGCTCCGTTCTATAGTAGTTTAAGGCCAAATTTTAACCGATTCATGCATATAAGGCAAATATGGCGTTGAGTTGTGCAGGTTATAACGATTATAATATACAGGAATGAAGTCTATATAGAAAAGGTGTCATGAATGAGCATATTAAATGTGGAAAAATTAAGTCACGGTTTTGGTGACCGTGCTATCTTTAACGACGTATCTTTCCGCCTGTTGAAAGGCGAGCACATTGGTCTGATCGGGGCCAATGGTGAAGGTAAATCCACCTTCATGAACATTATTACTGGCAAGCTCCAGCCGGATGAGGGCAAAGTCGAGTGGTCTAAGCGCATGCGCGTGGGTTATCTCGATCAGCATGCCGTGCTGAACAAGGGACAATCCATTCGTGATATCCTGCGCAGTGCGTTCCAATACCTGTTCGACATGGAGCAGGAGATGAACGAGATGTATGGCAAGATGGGAGACGTTACTCCCGAGGAACTGGAGCAGCTGCTCGAGGATGTCGGAACCATCCAGGATACCCTGACCAACCAGGACTTTTATATGATTGATGCAAAAGTGGACGAGACTGCACGCGGTCTGGGTCTGACGGATATCGGTCTCGATAAGGACGTTAATGATCTGAGCGGTGGTCAACGGACCAAAGTGCTGCTCGCCAAGCTGTTGCTTGAAAAGCCGGATATTCTGCTCCTCGACGAGCCGACGAACTATCTGGATGAACAGCATATCGAATGGCTGAAGCGTTATTTGCAAGAGTATGAGAATGCATTTATTTTGATCTCGCATGATATTCCATTCCTGAACAGTGTCATTAACTTGATCTATCACATGGAAAATCAGGATCTGACCCGTTACGTGGGTGATTATGATCACTTCCAGGAAGTTTATGAAATGAAAAAGCAGCAGCTCGAATCGGCTTACAAGCGTCAGCAGCAGGAAATTGCCGATCTGAAGGATTTTGTTGCACGTAATAAGGCCAGTGTGGCGACACGCAACATGGCGATGTCCAGACAGAAGAAGCTCGACAAAATGGATGTGATTGAACTCGCCAAGGAGAAGCCGAAGCCACAGTTCAACTTCCGTGATGCCAGAACATCCGGCAAGCTTATTTTTGAAACCAAAGGGCTGGTGATCGGGTACAACGAGCCACTGTCCAGACCGCTGGATCTGCGTATGGAGCGTGGTCAGAAGATTGCACTCGTGGGTGCAAACGGAATCGGTAAAACCACCCTGATGCGCAGCATTTTGGGTGAAATTCCAGCCCTGGAAGGAACAGTTCAGCGCGGGGAGCATCTGGAGATCGGGTACTTCCAGCAGGAAATGAAGGATGCGAACTACAATACCTGTATCGAAGAGATCTGGCAGGAGTTCCCGTCCTATACACAATTCGAGGTTCGTGCTGCACTTGCAAAATGTGGACTGACCACGAAACACATTGAGAGTAAGGTTGCTGTGCTGAGTGGTGGAGAAAAGGCTAAAGTACGTCTGTGCAAACTGATCAACAACGAAACTAACCTGCTTGTACTCGATGAGCCGACGAACCATCTGGACGTGGATGCCAAGGATGAGCTGAAACGCGCGCTCAAAGCCTACAAAGGCAGCATTCTGTTGATTTCACACGAACCGGAATTCTATCGTGATGTTGTGACGGAAACATGGAACTGCGAATCGTGGACAACCAAAGTATTCTAAATTAATGTCTGTCGAAATAAAAAGGTGAGGTTTGTCGCAATCAGAGAATACATCCGTTCTGGCCCCGGTTACATGGTGCCAAATGAGCACAATTGCGAAACAAGCTCGAACCACTAATAAAGAACACGTATTTTGCTTGCGGAAGCAGGCAGGATGCGTGTTCTTTTGCGTGGTTCTGCGAAAAATGTTCGAGTGGTGATGCGGTTGACAGCGTCAATAAGGCGATAATATAATGCGAGAAAGCACTTACATTCTCATGACATAAGCAACCTGTTTCACTACTTAGGGCAAAGAAGACACGGTAATCCGTATTGGGATCATTGCACTTAGCAGGGGAGACAGGTCTTTTTTTTGCCCTCCAATGAAACCGATTTCATTAAATGGAGGAGGTGAAACGCCTTACCGCACGCTGGATACACAGGTAATGCCGAATAACAGCACCGTGTGATCAGGACCATGCTTTCATTTTCCGAGGCAAAGGAGAGAATGGATATTGGATAAAATCAGAAAGCCGCTCATATTCATGTTATCTGCTACGCTCGTGTTATCTTCCGGACCTTTGATGCTGCCAGGCAAGACATATGCTGATGCTTACAACATGTCTGGGACGCTGCTGCAGGACGATTTTTCTGATGGGGATTACTCGGCGTCACCCCCATGGAACGTAAGCTCAGGTCTATGGGAGGTAAGCTCAGATCCTACAGACGCATCGAACCAGACGCTTTTTCAGAGCGATACCGGGGAAGGCATCATCTCCACCGGCGACATCATGTCCGACATGACGGTGTCCATGCGCTTTTACACAGGAGATGGTCAGGGATATCCGGGAATGCTGCCGCGGTTTCAGGATAAGAGCAATTTTTATTATTTTCAAATGCAGGTTCCAGCCAATAAACTCGTCTTCTCCAAGCGGGTGAATGGGGCAGATACAACCTTAAAGTCGGTGGATTATTCTTTTGCCAAACATACATGGTATACCTTGAAAATAGTGCTGTCAGGACCTTCCATTCGCGGGTACATCGTCGAAAACGGAGCAAATCGGTTGGTATTCGATCTGATCGATACAACATACGGTGCGGGCAGCATCGGCATACGAAATCGCTGGCAATCCGTTCATGCAGATGACGTAATCATCGCCGAGCCGCCGCCAGGAAACGATGCTGTGCTCTCAGCTGATAGGCAGACGTCATCCTCGGTCTCGCTGCAATGGACCGAGACAGCAGGTGCGACCAGCTATCGCCTATATCGATCCACCTCGCCTGAAGCGGGATATTCCCTGGTAACGGATACCGATTCACTGGGTTATGTAGACGATGGTTTAATCACCGATACGGTCTATTATTACAAACTCGCCTATGAATACGGGGGAATGACCGAATCGTTATGGTCGGCACCACTTGAGGTTCGGACAGAAGCAACCGCACCGCAGGCTCCAGGAGAATTGAAGGCTCTGGCCCTGAATACATCCAGTGTGAAATTGTCTTGGCCAGCTGTGGATAAGGCAACCGGATACCGTATCGTCCGTTCTGAGGCGGGCAGTGAGCAATATGAGCAGGTGTACGAAGGCCAGGCACTCACTTACACGGATCAAGGTCTTGCATCCGGCCAGGGTTTCAGCTATCGCGTAACGGCGTATAATGCCGCCGGAGAGTCCGAATATACAGCTGCAGAGGTGACAACGTATTTGATGGATTCCCCCGCTGAATTTACCGTTTCGGACGTGACCAGTACGTCGATTACCCTGGGGTGGAATGCACTGCCCGGTTCCGAAGTGATGTATTCCGTATCCAGGGCCACGAGTGCAGGCGGTACGTATCAGGAGGTCTATAGCGGCAGTGCTAACACGTTTAACGATAGCGGCCTGACGATGGGCACAGGATATTATTATATTCTTCAGGCAACTGTGGATGGCGTTCCTTCTCCTGCATCTGCACCGCTGAGTGCTGCCACAATTCGTACGAGCTTTACACCGGGCCAGTTATGGCCGGATCTGGATGGCAAGCCTATCGATGCACATGGGGCTGGCTTTTTCTACGATGAGCAGACCGAAAAATACTACTGGTATGGGGAATATCATACGGGAGGATGGCCAGCCGTTGGCATCCGTGTGTATTCATCGACAGATCTGCTGAACTGGACGGATGAAGGCATGGCACTCACGATGATTCAATCCATGGATGATTTCGAAACGGATCCGTTAATTTCCGAATTGTACGCGGGACGTGAAGACAAGGTGGACATCTGGGCGGATATCCGCAGAGGGCGGATCATTGAACGACCAAAGGTCATCTATAACGACAAAACGAAAAAGTACGTCATGTGGGCTCATATGGATGGAGACAAGGATCCCTACAACGATAATACTAATTACGGAAAGGCGCAGGCGGGTTATGCCATTAGCGATTCGCCTACAGGACCGTTCGTTTACCAGAAGAGCTATCGGATGGACAGAGCCCCGGAAGGGGAGAAAGATTACTTCCCAAGCGATCGGGGCATGGCGCGTGACATGACTTTGTTCAAGGACGAGGATGGTACCGGATATCTCATCTACTCCAGCGAGGAAAACCTGACACTGTATATCTCCAAACTGAACGAAGATTACAGTGATGTTACAGGCTGGCATAAGCAAGGTCTCACGGATGAGAAAGGCAATCCGGTGCGAGATGCTACATATCAGGCGGAATACGGCGTTGATTACGTCAGAGTATTCCCGGGTGGACAACGCGAGGCACCCGCCATGTTTAAATATGAAGGCAAATATTACATTTTGACCTCCGGTGCATCAGGATGGTCCCCGAACGAAAACAAGGTAACTGTGGCGGATAACATTTTTGGTCCATGGTCCACGATGACGAATCCGTTTGTACGCACACTGCCAAGCGATCCCGATCCAGGCAAAGCCTTCGGCACGCAGACCACATCGGTCATCCCGGTTGACCCGGAAAAAGGAAAGTTCATTTACGTGGGGGATACGTGGAACGGGGGCAACTTCTCGAATGATGGTGCAAAATATGTGTTCTTACCGATTGAGTTCGGCATTGGATCTGACATCGCAATAAAATGGTATGACAGCTGGACACCGGATCTGCTGAATTCAATGGGCAAAGTGGACATCGCTGATCCGCTGCCTGAGGCCGTGCCTCTGGGGAAAGTGCCTTCTCTGCCAACAACGGTTAATGTGCGGGATGGAGGGTCGCTTGTGCCAACACCAGCAGTATGGACGGTGGATAACCGGGCGATGACTGCAGGGGATTTTGCCAAACCGGGACCGATTACGCTGCAGGTAACGACACCGGAGTACGGCAACAAGAAACAGGCGGTCCGCGTATATGTCATTCCGGAGAACGCGCTCTATTTCGTGAACAGTGGCGGCTACGAAACGGCTGATTACAAACTAATGGGTGAATATATGAAAGGTTCGCTTGCCAATCCGGGAACGGCGGACCAGATGTATGCGCCGGCGGAAGGACGAAACTGGGGTTATGTTAGTGCGGATGCACTGCCATCCGGTTCAGCTGGCGGGGATATCTACTCCACCGTACGCTATTTGAACGGTGGCAATGTGAGCAATTCACCTAAGGGCAGCGATCTCACCTACACCTTTGAAGTGCCGAATGGAACTTATGATGTGTACGCAGGATTTAACGATCCGTGGACCAATACGTCCCGCAGAGCAAACTTCCTGATTAACGGCAATAACACAGGTCCGGTGACGTATACGCCTGCTAATGTCAGAGCTCATACAGGTATTGCGGTTACGGAGAATAAGCTTGAACTGTTGGTGCGTAATACGGCATCACAGGACCCGTTGATTAGCTGGATCGTGATCGCCAAGCCGGGTGCAGTTCCACCGATGGACAACACGGCCGGGCTGAATGCTGAAATAGCGGATGCAACGAGTACTACGCTTCGCTGGGATGCTCAGTTGGGTGCGGCAAGCTACAAGCTCTACCGTTCGAACAAGGAGCAGGGGGAGTATAATGTCGTTTACAGCGGTAGTCTGCGGGAATACATCGACATCGGGCTGCGTCTTGGCACCGATTACTATTACAAAGTGGAGGCCTTTGACGCGTCGGGGCGTACCATTCATGGTTTATCTACTGCTTATCTAGTGCGTACCGCTGAAGAGACCGCTGCTGATGTGGCTGCACGCATTACAACCTTGGAGGAGCCTTCTGCAGGTGCCAAGCAGTTAAAACTGCCGGTCGTACCGCAAGGCTTTATAGTAAAGATCGCTGCAAGCTCGTTACCATCCGTCATTCAAATCGATGGAACAATCGTGCCGCCATCCAAGGAAACTGCGGTGACATTGGAACTGGAGGTTACTCGAGCCTCGGATGACAGCAGAGCCATGACCCAGCCGTTAACGGTTTACGTACCAGCGTATACGCCTTCCCCGGGCGGATCCGGCTCCGATGGTTCAGGTGGAAATTCTAACGGGGGCTCGAGCAATTCCGGAGGACAACCGGGGTCTGGTACTCCAACACCAGGGAATGCTTCGCAAAAACCTGAACCACAAAAAGACCGTTCCATCCTTGAGCTACAAGGGGTGGCAGATAAGGATGGGGTCGTGCAGACGAAAGTGGATGCTTCTGTAATCCAAGAAGCCTTCCAAGCTGCACCTCTTACAGGTACGGGTTTCCGTCAGGTCGAACTTCGGCAGAAGCCTGTCTCAGGGGCAAGCACTTATGAAGTGTCCTTGCCAGCCTCGTCATTGGCGGATCAAGGCGAATCGCGTGTGTTCCAGCTCGTTACGGAACTGGGAACACTAGAACTTCCTGCGACGCTGTCAACAGAAGACTTGGCAGGCCATGAACTGGCTAAGGTGCGATTCATCCGCATGGATCTGCCCAAAACAGTCGCCGATCAAGTCGGAATGAAGCATGGAGTACGCCTTGAATTCGATTTGGATGGCGATGCTTGGCCAGAAAAACATGAGCTGAAGCTTCACCTGCCTTACCGAACGCTGCAAGGTGCAGAGCGAGATAGAATCGTTGCGTTCTCGTGGAATGCGAACCATGTGGCAGCCCCGTTGCCGCAAAGCCGTTACGATCAAGAGAAGAGGGAGGTAGCCTTCTCCGCAGCGTCGGCAGCAGGAAATTATGCAGCCGTATCTGTGCAGGAGGAATTCGCAGATATCGCGAATGTGCCATGGGCCAAGAATGCATTGGAGGCACTGGCTGTCCGCGGCGTCATCGATGCAACTGATAACGGCAGCGAACGTCAATTACATCCGAAACAGGAGATGACGCGCGGTCAATACGTGCAGTGGCTGACTACGGCACTCGGCTTGAATGGCGCGCCTGGCATTCCGTTCTCGGATGTAAGTTCTGATGCTTCGTACTACGAAGCAGTTAATGCCGCTCGCTCGCTTGGCATTACTGGCGGCACGGGAGATGGGCGCTTTAAGCCTGAAGACACCATCACCCGTCAGGAAATGATGACGCTAACGGTAAGAGCTCTGGAGGTAGCAGGGCTGGTCGAACTTGAATCGGCTTCCACGGATAGCCTTGCTCGCTTCCGCGATGCTTCTGCAATCCGTTCATATGCCCGGGACAGTGTGGCCATTTTAGTGGATCTGGGTATCGTTAGCGGGTACAACGACGAGGTCAAGCCGCTTGCCGAAGCGACCCGTGCTGAATCGGCTGCGCTTGTGTACGCCATGATGGACAAATTGGTGTGGCCTAACTGACGGAAACAATATAACGAAGTAGGAGAAAAAGGCTTACTAAGACCTGGATTGAAGGTCTTAGTAAGCCTTTCTTGCATGACCATAAATGGAGTGAGTTCGTACAAATTGTTCCTTTATCAGCGAAACTGATAAATGTTATAAAATGATTGAAATTGACCCCCAACACCCGGTGTGTTAGGTTCTAGAGAGTAGAAATAAATTTGATCATTTTAGTAGGAATTAAAATTGAAGCAATGCGCGAGGTGGCAAATGGTGGAACTTCAAGTGACAAACAGCCCTTTTAATCAGGAACAGGTTGAGCTGCTCAACCGTCTTATTCCTACATTGAACGATTCACAAAAGACTTGGCTTAGCGGATATTTAACAGCTATTCAGGGGATCGCAGCCGTAGCGGCCGGAACAGGTGCAGCATCAAATGTACAAGCGGAAGCGGTATCGGCTGTCAGTGTACCCCCGGCTTCCCGGGAAGTAACGGTACTCTACGGATCCCAAACAGGGAATTCCAGCGGATTATCCAAGAAGCTGGCTAAGAAATTGGAAGAGCAAGGTCTTCAGGTGACGTTATCATCAATGGGAGATTTCAAACCGAACGGACTGAAAAAAATTGAGAATCTGCTCATTGTTGTCAGTACTCATGGTGAAGGCGAGCCGCCGGATAATGCGATTCCGCTTCATGAGTTCCTGAACAGCAAACGCGCTCCGAAGCTTGATGGATTAAAATATTCCGTGCTGGCGCTGGGAGATACGTCGTATGAGTTCTTCTGCCAAACTGGCAAGGATTTCGACCAGCGTCTGCAGGAGCTTGGTGGTACTCCAATTGTTCCTCGTGTAGACTGTGACGTTGATTTTGACGAAGCGGCAGCGGAATGGATGAATGACGTTCTGGCCTCCCTTAGCAGTACGCCAGCGACTGCGGGCACTCTATCCAGCGAAGCTGTTGTCGCTGCCGTGAGTGGCGGGGAATCTAAATACAATCGGACCAATCCATTCAAGGCAGAAGTGCTGGAGAATCTTAATCTGAACGGCAGGGGATCAGATCGGGAGACTCGTCATATCGAATTGTCTCTGGAAGGTTCCAATCTGGATTACGAGCCGGGAGACAGCCTGGGCGTATTCCCGGAAAATCATCCTCGCCTGGTAGATGAGCTGATTGCAGCCATGGGATGGAATGCCGATGAACGTGTAACGGTGAACAAATCCGGTGAGCAGGTATCGGTATATGAAGCGTTGCTGCGCTATTTCGAAATTACCGCTGTGACCAAACCTGTGGTCCAGGAGCTTGCAAAACTAAGTCCCGACAGTGGACTTGCCGATTTGCTCGCAAATGATGCGGAGTTCCGCAATGTTATGAACAGCTGCGATCTGCTGGATCTGGTACAGGATTATAACCTGAAGGGCATACCGGCGGGAGAGTTTGTTGCCGTTCTTCGTAAAATCCCTGCACGTTTATATTCCATCGCCAGCAGTTCGAAGTCATTCCCGGATGAAGTACATCTTACGGTGCGTACGGTGCGTTACGAAGCGCGCGGAAGAGAGCGTTATGGAGTTTGTTCAGTTCATCTGGCAGAGCGGATTGAGGCAGGTGACAGCCTGCCCGTGTACATTCAGCATAATCCGAACTTCAAATTGCCGGAGAACCCGGATGCCCCAATCATCATGATTGGGCCTGGAACAGGAGTAGCCCCATTCAGATCGTTCCTGGGTGAGCGTGAAGAAACGGGAGCACAGGGCAAAACGTGGTTGTTTTACGGGGATCAACATTTCCTCACGGATTTCCTATATCAAACGGAATGGCAGCGCTGGCTCAAAGACGGCGTGCTCACCAAGATGGATGTGGCCTTCTCTCGGGATACGGAGCATAAGGTATATGTTCAGCATCGGATGCTGGAGAACAGCAAAGAGCTGTATCAATGGCTTCAGGAAGGCGCAGTCATCTATGTGTGCGGTGATGAGAAGAAAATGGCGCATGATGTTCATGGCGCACTTGCTACCATTCTTGAACAAGAGGGCGGTTTGACTTCTGAGCAGGCCTCGGAGTACCTGACTAGGTTGCAACAGGAAAAACGTTATCAGCGGGACGTGTATTAATTCGGAAATACCGGATGAAGGCACCCGCAGAGACGAGAGGAGAAAGCAGCATGGCTTATAATAACTTACTGAATCCACAGCGCGCAAATAGTGATGTGGAAGATATAAAGATCAAAAGTGATTACTTGCGCGGCAGTCTCACTGAAACGCTGGCGGACCGCATTAGCGGTTCGATTCCGGAGGATGACAACCGGCTGATGAAGCATCACGGAAGCTATATGCAGGATGACCGTGATCTGCGCAACGAACGAAACAAGTCGAAGCTTGAGCCTGCTTACCAGTTCATGCTGCGTGTACGAGCTTCGGGCGGAATTGTAACTCCTGAGCAGTGGCTCATGATGGACCGAGTCGCCCATAAATATGCGAACGGAACCATTCGTTTGACTACACGTCAGTCATTCCAGCTTCATGGTGTATTGAAATGGGACCTCAAAAACACGATTCGTGAAGTGAACGATTCCCTGCTGAGCACACTTGCGGCGTGTGGAGATGTGAACCGGAACGTGATGTGTAATCCGAACCCGAATCAGTCCGATGTGCACGCAGAAGTATATGAGTGGGCTTGTCAGGTGAGCAACCATCTGGATCCACGTACTCGCGCATATCATGAGTTGTGGCTGGACGGGGAGAAAGTGATCGATACCGGAGCGAGTGACGAGGAAGTGGAACCCATCTACGGCAAAGTATATCTGCCGCGGAAGTTCAAGATTGGGATTGCGGTCCCTCCATCGAATGATGTCGATGTATTTTCACAGGATCTCGGGTTTATCGCCATCGTCGAGAACGGCAAGCTGCAGGGATTCAACGTGTCGGTAGGCGGCGGAATGGGGATGTCGCATGGTGATCCGAAGACGTATCCACAAGTGTCCAAAGTCATCGGCTTCTGCACACCGGAGCAAATGATTGATGTTGCGGAGAAAACGGTCACGATTCAGCGGGACTATGGAGATCGTGCAGTACGGAAGCATGCACGCTTCAAATATACCATCGATGACCGCGGGCTCGCCTGGTTCGTGGAGGAATTGACAAACCGCCTGGGCTGGAGCTTGGAAGCAGCACGTGCTTACCATTTTGATCATAACGGAGATCGTTACGGCTGGGTCAAAGGCAGCAATGGCAGATGGCATTATACGTTGTTTATCCAAAACGGACGGGTAAAAGATATCGACGGCTATCCGCTTATGACGGGATTGCGCGAAATTGCCAAGATTCATAGTGGCGATTTCCGGCTGACAGCCAACCAAAACCTGATTATCGGGGACATCAGCAGTCAGAAGAAGAAAAAAATCGAAGCGCTGATTCAGCAGTATAATCTTACGGATGGTGCTCATTATTCTGCACTGCGTCGAAGCTCCATGGCGTGTGTAGCACTGCCTACCTGTGGTCTGGCCATGGCAGAGTCCGAGCGCTACCTGCCGTCCCTGATCGACAAGCTGGAACCAGTTCTGGATGAAGCAGGGCTGAGAGACGAAGAGATCGTCATTCGCATGACGGGATGCCCTAACGGGTGTGCACGTCCAATGCTCGCCGAGATTTCGTTTATTGGGAAGGCTCCGGGCAAATACAATATGTATCTGGGTGGCAGCTTTACGGGTCATCGTCTAAACAAGCTTTACAAAGAAAATATTGGTGAAGCAGAGATTCTGGATACGCTGACTCCAATGGTGCATCAGTATGCGAGAGAACGTTATGAAGGGGAACATTTCGGTGATTTTGTTATTCGTGCCGGTTATGTGCCTGAAGTGCTGGACGGCCAGCAGTTTCATGCCTGATTGAATTCGTTTGTTAGAAAGAGCATTCCCTATGGGAGTGCTCTTCGTGCTAGATTCGTTTGATTGACCCGGTATTCGCGAAAAGATTAATGAAAGGCCAGATGACGTTTCAGGCTGGATCTGAAGACCGTTTCCTATGAACATTACCATTATTTCGTCATACTGAACTTGTTGAAGCAGTCTCAACAAGATATAATAACTAGGTAGAATGCAGATTACATGTTGAAAGTGAGCGGAAACGATATGGGTCGTAAGTGGAATAATATTAAGGAAAAAAAAGCTTCAAAAGATGCCAATACAAGCCGGGTTTATGCCAAGTTCGGCGTTGAGATTTATGTAGCTGCCAAGAAGGGTGAACCAGACCCGGAGGCAAACCGCGCGCTGAAAGTCGTGCTGGAACGTGCGAAAACGTATAATGTACCAAAAGCGATTATTGATCGCGCGATGGAAAAAGCCAAAGGCAGCGGGGACGAGAACTATGAAGAGCTGCGTTATGAAGGCTTTGGACCGAATGGTGCGATGGTCATCGTGGATGCTCTCACCAACAATGTGAACCGGACAGCGCCTGAAGTTCGTTCCGCATTTAACAAAAACGGCGGGAACATGGGTGTCAGCGGTTCGGTTGCTTACATGTTTGATCCAACTGCGGTCATCGGCGTAGAAGGCAAAAACGCTGAAGAAGTACTGGAAATCCTGCTCGAAGCAGACGTGGATGTGCGGGATATCGTGGATGAGGATGAAGCCGTGATTGTATACGCGGAGCCAGATCAATTCCATGCCGTACAGGAAGCTTTCAAAGCTGCTGGTGTTACTGAGTTCACCGTAGCCGAGCTGACAATGCTGGCACAAAACCATATTGAACTTCCCGAGGATGCACAGGCTCAATTTGAAAAACTGATTGATGCCCTGGAAGACCTTGAAGATGTTCAGCAAGTGTATCATAACGTAGAGTTTGTATAAGACTACTTGCATATGCTTGTGTCTATAAGAAAAAGAGTGTCCAATCCATCTTGCTGATGGCAGGACACTCTTTTTTTGCATGTGTAATTAAGAATCGGACCGCAGAGCAGGGCGAGGTTTCTCCGCTGTATTGCTTTTACTGCCGCCAAATTTGAACAGTACAATTCCTCCCACGATTACAAGCACCCCGAGCAGCTGATTCCAGGAGAAGGGGATCTTCTCCAGCCCAAGCCAACCCATTGAATCAAACAAGAGAGCAAAACTCAGCTGGGAGGTCAGGACAATGGATATGGCAAAGGTAGGCCCGAGCAGCTTCATTCCCTGAACGAGACAGAATACGACGCCTACCCCGATAGCGCCACTAACCCAATACCATGGCTGCATATGCTGAAAGCTGAACGTGTTTTTGCCTTCTACCAGTATTGAAATCAGGAATGAGGCAAGAAATCCTGTGAAAAGAACCATGGTTGTCGTGGACCATGACCCGGTCTTTTCATTGACTTTACTATTAAAAACGGTTTGCAGACTGACGAGTGAACCTGCAAGTAATGCGAGCAAAATACCCGTAACAATCATTAGCTGTAATCTCCTTATTCATAGATGTTGTGACCTGCAATTTGACGCAAACCGGCTCGATCCTTGACCTGAATAAAACCTTGGTTGCGTTCAATGAACCCGTCTGTACATAGCTTCTGAATGACCCGGTTTAGATGCCGGTAGCTTGTGCCGATCAGATTGGCAATGTCCGTCAGATTGAATGAATCCAGCCCCTCATGTACGACGGTACCTGCCTCCTCGGTGGAGATGGACAGCAGGTAGCTGGCTAACCGTACCTCAACCGGGTACATCAGGTTGAAGCTTGAGAAGTTTGAATCGATGTAGAACTTATGAGAAATGATCTTTAGCAAAAATTTCAGCAAAGGGGCATAGTCGCCTGCATGTTCGGCCAGGTGCCGGTAGTGGATACGCAGCATGACGACAGGCGTGACAGCCTGCACGGTATTGATGATATGACTTTCCCGGACATACTCCACGTCTCCAACAACTTCAAGTGGGGTTTTGAAGCAGAGCACGAGTGTTTTGTCCTGGGCGGACGTCGTAAAAATCTTGATTTTGCCTTCTACCAGCACATATAAGTATTCGGATGCTTCACCCTGGCGGCAGATCAATTCACATTTTTCAAAATGACATACGGTCATCAATGGACGCAGGGGCTCGGGAAATACCGTTTCGAGCTGGTACTGCTTCAAGTAGTTTAACAATTGATTTTCATCATGGACTTCTTCCATAAAGTACTTCGCCCCCGACCTGTTCTTGTGCAAACTAAAAAGAAACTACAGTTTCATAATAATAACACCCGTAATCATGAGCGCTATGCCTAGAAATTGCGGCAGCTTCATCTTCTGCTTCACAACACCAAACCACCCGTTGCTGTCGACCAGAAAAGTCAGGAACAGCTGTGCAATCAGCAGGGCAGAGATCGTGAAGGTTACCCCAATTTGTTGAATGGCAGACACTTCACTGAAAATAATAACCGCACCGAAAGCTCCTCCGGCGAGATATAGCGGTTTGACTTGTTTTAATCCCTGAAGATTGACATCACGGGCAAACATCAGAATGATGGCTGCCAAGATAAAGCCGGTAAACTGTGTAATGGTGGCGGCTTGCCATGTACCCATGTCCGTACTAATCCGGGTGTTGGCCACACCTTGCAGCGTAATGCAGGCACCGCCGAGTAATGCAAAAATAATTCCTTTCATGCTGTACGCTCCTTATCACTGTGTTACTTCGACTTCTATTAAATGATAGAAGTGCCCCGATCGCCAAGGACAAATGTCCTGAACTCCAAAACCATAGCCATCAGCGTACAACATTGGAGCATAAAAATCCACATGTGAGCGAAGTGGAGGTCGTACAATCTAAACTTAATCAGTCAGAGAGCAACTAAGGATTTTTTGAAGAAAAATAAAAAGAAGCCCTCTTCGTCAGAGGGCAGCGATCAAGCCAAAATCAATTAAAGCACGTTATATACAGGCTGTTCTCCAACAAAAGTCACAGGCAATTCAGGATAAGCTTGATCTAGCTTCATGGCAAGGAGTTTCATCCCGGAAGACTCGCTTTCGGCGTGTCCGATCATAATAAGAGCCTGCTGCCTGCCTTGCTGTACAGCATCACGTATGTATTCCGGTGTTTCCCATTCGAAGCCCTCGCCTGCGATAATCAGGTTCAATCGTTCGTTGTGCAGGAGGGGGATGGTTAGATTCCCATTACCGCGAAAACCAACCAATACCGCTGCACGCTGGCAAGTCATCTCCAAGTTACCGGCAACGCGCACATATTCAATTTGAAGTGTTTGTTTGATATATTCTGCAATTTGTTGAACTGTCATACCCGTATCAAAGGAAAGAATATCTGCTTCCGGCTTCCTCTGCTCAAGGAAGGATGTCCATCCCAATGCTTGGACTAAACCTTCGGTGATGCCGTCGGGTTGAACTTGGTGAATGGAATCATGACAGCGGTAAATGGCAATTCCTGCTTCATCAATGAGGTTACGCTTCGTCTGATAGACAGGATCTTCGGTTAGCCAATCCGTATGACTATGGTGGTTATAGAAGGGGGGCTCATGGGCGATGATCAGATTGGCTCCCTGTTGAACCGCACGTTCAATGACCTGCTGAGTGGGCATGAATGCAACAACGATGCCCGAGACGAGTTGATCCATCGATCCGCTAATTAACTGATCCACCGTGTCATCCCGCAATTCTACATGAGCAGTCAAATGATCGATAATTTCTTGAACACGTACCTCCATGAATACGATACCTCCAGTGAAAGAATATATCCTCAGTGTATCATTTTGATGAAATCCCAGCATTAACCATTGTAACTTGCTGCTAAATAACGTGTGGTGTATTGCACTGCTAGATTGTCCAATGTTAAAAGCGGAAATAAATGAATGGTGGCTTCCGGCAAATACGATATTCGGGGTCTTTTCACCTCGTAATACAATGAGAATGGACTACAGATATGAGGGAGGACGTACATTAACAACTGTATAAAACGTTCCAAAGGTAACGGTACGGGGGACAAGTAGTTTTCTTCTGCGAGAAAAAGTATACTTACATAGAATCTTTATCTGGATTAATTAAGGCATCTTTTTAACATGCACTAAACATGCGGTTTTCGTTTGGTTTTAATCTTGATGAAGGAAGTAGAGAAAGGTGTGATTACATGACAGCCAGTACCATTATGGAACGTCTAAAGAGTGAGACTGCTCACTATCACAGACAAGTGGAACAGAACGACTATGCGAAGGCTATTATGAATCAAACCGTGAGCTTAGAAGAGTATAAGGAATATCTAGAGAAATTTTACGGTTTCTTAAAACCACTGGAAGAACTTGCTCTGCAGCAGCCGTTCTGGGAGAATACAGGACTTGATTACGGAATCCGGGGCAAAGCCATTTTGCTTGAAAACGACCTGCGTAATTTAGGTTCTAGTGATGACGATATCAAGCGGCTGCCAAGATGTGAGGAATTGCCGGATATATCTTCGCCTGCACGATTGTTCGGGTATCTGTACGTCATTGAAGGGTCTACTAACGGAGGGCAGATCATAACCAAACGTCTCTCTCAGTTTTTGCCGATTGAAGCGGGTCGCGGACTTGAATATTTCAATGCTTATGGTTCGGAAACCAGAACAAGATGGGCCGAATTCATGGCGCAGCTGGTTCAATTCGCTCACAGCGAGGAAGATCAAAATGAAATGGTTCATACGGCTTCGGAAACTTTCAGGCTGCTTGACCAATGGATAAATACCAAATGAGATATATAAACTTGTAATTAGCGAGTACTTGTAATGAAAGAATCCTTTTAAATTTATATATTGGAATATCATGAGAGGGGTTTTTTTCAGGCCATGGCCGAATCGAAGTCCAGGAAAGATAATAATAATCTGCTGAACCGTACGCTGCTTCATCAAGGTGTGTACACCAATGATCCTATAGATCTAAACAATTGCGATAAAGAACCGATTCATATACCCGGCTTCATTCAGCCTCATGGTGTGCTTTTGGCTGTGAATACCCAGAATGTCCCTACCATTGTTCAATGCAGTCTGAATACAGAAGAGCTTCTCGGCCTTGAAACCGATAAAGTGCTCGGTCTGCCTCTCGAAAATCTGATTGGCAGAGAAAGTCTTCACCAGATCCTTGCTCGCAGCTTTAGTGCTTCTGTAACCTCAGATCTGCAATATATGGATCTCACAATCAACATTGCTGGACATGATCAGGTGTTCACGTCGGTGAGCCATGAGAGCGAAGGTTTGCTCATACTGGAGATGGAGCCTTCCAATGAGAGCAGAACGATGGAAGGTAATGATTTTGAGTGGATCTCACGCTTTTTTGGACGAATCAAGAGCACGGACAGCCGAATTGAGGCTAGTCAGATTGCAGCGGAGCAAGTGAAGGAAATGCTCGGTTACGACCGGGTCATGATTTACGAATTCGACGAGCAATGGAATGGTAAGGTCATTGCGGAAGCGCGTGAGGAACAGCTTGAACCATTTCTCGGACATCATTATCCGGCATCGGACATTCCTAAACAAGCGCGTGAATTGTATCTGCGGAACTGGCTGCGTACCATCGTTAACGTTAATTACCAGCCTGTAGAGATCACCCCTACACTGCAGCCTTTGACGGGTAAACCGCTCAATCTAAGTCTTTCGGTTCTGCGCAGTGTATCGCCACTGCATATTGAATATCTACAGAACATGGGCGTTGGGGCGACAGTAACGATTTCTCTGATTCATGACAATCAGCTGTGGGGCCTTATTACATGCCATCATTACTCGGCCAGATATGTCCCTCACCGTGTTCGCAACTTATGCAACTTCCTCGGTGCATTTTTCTCCAGTGAATTGTTCCAGCGTCAACAGCTGGATGAATATCAGGCAGAGATCAGGTCGCGGGAAGCTGCTTCCCGGATTTCGAGCATATTTATCGGGAATACCAGTCCTTCCAGAATTCTGGAAGAGCTTGAGAGTGAAGAGCAAACGTTACTTGGTCTCATGAGTGCTTCCGGGGCGGCCATCTGCTATCAGGATAAATTAATGTTATATGGCGATACACCGACACGTGAACAAGTACGTGAGCTTGCGGCTTGGCTTGCGGGTAAATCAGAGGACTACAGTTATCATACATCCAAGCTTAGTTTGGAGTACGGTCCTGCGGTAGCCTACAAGGAGAAAGTGTCTGGCGTAATTTATGTTGCAATTTCACCCGGGGAGCATCATTATATGATCTGGTTCCGGCCTGAAGTGATCCAGCTTGTTGATTGGGCTGGGGACCCGGCCAAGGCAGTTATAAAGACTGATGACGGAGTGCGTCTCTCTCCGCGTAAATCGTTTGAAAAATGGCGAGAGGTTGTACAATCCACCTCCTATCCATGGACAACAAAAGAACTGAATGTGCTGCCTTTGCTCAAAAGCATTGTACGTCGTCAAACGGAAAATCAGCTGGTTCAGGCCGAAGAGCAGGCACTGCAAAATGCACGTATTTTGCGGCAAAATGAACAACGCTATTTACAGCTGATGGAATTCTCACCTGTAGCCTTCTTTACGTTGACGGATGGCAAGATTATATACTGCAATAACAGGGCGGCAGAACTGCTCGGGTATGAAAACTCCAAGCTTCTGAACGGCATGGAATTCAGCCAATTCGTACCCGATAATGCAAGAACCGTCTTACAGCAGCATCTGGAGGAGTTGAAATTGGACGATACACGTCTGTACACAAATCAGTCCTATTTCACAACAGCTGCAGGAGTTTCCCTGCTCCTGGAGGTTACCCTTGCTTCGGTGAGGCACGCAGGCAAACCTTCGGTCATGGTGGTCCTGAACAGTGGAGTATCCAACCACGAGCAGGAAGGTTATACGGAGACAACCAATCAGCTGCAAAACTATCTTAATACAGATCCATTAACGGAGATGCCTATTCAATCCATATTTAAATCTCAGCTTCAGGAAGATTGGGATGCGTGTTTGCAGGAAAAATGCAGCCTGGGATTGCTGATTATTGATATTGACGATTTCCGATCCTATAATGCTACCTACGGTCTTCAGGGCGGTGATCTTTGCCTGCAATGGATTGGCGAAGTGCTGGCTGTCGTGAGTGAGCAGAATGAAGCGCTGATCTCTCGCCTGCGCGGAGGAACGTTTATGCTGAAACTCAAGGGCACAACGTCCGAACAGGCTGACCAGCTTGCAGATGAGATCAGGCAGCATGTGCTTGCTCTTCAGATTCAGCGAGACCCATCAAGCCCGGATGAAGTCGTTACGGTCAGTGTGGGCGGTGCTGTCATGGTGCCTGAAGATAGTCTGTCCGTGTCTGATTTAATTGAAAAGGCAACGCAGGCTCTGCTTCAATCCAAGAGTGAAGGGAAAAATCGGATCACCATGGTATAATATCCCACAATGGATCGCAAATTCATTTGATCAAGACTGTTGATTAATTATAGGATGGCGTTTGAACTGGAGAACAGTTTGAGCGCCATTCTTTCTTTTTTTGAAAAATGCATTCTCATCGCCATTGTCACAGGACAAGTGCTATAATGAGGCATATGGATACACTTGTTCGTATTATGATTTATGGAGGAGGGTGAAACAGTTTTAATGAAAGACCATTCAAGACAGTTGGAATTTATGGAGATCGATCTGACCGAAGAGCCAGAAGCTTCGGCTGTTCCGGTGCCTGAACGTTCAACCATTCCCCACAGGCAATTTCATTCAAGCCGTGCTGGTGGCAGCATATTGTCTTCGGAGAAGCGATTCGTGGAAGAGGCGCGGCAACTTGAAAAAATGGAGGGAGATCCTGCTCCGTTTGTTCCCTTTATGAGCTACTGGCCGACTTATGGTGTCATGAACGAGTCCCAGCGCGAGTGGTACTTGTACTGGAGGTCGGAAGTGAGGCAAGGACGTTTCCCGGATACAGATCTGTCCTACGTATTCGTTCATACGTATGAATTGATTAACGGAGTAGGGTGGAGAGATCCTCAAGCGGGTTTTGATCAACTGAAACAGTTATGGATACAATACCGTGCCCGGAATCCGCAGCTTGACGGTTATATGCAGGAATGGCTCGTGGATTACACGCTGGTTCATCAACTGGATATGCCGTTGTCCGAGATTCTGAACATTTCAAGTGGATATCTTCCCGCTGAGATACAGGATATGGAGATGCACCGGATTTTGCAGAATCGAATCTCCGACGTTTCGTTGAATCTGCTGCGGCGATATTATGACTATGACATCACGCTCAGCAAATTTTATAGGGATGGAGGCCAGGGAGTTCTGGAAGAGGTTATTCCCAAGGTTATGGTGCTCGTCGATTCCTATCTGCTGCGAACACGTCAGGCAGGGATCGCGGACCAGTTCATACAGGATAAACCGAGAACAACGGAGCGGGTCTTGTTTCGCAAAGCGGTATATGACGATACCCTTTATGGAAAAACGGTTCCCTTATCCTATGTTCCGGTTGGAGAGAATTCGGATTTTGTTCAATTGGTTACACGCGTCTTTCGATGTACCGAAAACAAGTGTCGGGAACTGCTCGGATTCAGAGGCCGATTGCGTGGAAAGACTCTGGAACCTGAACTCGCAGGCTTGATCGAACGATATTTGGACAAGGTATATGCCGCTAAACAAGATGCCGCCGAGAAACCAATCATTCGAATTGATGCGGAGAAACTGACGGCATTACAGCAGGAGAGTGAATACGTCCGCCAGGCTTTAACGATTGAGGAAGATGTGGAGCAGGTACAGGGAGCGGCTTCCTTCGAACAGCAGGCTGCCGTTGAGGGAGAAGCGAACCACACCGTGAAATACATGACCGAACTGTATAAGGATCACGCTCTCGAACCAGAGGCTGATGAGGCGTTAGCTGAACGTTCCCAAGCCGTCGCAACGAATAATACGCCAGTCCGATTACAGTGGGAGGAAGCGATTGCCGGGGAATTGGATGAAGAGTGGACCCACTTGGTGGACCAGCTTGCTCCTCAGCATGTGATGGCCATTCATGCTCTGCTCAGCGAGAACCCCGATACTGAACTGAACCTTGTGGCTGAACACTATGGAACAATGCCTGCACTTCTGCTTGATGAAATTAACGATCTGGCCATGGAAACGATTGGTGACCTGCTGATCGACAGTGACCGGATTGTTTCTGAATATATGAATGTATTTGAACATGTGAAGAGGTGAGAGGACAGTGACAGAACTAAAAATACCGAAACGGCTGACCACCGCGCTGGTGAATTCATTGACAGCGGGTGTTGTGCCGCGAATTGGACTGGAGCAGATTGCCGTCGGCCGCAAGCCTGAAGTAGACGCGATATTGCGTGATTTGGATAACATTGCCGAAGGCGGAGCAGCATTTAAACTAATTACAGGAAGATACGGCAGCGGGAAAAGCTTTCTTTTACAAATGATTCGCAACTATGCGATGGACCGGGAGTTCGTTGTAGCAGACGCAGACCTGTCCCCAGAGCGAAGATTGGTAGGTACCAAAGGTCAAGGACTTGCAACGTACCGAGAACTGATGACCCGTCTGTCCACGCGCACACGTCCGGATGGCGGAGCACTTGAACCGATCCTGCAAAAGTGGATTGCTGCCCTGCAGCAGCAAACGATGCAGAACCAGGGCTTGCGACCTGATGATCCGGCTCTGCCGTCCGAGGTGGAGAAGCAGATTTACGCGGTCACGAACGAAATGCAGAACCTGGTGCACGGCTTTGATTTTGCCAAAGTTCTTGCTTCGTACTGGAACGGATACAAGCTGGGAGATGATGATCGCAAACAGGCTGCGCTTCGCTGGCTCAGAGGGGAGTATTCCACCAAGACAGAAGCCAAAAAGGAACTTGCTGTCGGCGTGATCATCGATGATGACAACTGGTATGATTATTTCAAATTATGGTCGGAGTTTACGGCACGTATAGGTTATAAAGGATTGCTGCTCTTTATTGATGAAGCGGTGAATCTGTACAAAATCACAAATAGCATCTCTCGGCAGAGCAATTATGAGAAATTGCTGACCATGTTTAATGATACAATGCAGGGCAAGGCAGAGCACCTCGGCATCTTTGTTGGCGGTACGCCGCAATTTGTAGAGGATGAGAGACGCGGATTGTTTAGTTATGAGGCGCTTCGTTCCAGACTGATCGATGGTCGGTATGCAGCGAGAGAATATGCGAATTACACAGGACCTATTTTAAAGCTTGCGATGTTATCTCATGAAGAGATTCTCATCCTGTTGCAGAAGCTGCGTCAGATTCATGCCCTTCACTTTGGTTACCTTGCCAGCTTGACGGACGAAGATCTGGTTGATTTCATGCAAACGGCGGTGAACCGTCTCGGGGCGGATGAGCTGTTAACAACCCGTGAAGTAGTGCGAGATTTTATGGATGTACTGCATACGCTCCACCAGAATCCGGAAGTGACCTATGCCCAATTGCTTGGGGAGCGGGCAGCCGAGCCACAGGATGGCGGCAAAGGAACGTCAGCATCTTCTGCTCCGGATGAGATGGACGATTTTCTGGCGGAATTTGAATTATGAGGGACAATCCTTTTTACAGGCTGGCACCTTTTGTCCAGGAATTTATTTATAAAAAAAGATGGGATTCGCTCCGCCCTGCACAGATTGAGGCTTGTCATATCTGCTTCGATACTCCGCATCATATGCTGATCGCGGCAGGAACGGCTTCAGGCAAGACGGAAGCAGCCTTTTTTCCTGCACTGACGGAGCTGTATGAACGTCCTTCCAAATCGGTGGGCATTTTGTACATCGGGCCACTTAAGGCACTGATTAATGATCAATTTGAGCGTCTGAAGGATCTGCTATCTGAGGGCAACATACCGGTGTGGCACTGGCACGGGGATGTGCCTCAAGCGGAAAAAACACGTTTGGTGCGTAATCCGTCCGGCGTGCTCCAGATTACACCGGAATCGCTGGAGGGTTTGCTCATGAACCGTCCCAATGCCATACCAGCCCTGTTTCATGATTTGCGGTACGTTATTATTGACGAGGTCCATGCATTCATGGGAGCAGATCGGGGCATTCAGGTATTGAGTGAATTGGCCCGGATTGAACGGATGGCTGGCTGCAGACCCCGCAGAGTTGGATTATCTGCGACGCTGAGTGATTATGAGGCAGCAACTTCATGGCTGGCAGCTGGAACGCAGGAAGGGGTAGATGTAGTGTCTTCTCCAGGCGGCCGCAAGCTGCGCTTGCGGGTGGAGCATTTCTCTTTTCCTGATGCCCGGGATGAGGAGCAGGCCGAACATCTGCACAACGCACGCAAAGCCTATTACGAGTTCATCTATGAGAGTACACATCGCAAAAAGGCACTAATCTTCACCAACAGCCGAACGGATGCCGAAGTGACCATCCTTGAAATGAGAAGAGTCGCTGCACGGCGGGAAGAAAGGGATGTATTCCATGTACATCACGGAAGCATATCAGCCATGCTTCGCGAAGAGACGGAAGCGGCCCTGCGGACCGGGGTGGGTCCGGCAGTAGCTGCGGCTACGGTAACATTGGAACTTGGGATTGACCTCGGGGAATTGGAACGGGTTGTGCAGCTCGGTGCCCCATACAGCGCTTCGAGTTTTGTCCAGCGTCTGGGAAGGTCAGGAAGACGGGATGACATGGCTTCGGAAATGTTATTCGTTTGTCCGGAAGAAGAGGATGAAGAAGCGCAGCTTCCAGCTCGCATGCCATGGACGCTGCTGCGTGCCATTGCAGTCATAGAGCTGTATGTGAAGACCAAATGGGTCGAACCGCTTGAGGCTCGCAAAATGCCAATGGGTGTTCTCTACCATCAGACGATGAGCATGCTGAAAAGCATGGGGGAGGCAGAGCCACGCGAACTCGCGTATGCCGTGCTGTCTCTTGCGCCGTTCAGTCAGATCCGGGCAGATCAGTACCAGACGTTCTTAAATTATTTGATTGAAACCGATCATCTGCAGTGGACGGAAGAACAGACCTTAATCATTGGACTCACTGGCGAAAAAACGGTGAATAATTATCGATTTTACGCGGTTTTCAAAGACGATGAGGAACACAAGGTGCTGAATGGTTCAGAGGAAATCGGTTCGATTACGACAGTTCCACCGCCTGGCTATTGCTTCTCACTTGCAGGAAAGCTGTGGAAAGTGGAAGAAGTGGATCATAAACACAAAGCCGTATATGTGAAGGCGGCCAAAGGCAAAGTGGACACCCTATGGCTTGGAGCGGGGGGTGACATTCATACGCTGGTCATTCAGAAAATGCGTGAGGTTCTATCGGATTCAGTGATCTATCCTTATCTGTCTCCACAAGCGGTGAATCGCTTGGAGCGTGCACGCCGGTTGGCACGGGAAAGCGGATTGCTGAAGCAGGTGGTTATTCCGGCTGGCGGTGATTCCCTGTACGTCCTCCCTTGGGTGGGAAGCAAATCGTTTCGAACACTGGAACGATTGATGAAGCATAATCTGTCCGATCGATTTGCACTGCGTTCTGTCGTGCCCATGGAGCCTTATTATTTTGTCGTCTCTGGTAAAGTGGATGCACGAACACTTCTGGCAGAGATTATGAGCGAATGCCGAACCGTTGAGGATGCTTCAGGACTGCTGGCGGAAGACGAGGCCCCGTATCTAGGCAAATACGATGAATTTGTGGCACCTGCATTGATCAGGGAAGCCTTTGCCGTGGACGGCTTGGATCTGCAAGGTTTACAGGAGGGTTTGGAACAAACGTTGGCTTGGGAAACTCCTGAATGAGATAATGCCCTGGATGATATCGTTCGATATCCCTAGCTGTCCAATTTCATCTTCAATGGAATGATGGGGTTGACACCATCTCACCTGCCATGTAATATATGAAAAGTCGTCACATACGTAACATCACAAAAGCATACTTCATTTCGTATAACCTCGCAGGCCAAAAGTGTACACAGGGCGAGGGTCTCTACGGGAAGCCTATACTTCCTAACTACGATGCCAGGAATATCATTTATTCCTTGCTCGAAGTTAGGATTTTTTGCGTTTGGATGGCAAGTTGTGACCTTGGCATGGATTAGACATGCGGACGTATTATCGATCATCAGGAGGTTTATTCATAATGAAATACTATTTGTCCGTTCTCGCTGGAGCGATGAGCTATGGCATCTTGTCCACTATAGTTGTACTGGCATACGGTGAAGGATATCAACTCGGAGAGGTTGTTGGTTCACAGCTGGTCACGGGGTTCATCCTGTCCTGGTTGCTGGCACTATATACGAAATTTAAAACTAAACGCAGATCACAGACTAGAAAAACAGCAGCGACCAGTGTGTTTACGCGTCTGACATGGAAGCAGCGTCTACTGTTAATGGCTGCCGGAACGCCAACAGTTATAACAGGTTTGGTGTACTATCAGTCATTACGTTACATTCCCGCATCCCTCGCGATTATTCTCTTGTTTCAGTTTACCTGGATTAGCGTGTTGATTCAGGCGGTAAGCAAACGCCAACGTCCAGACAAAGTAACCTTCCTAACTCTGATTATTCTGTTTGGAGGTACACTCCTTGCTGCAGGTTTCCTGGAGCAGGGACTGAGCGAGTTTAACGGTCTGGGTATTGCACTCGGACTGATGGCGGCTGTGAGTTATTCACTGTTTGTGCTGTTTAGCGGCAAAGCTGTCCCGTCAGCACATCCTGCCTTTCGCAGCGCGTGGATGGTTACCGGCGGATTGGTTCTGCTCTGCATTCTGTTCCCGCCGACATTCCTGTTTAACGGACTGATCTGGAGCCAGCTGCTTGTGTTCGGATTACTGCTCGGTTTCTTCGGTGCTTTCATTCCACCAGTGTTGTTCGCCATTGGGGTTCCTCATATTGGGGGCGATATGGCAGGCATTCTGGGTGCAGTAGAGCTTCCGGTTGCGGTGTTGTTATCTTCCATCGTACTTCATGAGCATGTCAGCGGACTGCAGTGGTTTGGCGTCATTATCGTTCTGATCGGCGTTGCTCTGCCAGAGTTGTATAAAATGCGGTTGAAACGGAGTCGAAGTGCTCCGCAGTATTCCTCTTAACTAACCCTAGTAAGCAGGGGATGCGCTAGAGTTATCATGGAAATGAATATAAACATAGAGAAGCCTGAGTAATCAGGCTTTTTCTAATGAAACGAAGTTTTCAGTTGGATATAGAGCCCTCCCTTGCTAAGTATGATCTGACATGGCCCATAGGAGCCATTTTCTTCTGCAGCGGGTTAAGGTATGATATAGGCTGTACTTTTATTTCAGGAAAAGAGGCATGCTGATATGAATAGCTCAATCAAGAAAATGTGGCCGTGGTTTACGCTGGGCCTTGCTGTTATTGTATTACTCGGATCATTTCTCGTTTATTTCATGGGCAAGGATATGTCTCCCGGTGCAGGAAGTTCGGTAACAGCACAAGCGAAGACGTCTGAAGAATTGGAAGGATATGAAGTCATTGATGTGAATGTAAGTAATGACGGATTCGAGCCTGGGGTGATTGAGGTTAAAGCAGGAGTTCCAACTAAAATTAATTTTATTCTTACCCGGTCAGTCACCCATGTGAAATCGGTTGGTTCACAAGATCTGGGAATGGATTTGTACATGCAAAAAGGAGACAACTACTACACGATTGATGAAAATTTGCAGCCTGGAGAATATGAAATTCACTGCGGCATGTACATGATATACGGAACAATTAAGGTCGTTTAAACGAGAGGAGCAGAGTCAGTGACAAGCTGGCTTTGCTCCTCTTTTGCATGCGTGCTATCATGGACTTGTGAGACATTTCATCTGGAGGTGGCCTAACATGAAAGCGCTATTTATTGGAGGAACGGGTACAATCAGTACGGCAATTACGCATCAGCTCGCCAGTCAGGGTTGTGAGCTTTACTTGATCAATCGCGGCAATCGTAATGATGATCTGCCCGCGGAAGTCAATGTGCTGCAGGCCGACATCAACGATGAAGAACGGGTGGCAGAACTTATTGTAGATCTTGAATTTGATGTCGTTGCAGACTTTATCGCTTTTGTCCCGTCACAGCTCGAAAGAGATTATCGTTTATTTAAAGACAAAACCAAACAGTTCATATTTATAAGCTCGGCATCAGCCTATCAGACACCACTTGCCGACTATCGCATTACGGAAGGTACACCATTATCCAATCCCTACTGGGAGTATTCACGCAATAAGATCGCTTGTGAAGACTATCTGATGAAGCAGTACCGGGAGCATGGTTTTCCGGTGACGATTGTACGTCCAAGCCATACGTATGGTGACCTGTCTGTGCCTCTGGGCGTGCATGGAGCCAAAGGAAGCTGGCAGGTTCTCAAGCGGATTCGTGAAGGCAAACCCGTAATCATTCACGGTGACGGCACATCGCTATGGACGATTACGCATAATAGTGATTTTGCCAAAGGTTTTATCGGTCTTATGGGTAATATCCATGCCATTGGTGAGTCTGTACATATTACCTCAGACGAGTCCGTGACGTGGAACCAAATCTATGAAATTATCGCAGGAGTACTTGGTGTCAAGCTGAATGCGGTTCATGTCCCTTCGGAATTTTTGGCTGCATGCAGTGATCAGGACCTTCGCGGCGGTTTGCTTGGAGATAAGGCCAACACGGTCGTATTCGACAATAGCAAACTCAAGAGGCTTGTACCTGAATTTGTAGCAACAACGAGAGCGGATCAGGGAATACGGAAAACGATACATTATATGCTGGATCATCCACAGCTGCAAACCGAAGATCCTGAATTTGACGTTTGGTGTGACAAGGTGGTTGGAGCTCTGGACGAAGCGTTGAAGAAGATTAGAGAATAGAAGTGAGGGGACAGTCATGACCCAGACGGGGCATCGAATCGTCAAAGAAATAACCAAAACGTTGACATTGGACTATTGGCTGCACATTCCGGATACGGAAGACCAACCAGCAGATCAGAAATGGCCTGTTATTCTGTTTCTTCACGGATCAGGCGAACGCGGCAGTGACTTGAATAAGGTGAAAGCGAACGGACTTCCGAACATTGTAGATCAGGACAAGAGCTTTCCGTTTATCGTCATATCACCTCAATGTCCGGAGGATGAATTCTGGGCAATGGAAAAGGAAGCTCTGCATGCCATTGTTGAACATGTGCTGGAGAACTATCCTGCAGATCCGAAGAGAGTATATCTAACCGGATTAAGCATGGGCGGTTACGGGGCGTGGCATCTGCCCATCGACTATCCCCATGTATTTGCTGCAATAGCCCCTGTGTGCGGGGGAATCGATCCATCCAGAGCAGAAGCCTTGCGTGATGTGCCGATCTGGGCATTTCACGGTGCCAAGGATGATGTTGTTCCTCTCTCGGAATCACAAGGAATTGTGGATGCCCTTGAAGCGATAGAGGCAAACGTGAAGCTGACCGTCTATCCGGAAGGGAACCATAATGCTTGGGATGAGACATACAGCAATCCTGACCTGTATAAGTGGTTTCTGAGTCACTCCTTGTAAACATTTACTTATCAGCTATGCTGGTAGAACCACCGAGTGCATTAACCCTGCCAATAATGCTATAATAGGTTGCTAATATGATTAAAAAGGGTAATGAACTATGGTGATGAATGATGAATAACAAGTTTATCCGAATCTACGAAGATATCGCAGCTCATATTCGGACGGGAGAGATCGAGGCAGGATCGCTTCTGCCATCGGAGCTTGATTTGTCCGAAAGCTATCAGACGTCCAGAGAGACGATACGCAAAGCACTGAAAATGCTGTATGAAGAAGGTTACATTCAGAAAATTCAGGGCAAGGGATCCATTGTACTGGATATCCGCAAGATTGATTTTCCCATTTCGGGACTGGTCAGCTTCAAGGAACTGGCCAAGAAAATGGGACAGCGGGCCAGAACGCATGTTGAGGAATTAGAGGAACTGAAGGTAGATCAGGCCTTGTTTAAAACCATTCATTTTGGGATGGGCGAACAAGTGTGGAAAATCGTGCGTGTAAGAAATGTGGATGGAGAACGTGTCATTCTGGACAAGGACTATATCAGTCAACGTCTTGTCCCGGGATTAACCAAAGAGATATGTAATGATTCCATTTATGAGTACATTGAGGATCAGCTTGGATTGTCCATTTCTTTTGCCAAGAAAGAGATCTTGGTGGAAGAGCCTACCGAAGAAGATCGAAGACTGATGGATCTGGAAGGCTTCCACAATGTGGTCGTTGTACGCAGTCAGGTCTACCTGGAGGATGCGAGTCCTTTTCAGTTCACGGAATCCCGGCACCGTCCGGACAAATTCAGGTTTGTTGATTTTGCAAGGCGTAAATAACTGTAATGGATCAATAGAAATGCCTGTCCACTTCTTCATCATTGGACGGGTGTTTCTTTTTTTTTCCATAAAGAGTTAAGAATGAGTTGACTAGTAAGCGTTTTCA